>NZ_JBEXHJ010000002.1:0-369597 GCF_040607775.1 Micromonospora sp. NPDC005237 | reverse complement strand
TACGTCCAGCAGCAGGGCGGCGGGTACGACCAGGGCGGCTACGGCCAGGAAGCCCCGCAGCAACGCGGCGCCTACGACGACCGGGGCTACGACCAGGGCGGTTACGGCCAGCAGCAGGGCGGCGGGTACGACCAGGGCGGCTACGGCCAGGAAGCCCCGCAGCAACGCGGCGCCTACGACGACCGGGGCTACGACCAGGCCGGTTATGGTCAGCAGCAGGGTGGCCGGGCCCGGCCGGACGGGCCGCCGCCCACCGAGCGGGGCGGCCGACGCCTCGACTGGCTGGACGACTGACCAGCACCACGGCACCGCAGCACGGCAGAACGGCCGCCCGGATCTCCGGGCGGCCGTTCCGTTGCGGGCGCTGGTCGCCCGGTCCTCCAGCGTGATCAACTCGTCTTCCAGGTAGGCGGGCTGTCCGCGTTACCTCGACACACCGACTTCCCGGAATCCGAGTTGATCGCCCCGCCACCCGACGGCCGGCCGGACGGGCGCGGACGGGCGCGGGCGCGGCGCGAGCGGGCCGGCGACCCGCGACGGTCAGGCGGCGGAGAACACGCCCTGGCGGAGGACCGGTACGACGTCCGACACGCCCACCCGGACCGCGACGTCGACGTCGGCGCCGAAGCCGCCCTCGGTCAACTCCCGACCGGACACGCTGCCGCGCACCGCGGCGGGCACGTCCGGAGTGCTGGCCAGCGCGGCGAGCGCCATGGCCGCCTCCACGGAGAGGCCACCCGGCACACCGGACAGGGCGTCCAGCACGCTCGCCGCGCCGAGCTGGTCCTCGACCGACGGTCGTAGCGACCCGTCCGGCCACCGCTCACCCGAGGCGACGACGCCGATGGGGGCGTCCGTCGTGCCGTACCCCTGGCGGCGCAGCCAACGCCCGACGGCGCGGGCGTTGCGCAGGCACGCCGCGACCACCGGCAGCCCGGTGGCGCTGGCGGCCGCGCTGATCGCGGAGCCGTTCGGTGAGGGCAGCACCAGGTCCGCCACGACGGGCGCGGCGCTCAACGCGGCGGGTGAGAGCGACCACGGATGGTCGGCTGTCACCCGGCGGCGGCCCACCGCCGCGACCGCGCCGACCCGCACCGCGTACTCGGCGGCCTGCTCGCCCCACGGGAACGGGTGCACCCGCATGCCCCGGGCGACCGCCACCTCGACGGCGGTGGTGAACGAGAGGACGTCCACCACCACCAGCGCCGCGCAGACGCGGCCGAGTTCGGCCGCCCCGGTCAGGCCCCAGTCGAAGCGGGCACCCGACCCGGGCTGGCCGTAGACGGCCGCCGTCAACGCCTCAGCGCTCGTCAGGCGACGGCTCGGCGGCACCGGGGTCAGACTCGGACGATTCGCCCGGCGGCTCCGACCCGACCGGGTCGACAGCTCCGGTCTGCGGGGACGGACCGGCCGAGGCGATCGGCTCGGAGAGCACCTCCGACGCGTCCACCGGCTCGGCCGGGGCACCCGGCAGCGGCACGGCCTCGACCGCGCCCGCCACGCCGGCGGCCGGCGCGGGCACGTCGACGGCCGCAGCGCCGCCGAAGAGGCGCGGCAGCGTCTCGGTGTGCGCGGCGCGCAGCTCGTCCAGACCGATCCGGAACTGGCCGTGCACCTCCAGCGCGCCGCCGGCCGGGTCGGTGACGCCGATCAACTCGAACGGCACCCCCCGCTCGGCGCAGAGCGCGGCGAACGCCTTGTCGTGGCCACGCGGCACCGACACCAGCGCCCGCGTGGCGGACTCGCTGAACAGGTAGACGAACGGCATCGAACCCTCGGCGAACTGCTCCGGCACGGCGATCCGTGCGCCGACGCCACGCCGCAGGCAGGACTCGACCAGGCTCTGGGCGAGGCCACCGTCGGACAGGTCGTGCGCCGAGCTGAGGTGACCCACCCGGGCCGCCTCGGCCAGCAGGTCGGCCAGCGCCTTCTCGCGAAGCAGGTCGACCTGCGGCGGGATGCCGCCGAGGTGCTCGTGCGTCACCCAGGCCCACTCCGAGCCGGACAGCTCCACATTCGTCTCGCCGAGCAGGTAGAGCTGGTCGTGGTCGCCGCCGGGACGCGGGACGAAGCCCATCGGCACCCGGTCGGCCACGTTGTCCAGCACACCCAGCACACCGACCACCGGGGTCGGGTGGATGGCCGCCGCGCCGGTCTGGTTGTAGAAGCTGACGTTGCCACCGGTGACCGGGATGCCCAGCTCCAGGCAGCCGTCCGCCAGGCCGCGCACGGCCTCGGCGAACTGCCACATCACGCCCGGGTCCTCGGGAGAGCCGAAGTTGAGGCAGTCGGTGACGGCGATCGGCTTCGCGCCGGTCACCGCCACGTTTCGGTACGCCTCGGCCAGTGCCAGCTTGGTGCCGTTGTACGGGTCGAGCCGCGCGTACCGGCCGTTGCCGTCGACCGACAGCGCCACGCCGAGCCCGGTCCGCTCGTCGAGCCGGATCACGCCGCCGTCCTCCGGCTGGGCGAGCACGGTGTTGCCCAGCACGTAACGGTCGTACTGCTCGGTGACCCAGGTCTTGTCGGCCAGGTTCGGCGACGCGATCATGCGCAGCACGGTCTCCCGCAGCGCCTCCGGGTCGGCCGGGCGGGGCAGCGTCTCGGCCCGGTCGGCCTGGAGCAGGATCAGGTCGGCCGGCTCCCGCATCGGTCGGGCATACACCGGGCCGTCGTCGACAAGCGAACCCGGCGGCACGTCGACGACCAGGTGGTCCTGCCAGGTGATCAGCAGTCGACCCGGGCGGCCGTCCGGCTCCGGGGCGGTGACCTCGCCGATCGCGGTGCCGAGGACGCCCCACTTCTCACAGGTCTTGAGCACCGCGTCGAGCTTGTCCGGCTCGACGACCAGCAGCATCCGCTCCTGCGACTCGCTGGCCAGGATCTCGTGCGGGTCCATCGAGGGCTCCCGCAGCGGCACCCGCTCCAGCCAGACCCGCATGCCGGTGCCGGCAGCAGCGGCAGTCTCGGTGAGCGCGCAGGTCAGGCCGGCGCCACCGAGGTCCTGGATACCGACGACCAGCTGACCGTCGTACAGCTCCAGGCACGCCTCGATCAGCAGCTTCTCGGTGAACGGGTCGCCGACCTGCACGGCCGGGCGACGGGCCTCGCTGCCCTCGTCGAAGGTGGCGCTGGCCAGCACCGACACGCCGCCGATGCCGTCCCGGCCGGTCTTGGCACCCATCAGCACCACGACGTTGCCGGGGCCCGCGGCGGCCTTGTTCTGCAGCCGGTCGACCGGCAGTACGCCCAGGCAAAGCGCGTTGAGCAGCGGGTTGCCCTGGTAGGACGGGTCGAAGACCAGCTCGCCGCCGATGTTGGGCAGGCCGAGGCAGTTGCCGTAGCCACCCACGCCGGCGACCACGCCGGTGAGCACCCGAGCGGTGTCCGGGTGGTCCGCGGCACCGAAGCGCAGCGGATCCATGACCGCGATCGGGCGGGCACCCATGGCGAGGATGTCCCGGACGATGCCGCCGACGCCGGTCGCCGCGCCCTGGTACGGCTCGACGAAGCTCGGGTGGTTGTGCGACTCGACCTTGAAGGTCACCGCCAGCTCGTCGGAGACCTGCACCACGCCAGCGTTCTCGCCGATGCCGGCGAGCAGCCGGTCGCTGTGCGGGGCCTTCTCACCGAACTGGCGCAGGTGCACCTTGCTCGACTTGTAGGAGCAGTGCTCGCTCCACATGATCGAGTACATCGCCAGCTCGGACTGCGTGGGTCGACGGCCGAGGATGTGCCGGATCCGGTCGTACTCGTCGTCGCGCAGACCCAGCTCGGTGTACGGCTGCAACTCGCCCGGCGTGCCACCGGCGCGCGGCACGGTGTCCACGCCGTCGGTCCAGTCGGCGGTCGCCGGCTGGGACGGAGCGGCGGGCTGCGCCAGCGGCTCGGTCGGCTGCGCCGGGGCGGAGTACGCCTCCGGAGTGTCCCGTACCGGGTCCGGATGGGTGGTCATGACCTCTCCTCGCTGCGCTCGTGCCCGCCTGACCGACTCCTCGCGTTCACGCGGGCGCCCCCACCAGGTGCTTGAGGACCGAGGTGAAGAAGCCCAGGCCGTCCAGCGAGGGGCCGGTGAGCGCCTCCACCGCGTGCTCGGGGTGCGGCATGATGCCGACAACGTTGCCGGCGGAGTTCGTGATGGCCGCGATGTCGCGCAGCGACCCGTTGGGGTTGCCGCCGACGTAGCGCGCGACGACCCGCCCCTCGGCTTCGAGCTGGTCCAGCGTCGCGGTGTCGGCGACGTAGCAGCCCTCGCCGTTCTTCACCGGGATGAGGATCTCCTGGCCGGGCTGGAACGCGTTGGTCCACGCCGTGCCGGCCGACTCGACGCGCAGGACCTGGTCCCGGTTACGGAAGTGCAGGTGCTGGTTGCGGGTGAGCGCGCCGGGCAGCAGGTGCGCCTCGCAGAGGATCTGGAAGCCGTTGCAGATGCCGAGCACCGGCAGACCACCCCGGGCGGCGTCCACGAGCGTCTCCATCACCGGGGCGAACCGGGCGATGGCGCCGCAGCGCAGGTAGTCACCGTAGGAGAAGCCGCCGGGCAGCACGACCGCGTCCACACCGTGCAGATCCTCATCGCCGTGCCAGAGCCGGACCGGCTCGGCGCCGGCGATCCGGACGGCGCGGGCCGCATCCCCGTCGTCGAGCGAGCCGGGGAAGGTGACCACACCGACCCGGGCGGTCACGAGCGGGCGTCCGCGGTCTCGTCGGTCTCGACCAGGCGGACGGTGAAGTCCTCGATGACCGGGTTGGCGAGCAGCTTGTCGGCGATCTCCCGGGCCCGGTCCAGGTCCGGTTCACCGGTGAAGTCGATCTCGATGCGCCGGCCGATCCGCACTGAGGCGACGTCGCTGACGCCGAGCCGGGGCAGCGCGTTTGCGACGGCCTGGCCCTGCGGATCGAGGATCTCGGGCTTGAGCATGACGTCGACGACGACGCGAGGCACTGGGCACTCCTGACTGTGTACGCAGTTGGGTGCCGACCCACAACGGGCGAGCGCAGCCAGCGTACCTGGCAGATACCGTCGCGGACGCACCGGCCGGGCGCAGTTCAGGCAGTGATCCACATAACCGGCGGCGGGTGCGGCCGGCGGGGCGGGACAGGCGGCCCCAGCAGGGCATATACGGCGCGCTGGGTAGCCGAATCGTTACATTGGTTGATCTCGATAAGCTTCTTGAAAACGATGCTCGTCGGCCCTACAGTACATCGACATCACTCGATGCCAGCGGCGGCGGGGATCTCCCGCTGTCGCCACCGGGCACCCGGCGACCCCGGGCCCCAGCCCCTCCAAGGAGTCCACCGATGCGCGTTCGTCCCCTGCTCGCCCTGATCAGCACCGCGCTGGTCGGCGCCCTCGCCGCCGCGTCCGGCGCGTCCGCCGCCCCGGCCGGCCCCCAACCCATCATCGGCGGCGGCACCGTGTCGTCCGCCCCCTGGGCCGCCGCCGTGCTGAGCAACGGCTCGTTCACCTGCTCGGGCAGCGTGATCGCCGCGCAGTGGGTGCTCACCGCCCGACACTGCATCAGCGGCACGATGTCGGTCCGGGTCGGCAGCGTCTACCGCGCCTCGGGCGGGGTCACCCGTACCGTCAGCGCCACCTACACCCGTAACGACCTGGCCCTCATGCGGCTCTCCAGCACCGTCAGCACCTCGGCGGTGTCCCTGGCCAGCAGCAACCCGCCCGTCGGCTCGACCAACTCGATCTACGGGTGGGGCATGACCTGCTACAGCGGGTGCGACGCCTCCAGCCAGCTCAAGACCGCCACCGTCCAGGTGACCAGCACCAACGTCACCGACGCGTACGGCGGGCAGGCGATCCGCAGCACCCGGATCAACGGCAACGCCTGGCGGGGCGACTCGGGCGGGCCGCAGTTCTACAACGGCCAGCAGGTCGGTGTGGCCTCCACGGCCGACGGCTCCTCCATCCAGAACTACGGCAGTGTCGCGTACAACCGGGCCTGGATCACCTCGGTGGCCGGTGTCTGACCGTTAGCGCCCGCGCGGCGCGGATGGTCGGCGGCGTGCCGACCGTCCGCGCCGCGTCGTTTTGCAGCATCCGATCAGGTGAACACGGCACCCGATCGGGTCGCGCAACTCCTGACAGCATCGGAACCGTGCTGGTCGTGACGACAGAGCAACTGCCCGGCTACGAGATCCGCCAGATTCTCGGTGAGGTGGTGTCATCGATGGCCAGGACGCGCAACCCGTACCGCGAGGGTGTCAAGAATCTGCGCGGTGGCGCGTACGACCCGATGGCGCCGGACAACCTGACCCGCTGGCGTACCGACTCCGTGACCCGCCTCGGCGAGGAGGCCCTGCGGCTCGGCGCGAACGCCGTGATCGGCATGCGCTTCGACAGCCGGGACTGCGGCGAGATGTGGATGGAGATCTGCGCGTACGGCACGGCGGTTATCGCCGTACCCACGATGCCCCAGGTCATGCCGGCCGACCAGCCGGCGGTGGCGGCCCAGACCGCCACCGACCCGGCCTTCGCCGAGTCTCTCGGCGGCATCGCCGAACCCGCAAGCGGCCCCAACCTACGAACAGCCGCAGAAACCCCCACCGGCGACTAACCCGACCCTCGCCGCCGGCCCCTCGCCACCCGGTTGATCATGAAGTTATTGCCCTGCGCGTCGGCGTGTCGCGGCAATAACTTCATGATCAACGAACGCTGGGGCGGGACGGGCGCGGGGGCGCGGGGGGGAGTCGGCGGGGTTAGAGGATGGGGGGTGGGGTGTAGGTTGCGGCTTCCGGGTGGGTTTCTACCACCTTGGTGATGCGGCGGGTTACCGCTTCCACCTGGGTCTTCGCCGCTCCGACGAAGGCGGTGCGGTCGGCGACCAGGGTGTCGATGTCGGCGCGGGACAGGCCCAGGCGGCCGTCGGCGGCCAGGCGGTCGAACAGGTCGTTCTCCGGGGCGCCCTTCTCGCGCATGGCCAGCGCCACGGCGACCGCGTGCTCCTTGATCACCTCGTGCGCGACCTCCCGGCCGACGCCGCGCCGGACCGCCGCCACCAGGATCTTGGTGGTCGCCAGGAAGGGCAGGAACCGCTCCAACTCCCAGTTGATCACCGCCGGGTACGCGCCGAACTCGTCGAGCACGGTCAGGAAGGTCTGGAACAGCCCGTCGGCGGCGAAGAACGCGTCCGGCAGAGCCACCCGGCGGACCACCGAGCAGGACACGTCGCCCTCGTTCCACTGGTCACCGGCCAGCTCGCCGACCATCGACAGGTAACCCCGGATGATCACCGCGAAGCCGTTCACCCGCTCCGACGAACGGGTGTTCATCTTGTGCGGCATCGCGCTGGAGCCGACCTGACCCGGCTTGAAGCCCTCGGTCACCAGCTCCTGACCGACCATCAGCCGGATCGTGGTGGCCAGCGAGGACGGCGCGGCGGCGGTCTGCGCCAGCGCCGACAGCACGTCGAAGTCCAACGAGCGCGGGTAGACCTGCCCGACACTGTCGAGCACCCGCGCGAAGCCCAGGTGCTCGGCGACCCGTCGCTCCAGCTCGGCGACCTTGTCGGCGTCACCGTCGAAGAGGTCGAGCTGGTCGGCGGCCGTGCCAACCGGCCCCTTGATGCCGCGCAGCGGGTAGCGGCCGATCAGGTCCTCCAGCCGCTCGTACGCGATCAGCAGCTCCTCCGCCGCCGACGCGAAGCGCTTGCCAAGCGTGGTGGCCTGCGCGGCCACGTTGTGCGAGCGGCCGGTCATGACCAGCTCGGAGTGCTCGTACGCCAGCCAGGCCAACCGGGCCAGGGTGGCCACCACCCGGTCCCGGATCAGCTCCAACGAGGCCCGCACCTGGAGCTGCTCGACGTTCTCGGTGAGATCCCGGGAGGTCATCCCCTTGTGCACGTGCTCGTGCCCGGCGAGCGCGCTGAACTCCTCGATGCGGGCCTTGACGTCGTGCCGGGTGACCCGCTCCCGCTCCGCGATCGAGGCGAGGTCGACCTGGTCGAGCACCCGCTCGTACGCCTCGACCACACCGTCCGGAACGGCCACGCCCAGGTCACGCTGCGCGCGCAGCACGGCGAGCCAGAGCCGCCGCTCCATGCGGACCTTCTCCTCGGGCGACCAGAGGGCGACCAACTCGGGTGAGGCGTACCGGTTGGCGAGCACGTTCGGGATCGTCGTCACGTACCTCATTGTCGCGTACGCGCCGGTCGCAGCCCCAGCCAACCCGGCCCACCGGCCGGTCGGCGGGACGGGTCGGGTCAGGTCACACCCGCGGGGTGTCGTGCACGGCCGCACTCACGCGGCCTGGCCCTGCCGGCCCACGACGTTGCGATCCTCGCCCGGTCCGAAGACCGGGCGCAGCTTGGCGGATTTCTACTGACCGGGGCGGCGAGCCGATGTGCATTGCCTCGGTCAGGTCGCTCAGGGCTGCTTCGAAGCGACCGTCGGCAACGGCCAGCAGCCACGGGCTGGGCATTTCCCCTGGGCGGACGACCCCTCAGCATTCGCGGCCTCGGTGGAGCGATTCCTCCCCTTGGTCGGACGGCAGGCCACGCAGGTTACTCCGACCGGGTTTGGTGTCAGCTCGCGTACGCCTGCATTGAAGTGATCATGGCTTGGTCGTCGAAGGTCATGGTGTCGATGACCTCTCTGGTGGGGCCGTCGGCTGGTGTGGCGCGGAAATGGAACGCGGCGTGGTGGTCGGCGATCGCCACCATGACCAGTTCCATTGTCCGTTGCTCGGTGAGCACGCCGGCAAAGTGCTGCTGGATGGCCGTTCGGCCGGTGACTGGGGATCCGCCAGCGGGGTCATGCAGACGGGCATCCGGTGTGTAGAGATCCGCCAGCGCGGTAGCGTCGGCGGCGCCGACGGCGGCGAGGTGTGCCTCGATGGTGGCCCTGATCTGCTCCTTGCTGGCCACGATCAACTGTCGCTTTCCGCCGAAGGACCCGGAGCCGAGGCAGGTCGCGCTTGCCGGTCGAGGACGACGCAGAGGACCCCGGTGTAGCCGGTCGTCGGATCTCCTTGCAGGTCCAGGATCATCTGCTCACCGCCGTGGGCGAAGATGCTGTCGGTGGCGTTGGTGGTGTCGCGCTGCGGCCGGCCCCGATAGGGCGGGCGACGGAAAACCTCGTCGGTGACCGTGTCGGGAAAGTAGAGCTGCGTGGTCACCGAGCGGTCGCCGAGGTGCGCGATGAGGTGGATGTGCACGGTGCGGCTGGCGTACCAGCCCGGGTAGATCGTGTTGAACGCGCACATCCCGCGCTCGTCGGTGCGCTGGCTGCCCCGCAGGTACGTCTCACCGGCGGCGATCACATCGTGCGGCACCGACTCCGAGGTGACCACCTGTCCCGGCCTCGCTTCGAATGGCTGGAAGCCTGAGTATCGGCCCACGTGGTCGGCCTGCCAGACTTCGACGAGGACGTCCGCGAGGGGGGTGGTGGCGTCCGCCGCCAATAGGCGTAGCCCAAGGCGCAGCGGGAGACCATCGCGGTCCTCGGTGATCTCCCGCCGCTCGGGATGCACAGCTCGGTGGTATGGGCCCTGCGTCTGCTCGACCAACAACCGGCAGGTGACTCCGGTCGAGGCCAGTAGTTCGACGAGGTCCTCCTCCACCGTGCCAGTATCGTCCGCCGTTCGTTGCGACGCCCGCGGTTTGCCGCCCGCTGCGACCGGACGACGTACAGGTTGATCGACAGGGACGCCTCAGCGCTCCAGGATCGCCGTCACGCCCTGGCCGCCGGCCGCGCAGATGGAGATCAGCCCGCGCCCGCTGCCCTTCTCGGCCAGCAGCTTGGCCAGCGTGGCCACGATCCGGCCGCCGGTGGCGGCGAACGGGTGCCCGGCGGCCAGGGACGAGCCGTTGACGTTGAGCCGGTCGGTGTCGATCGCGCCCAACGGCGCGTCCAGGCCGAGTCGGTCCTTGCAGAACTCCGGCGATTCCCAGGCGGCGAGGGTGGCCAGCACCTGCGAGGCGAACGCCTCGTGGATCTCGTAGTAGTCGAAGTCCTGCAACGTCAGCCCGGCGCGGGCCAGCATCCGCGGCACCGCGTACGCGGGGGCCATCAGCAGCCCTTCGTCGCCGTGCACGAAGTCCACGGCCGCCGTCTCCGACAGGCTGAACCAGGCCTGCACCGGCAGGTGGTGCGCGGCGGCCCACTCCTCGCTGGCCAGCAGCACGGTGGACGCGCCGTCGGTGAGCGGCGACGAGTTTCCGGCCGTCATGGTGGCGTGCTCGGCGTCCGGGCCACGGGTGCCGAAGACGGGTCGCAGCGCGCCGAGCTTGTCCAGACTGCTGTCCGGGCGGAGGTTCGCATCGCGGGTGAGCCCCAGGTAGGGCGTCATCAGATCGTCGAAGAAACCCCTGTCGTACGCGGCGGCGAGCCGCTGGTGCGAGCGCAGTGCCAGCTCGTCCTGCGAGCGCCGGTCGATCTGCCAGCGCAGCGCGGTGCGGGCGGCGTGGTCCCCCATGGACAGACCGGTACGCGGTTCGGCGTTGCGGGGGATCTCCGGCTTGAACGGCTGGAGCGGGCGCAGCTTCGCGGCGACCTTCAGCCGCTGGCCGAGCGTCCGGGCGGAGTTGAGTTTGAGCAGCGTGCGCCGCATCTCCTCGTTGACCGCGAGCGGCGCGTCGGAGGTGGTGTCGACACCACCGGCGATGCCGACGTCGAGCTGACCGAGGGCGATCTTGTTGGCGACGAGGATCGCCGCCTCCAGGCCGGTGCCGCAGGCCTGCTGGATGTCGTACGCGGGGGTGTGCGGGTCGAGCCGGGACCCGAGGACCACCTCGCGGGTGAGGTTGAAGTCGCGGGAGTGCTTGAGCACAGCCCCGGTGACCACCTCGCCGACCCGCTGCCCGGCCAGCCCATACCGGGCGATCAGACCGTCGAGCGCCGCGCCGAGCAGGTCCGCGTTGGACGCGTCCGCGTAGCGGGAGTTGGAACGGGCGAAGGGGATGCGGTTGCCCCCGATGACCGCGACCCGCCGGATGCTCTGCACGATCCGCCTCCTCGACAAGTGTTGCTCGAACCTTACTCGCCAGTAGGCTACGCCCATGACCGACAGGTACGCGAGCTTCGTCCAATCGGCCGCCGGCCGCGCGCTGGTCAAGCGCCTCGGGCTGCCCGACCCGCCGCGACTGCGCCGACACCACCCCGGCGACCCGCTGCTGACCGGGCCGGTCCTGCTCGGCGCGGCCAGCGGCGGCCGGCTCGCCGAGCCGGTCACCACGATCCTGGCCGCCGCCGGGGTCGAGCTGCGCGACACCGGCACGGCCGGAGCGCAGGACCGCCTCGCAGCCCTGGTGTACGACGCCACCGGCATCACCGACTCGACCCAGCTGCGTCAGCTCTACGACTTCTTCCACCCGCAGGCCCGGACCCTGCTGCCCAGCGGCCGGGTGATCGTGCTCGGCACCCCGCCCGACGAGTGCCCGACACCGCGTGCGGCGACCGCGCAGCGCGCCCTGGAAGGGCTGGTCCGCAGCATCGGCAAGGAGTTCGGTCGGGGCACCACCGCCCAGCTCGTCTATGTGACAGGCGACACGAGCGCCGCCGGCACCCGCACAAGCCTCGAATCGACCCTCCGCTTCCTCCTGTCCGGCCGGTCGGCGTACGTCTCCGGGCAGGTCATCCGGGTCGGCGCCGGCGCGGCGAGCGCCCCAGCCGACTGGGACCGGCCGCTGGACGGGCAGGTCGTGCTGGTCACCGGGGCTGCCCGGGGTATCGGCGCGGCCCTCGCCCGGGTCCTCGCCCGCGACGGCGCGCAGGTGGTCGCCCTGGACGTCCCGGCGGCCGGGGACGCCCTCGCCGCGGTGGCGAACGAGATCGGCGGTACGGCAGTCCAGCTCGACCTGACCGCGCCGGACGCGCCGACCCGCCTCGCCGACCACCTGGCCAGCCGGCACGGTCGGGTCGACGCGGTGGTGCACAACGCCGGCATCACCCGGGACAAGACGCTCGGCCGGATGGACGCCGACCGGTGGGACCAGGTCATCGACGTCAACCTGTCCAGTCAGGAGCGGATCAACGACGTGCTGCTGGAGCGGGAGCTGATCCCGGCCGGCGGGCGGATCATCGGCGTCTCCTCGATCGCCGGGATCGCCGGTAACCGGGGGCAGACCAACTACGCCACCAGCAAGGCCGGCGTGATCGGCCTGGTCGACTCGCTCGCCCCGGCCCTGCGCGACCGGGAAATCAGCGTGAACGCGGTGGCCCCCGGCTTCATCGAGACCCGGATGACCGCCCGCATCCCGCTGGTCGTCCGCGAGGCCGGCCGGCGGATGAACAGCCTGGCTCAGGGCGGGCTGCCGGTGGACGTGGCCGAGACGATCGGCTGGCTGGCCTGGCCGGCCAGCGGCGCGGTCAGCGGCAACGTCGTCCGGGTCTGCGGCCAGAGCCTGCTGGGGGCGTGATGGGCAAACGGAGAGAGCCGGACGACCTGTCGGTCCACGAACTGATCGAGGGCCCGACCGAGATCCTGTCGCGCGAGACGCTGGACGCGATCCGCCGGCCGGAGGCCGTCGGCGCCGACCTGAGCATCGAGCAGACGCACGACTTGAGCGCGTCGGCGGCCGAGGTGACCAGTGACCTCAGCGGTGCCGGTGCGGCCGGCGCGGGCGGCCGGACGCGCGTCGAGCTGCCCCGGATGCCCGCGCCCGGCGCGCTGTACCGGCGGGCCGCGCTCGGCGCGCTGCCCGGACTCGGTGGGCGGCGCGGGGCCGACCTGCCGGCGGTCGAGTTCAGCGTGGCCGGGGTGCGGACCGACCGGGCGCACCTGGCCGACTACGACCGGGTCTGCGGGTTCCGGCTCACCGATCGGCTGCCCGCGACGTTCCCGCACGTCCTGGGCTTTCCGCTGACCCTGCGACTGATGACCGCGCCGGGCTTTCCCATCCCGCTGACCGGCGTGGTGCACGTCGGCAACCGGATCACCGTGCACCGCCCGATCACCGCCGACGAGGCCCTCGACTTCACGACGTTCGCCGAGAACCTGCGTCCGCACGACCGGGGGCGGCAGGTGGACGTGGTGCTGGTCGGATCGGTCGACGGCGAGGAGGTCTGGCGCGGCGTCTCGACGTACCTGGGCCGGGAGCGCACACCCGGCGGGCGCGATCGGGGCGAGCGTCCGACCGCGCCCACGGCCACGGCCCGCTGGCGGGTGGAACCCCGCGTCGGCACGGAGTACGCGCGGGTCTCCGGGGACCACAACCCGATCCACACCTCCCGGCTCGGGGCGCGGTTGTTCGGCTTCCGCCGGCCGATCGCGCACGGCATGTGGAGCAAGGCGCGCTGCCTCGCGGCGCTGGAGACCCGACTGCCGGACGCCTGCACCGTCGAGGTGGCGTTCAAGCTGCCCGTACCGCTGCCGAGCACTGTGGACTTCACCCTCCTGCCGGACGGGGCATTCGCCCTGCACGACTCGCGCGGCCGACCGCACCTGGCGGGTCTCGTGCGCTGACGCGTCCCTGCCGATCCTGATTCGGGCTTGGCAGGGGCGTACGTCTGCGCTACGTTGTTCTCACAACGAGATGTTCTCAGGATGAGAGAGACCAGATGAACGAGCAGGACTTCCTGGCCGCGTACGACCCGCGGGCCTACCCGTCGGTCGCCGTGACCGTCGACGTGGTGGCGCTGACCATCCGCGACGGTGCCCTGCACCTGCTGCTGATCCGGCGCGGCGAGGCGCCCTTCGCGGGGCACTGGGCACTGCCCGGCGGCTTCGTCCGCCCCGACGAGGACCTGACCGCCGGCGCTCGACGGGAGCTGGCCGAGGAGACCGGGCTCGGCGGGGAGGGGCTCCGGCGCGTACACCTGGAGCAGTTGGGCAGCTATGGCGACCCCGACCGTGACCCGCGGATGCGCGTCGTCTCGATCGCCCACCTCGCGTTCGCCCCCGACCTGCCCGACCCGGCCGCCGGCACCGACGCCGACGAGGCGATCTGGCTGCCGGTGACCGCGCTGACCAGCCGGCAGCTCGCCTTCGACCACGGCCGCATCATCGACGACGCGCTGGAGCGGGCCCGGTCCAAGCTGGAGTACACCCCGCTCGCCACCCGCTTCCTCGCCGCCGAGTTCACGATCAGCGAGCTGCGCGCCGTCTACGAGACGGTCTGGGGGCACCCGCTGCACGCCGGCAACTTCCACCGCAAGGTGCTCTCCGTGCCGGGCTTCGTGGAGAGCACCGGCGCCAGCACCGAGCGCGGCGGTGCCCGAGGTGGCCCGCGCGCACGGCTCTACCGGGCCGGCGACGCCCGCCTGCTGCACCCGGCGCTGCTGCGCCCCGCCCGCGAGGAGACGGTGCGGTGAGGGCCGCGGAGGCCATCGGCCTGGTCGCGGCCGCCCGCACCGACGCCGATCTGTTCGGCGCCGACCAGCCGGCCCGCCGCTACCGCGAGCTGGTCGCGGCCCTGCACCCCGACCGCCTGCCGACCGACCCGGCGGTACGCGCCGAAGCCCTCGACGCGTTCATCCACGTCACCACCCGGTGGCGGGCCCGGCGGGTCACCGTCCTCGGATCGTCCTCGAAGGCGGTGGCGGCGGGCAGATGAGCGAGTCGTACGAGCTGGCCCTGTACTTCATGGCCCGGCACACCGTCACCGACAACTGGGAGAAGCGCGGCCGGCGCGGCTACCTGTTCATCATCGGCGACGAGCTGGCGTACCCGCAGGTGAAGGCTCGTGAGGTGGCCGGCCTGATCGGCGACGACCTGGCGCAGGACGTGCCGCTGCGGCAGGTCGTCGACGAGGTGACCCGCCGCTGGGACACCTACTACCTGCTCCCCGCCGGCAGCCACTACGCCGGCAACGCGAAGGTGCTCGACTTCTGGCGGGATCTGCTCGGGCAGAACGCTGTCGTGCTCGACGACCTCGACGCCGTCTGCGAGACCATCGCGCTCACCATCGGCCTCGGCGAGCAGGCCATCGACCTGGACGAGGGCCTGCGCCACCTGGACCACGCCGGCTCCAGCGCCACCGGCACCGTCTCGAAGGCCCTGGCCCGCCTCGGCCGGGGGCGGCGGGCCGAGGTGTCGACCCTGCCGGCGTTCCGCGACACCACCGGCGGGGTGAGGAGGCTGTGAGGCACGTGGCGGTGGTCGACCTCGGCTTCGGCGACGCCGGCAAGGGCACGGTCGTGGACTGGCTCTGCGCCACCCGCCCGGTGCACACGGTGGTCCGCTTCAACGGGGGCGCGCAGGCGGCGCACACCGTCGTGCTGCGCGACGGGCGGCACCACACGTTCGCGCAGCTCGGCGCGGGCACGTTCCATCCCGGCGTCGGTACGCACCTGTCCCGGCACGTGGTGGTGGACCCGCTGGCACTGGCCGCCGAGGCCGACCATCTCGCCACGATCGGGGTGCCCGACGCGCTGGACCGGCTGACCGTCGACGCCCACGCGCTGCTCGCCACCCCGTACCACCGGGCCGCCAACCGCGCCCGGGAGATCGCCCGGGGAGCCGACCGGCACGGCTCCTGCGGGCTGGGGGTGGGTGAGGCCGTCGCGTACGGCCTCGCCCACCCCGACGACGCGCCCCGCGTCGCCGACTGCCACCGCCCCGCGCTGCTGCGCCGCCGGCTGACCGCCCTGCGGGACCGGCTGACCGCCGAACTCGGCCCGTTGGACGCGCCACCGGTCGACGACTGCCTGCCCGCGTTCACCGGGTTCGCCGCACGGGTCGCGGTCGTCGACCGGAGCTGGCTCGCCCGGGCGCTGCGTGCCGGCACCTGCGTCTTCGAGGGCGCGCAGGGGGTGCTGCTCGACGAGTGGCACGGCTTCCACCCGTACACGACGTGGAGCACCACCACGTTCGCCAACGCCGACAGCCTGCTCGCCGAGGCCGGTCGGTCCGGCGACCTGACCCGGATCGGCGTGCTGCGGACCGTCACCACCCGACACGGGCCCGGCCCGCTGGTGACCGAGGACCCGGCCCTGCCGCTGGCCGACCCGCACAACCCGACCAACCCCTGGCAGGGCCGGTTCCGGTTCGGCCACTTCGACGCGGTCGCCCACCGGTACGCCCTCGCCGCGGCCGGCGGAGTGGACGGCCTGGCGCTGACCCACCTCGACCTCGCCGGACCCGAGCTGCGGATCTGCCGCCGCTACGACACCACCGACCGGCTCGACCCCGGCCCACCCGGCGACCTGGACCGACAGGCCGCGCTCACCGACCGCCTGCTGCGCTCCCGACCCTTGTACGACGACCCGCCGACGGACTGGAAGGAGGCGGTGGGCGCGGAGCTGGGCGCAGCTGTGGTGCTCGCCTCGCACGGCCCCACCGCCGACGACAAGACCCCGCACGGCCCGCTGCTCGCCCCACCCGCCCTGGTGCGCTCGGCCTGACGCCCGGGACCGAAGGGGGTGATCCGCCGACTCGGCCCACCGGGCGGCTCGCACCCGGCGAGCATGAGGGCATGGACGCCGCCCTCGACCTGCTCCGACAGCTGATCACCTCGCCGTGGGTGTACCTGCTGATCTTCGGGCTCACGGCGGTCGACGCGTTCTTTCCGGCCGTACCCGGCGAGGCGGCCGTCATCACCGCCGCCGTGCTCTCCACCGGCGGGAGCCCCAACCTGGCGGCGGTGATCGCCGTCGCCGCGGTGGGCGCCTGCGTCGGCGACCACATCTCGTACGCCATCGGGCGCGGTGGCGGCGCGAACCGGCTCGCCGGGTTTCCCGACGGGAGCCGACGGCGGGCCAGCTCCGAGTGGGCCCGCCGTGCGCTGAACCGGCGCGGCGGGCTGATCCTGACCACCTCCCGCTACCTGCCGGGCGGCCGGACCGCGGTCACCCTCACCATGGGCGCGGTGCGGTATCCCCGCCGGTCGTTCCTGCTCTACGACGTGATCGCGACGGTCACCTGGGCCGTGTACTGCGGACTGCTCGGCTACTTCGGTGGGCTGGCCTTCGCGCGCCACCCCGTCAAGGGCGTCCTCGCCGGAATCGGCCTCTCGGTGCTCGTCACGCTGGGTATCGAGGCCGTCCGCTGGCTGCGCCACCGGGCGCACCGCCGCGCCGCCGCCCGCAACTGGCCGGGCGGACCGACCTGACAGCCCCTCACAGCAGGTCGGCCGGCGGACGCCAGGTGACGCCGTGCAGCAGTTGGGCGGCGCCGAGCCAGGCCACGTTCATCATCCGGGTGGCCGTCTTCTCCGGGTCGGCGTCCGGGTGGTCCGCGAGCCAGTCGGCCAGTGACTCGGTCGCGCCGACCAGGGCGTACGCGACGACCTCCAGGTCGAGGGCGGCGATCTCGCGGCCCTCGGCGCGCAGCGCGTGGTCGAGCATCCCGGCGACCACCTCGACCAGGCGGGCCCGCATGGTGGCCAGCTCGCCGGCGAACGGCTGCTCGCCCCGGGCCTGCCGGTAGAGCACCGCCCAGCCGTCCCGGTGCGCGCCCACGAAGCCGAAGAACGCCCGCAGCCCATGCCAGAGCCGCTCGTCGGCCGGCAGGTCGGGGGCGGCGGCACCGGCGATGGCCTGCATCATCCGGGTGCCCTCCCGGTGCAGGCAGGCGACGAACAGCTCCTCCTTCGTCCCGAGGTACGCGTACACCATGGGCTTGGAGATGCCGGCGTCCTCCGCGATCTCGTCCATGCTGGCGGCGTGGAAGCCACGCCGGGAGAAGACCTTCACGGCCGCGTCGAGCATCTGCTGCTCGCGGACGGCGCGGGGCAGGCGCCTGAAGGCGGGGACACTGGACACCTTGCGAGCATACCTACTCGTGCGTAGGGTTACGCACGAGTAGGTAAATCTTCCCGGAAGGCGCATCTCATGACTGACTTCGACCCGGCCACCTTCGCCAACGTCGGCCCCAAGGAGTTCGCCCAGCTGGTCAAGTCCACCCCGGACGACAAGATCGCCCAGGTGATGTCCGGTGACCTGCGCGGCAAGGTCCTCGGTGAGGTCTTCGGCCGGATGCCGTCGCTGTTCCGCGCGGACCGGGCCGGCTCCACCAACGCGGTCATCCACTGGATCATCACCGGTCGTCCCGACGGCGGCAGCGACACCTACGAGGTGGTCATCGCCGACGGCAAGTGCGAGGTGAACGAGACTCCGCAGCACGACCCGAAGCTGAGCCTGACCATGGGCCCGGTGGAGTTCCTGAAGATCGTCTCCGGCGGCGCCAACCCGGTGATGATGTTCATGACCGGCAAGCTGAAGGCGAAGGGCGACCTCGGCCTCGCCGCCAACATCGCCAACCTGTTCGACATCCCCAAGGCCTGACATGGCTGAGTTCTCGCTTGACCTGAACGAGGAACAGCGGGATCTACGCGACTGGGTGCACGGCTTCGCCGCCGAGGTCGTGCGCCCGGCCGCCGCCGAGTGGGACGAGCGCGAGGACACCCCGTGGCCGGTGATCCAGGAGGCCGCCAAGGTCGGCCTCTACGGCTTCGAGTTCCTCGCCACCTGCTGGGCAGACCCGACCGGACTCTCCCTGCCCATCGCCAGCGAGGAACTCTTCTGGGGTGACGCCGGCATCGGCCTGAGCATCTTCGGCACCTCGCTCGCCGTCGCCGCCATCTACGGCGCCGGCACCCCCGAACAGATGATCGAGTGGGTGCCGCAGTGCTTCGGCGACGTCGACTCCCCAGCCGTCGCCGCGTTCTGCACCAGCGAACCCGAGGCCGGCTCCGACGTCGGCGCGATGCGCACCCGGGCCGTCTACGACGAGGCCACCGACGAGTGGGTGCTGAACGGCCAGAAGGCGTACGCCACCAACGGCGGCATCGCCGGCGTGCACGTGGTCACCGCCTCGGTCGACCCCACGCTCGGCTCCCGAGGCCAGGCGGCGTTCGTCGTACCGCCCGGCACCCCCGGCCTGGCCGCGACCCGCAAGCTGCGCAAGCTCGGCCTGCGCGCGTCACACACCGCCGACGTCTTCCTCGACGGGGTACGCGTGCCCGGCCGCTGCCTGCTCGGCGGACGGGACGCCCTGCTGGAACGCCTGGACCGCGCCCGCACCGGGCAACGGGCCAGCGGGCAGGCCGCGATGCGCACCTTCGAGCTGTCCCGACCCACGGTCGGCGCGCAGGCGCTCGGCGTGGCCCGGGCCGCCTACGAGTACGCCCTGGACTACGCGAAGGACCGCGTCCAGTTCGGACGGCCGATCATCGAGAACCAGGCGGTCGCGTTCGCGCTGGCCGACATGCGGATGGAGATCGACGCGGCTCGGCTGCTGGTCTGGCGGGCCTCCTGGATGGGCCGCAACAACCGCCCGTTCACCGCGGGCGAGGGCTCGATGTCCAAGCTCAAGGCCGGCGAGGTGGCGGTGTCGGTCACCGAGAAGGCGGTGCAGCTGCTCGGCGGGGCCGGCTTCCTGCGCGACCACCCCGTCGAACGCTGGTACCGCGACGCCAAGATCTACACCATTTTCGAGGGTACGTCCGAGATCCAGCGACTGGTGATCTCCCGGGCGATCTCCGGCATGCAGATCCGCTGAGCCTCCGGTCAGCCACCCCCTGGCCCGACTGCCGGTCGGGCCAGGGGCGGCGTCCTACCTATCCGTGCCGTCTTCGTCACCCCATGCCGACGCCGGCTGGGCCTGATGCCGCGTCGGGTGCATGATCAAGGAAGACGCCCTGCCGGATGGGAATCCCACTTCCCGTCCGCGTACCACCCCAAGGAGGTCTGCGGCATGGACCTGCCGTTCGTCGTCGCCACGCTGACCCGGCGCGGCCTGCTCACCCCCGGCCGCCCGATCCGGATCGCCTCACAGCTCAACGCGTTGCGCACCTGGGGGTGGAGTCTCGCCGGCGAACTGCGCCAGGCAGCCGCCCGCGACCCTGGCCGGCCGGCGATCATCGACGAGGACGGCGTCGAGCTGACCTACCAGGCGCTCCTCGACCGGGCCGAACGCATGGCCCGGTCGATGCGGTCCGGGCTCGGCGTACAGGCCGGCGACCGGATCGGCGTGCTGTGCCGCAACCACCACGGGCTGATCGAGACCATCGTCGCGGCGACCCTGCTCGGCGTCGACGCGGTCCTGGTCAACACCGGGCTCTCCGCCGCCCAACTGTCCACCGTCGCCGAGGAGCAGCGGCTGCGGCTGCTGGTGCACGACGACGAGTTCGCCGAACGGGTCCTCGGCCTCCCCGCCGAGCTGCCCCGCCTCGACGAACGCGCCCGCGAGGAGCTGGTGGCCGGGGCGCTGCCCGGCGAGCTGCACCCACCGGAGCGCGACGGCCGGATCATCGTGCTCACCTCGGGCACCACCGGCGCGCCCAAGGGCGCCCGCCGGCCCACACCCAGCGGTTTCGGGCCGCTCGTGTCCATCATCGACCGCATCCCGCTGCACGCCAAGGACCGGGTGCTGATCGCCGCCCCGATCTTCCACACCTGGGGATTCGCCGCCCTGCAGGTCTGTTTCGCGTTGCGGGCCACCATCGTGCTGCACCGCCGCTTCGACCCGGCCGCCACGATCGCCGCCCTGGTGGCACACCGGTGCGACGCCCTCTTCGCCGTACCCGTGATGCTCCAACGGCTGCTGGAAGTGCCCCCACCGGACCCGCGCCCCCCGCTCAAGGTCGTCGCGGTCAGCGGATCGGCCCTGCCGGGTGGGCTCGCCCCGAAGTTCATGGACGTGTACGGAGACGTCCTCTACAACCTCTACGGCTCCACCGAGGTCTCCTGGGCGTCCATCGCCGGCCCACCGGACCTGCGCCAGGCACCCACCGCTGCCGGCCGGCCGCCGCACGGCACCCGCCTGGAAATTCTCGACGACGACGGTCAGCCGATACCCGAGGGTCGGGTCGGCCGCATCTTCGTCGGCAACGAGATGCTCTTCGAGGGCTACACCTCCGGTGCCAGCCGGGAGACCCGGGACGGCCTGCTCGACACCGGCGACCTCGGCCGGCTCAACGCCGACGGGCTGCTCTTCGTCGACGGCCGGGCCGACGACATGATCGTCTCCGGCGGCGAGAACGTGTTCCCGTCCGAGGTGGAGGACCTGCTCGCCCAACTGCCGCAGGTACGCGAGGCCGCCGTGATCGGCGTACCCGACCCCGAGTACGGCCAGCGACTGGCCGCGTTCCTCGCCCTGCACCCCGGCGAGACCCTCGACCCCGAGGCGGTCCGTGAGTACGTCCGGCACTACCTGGCCAGGTTCTCCGTACCCCGGGACGTGGTCTTCGTGAAGTACCTGCCCCGCAACGCCACCGGCAAGGTGCTCACCCGGGAACTACGCCGCTACTACGGCTGAGGCGGGACCCTCAGGTCGGGATCGTGATCCGGCCTTCGACCGCGGCGGTGGCGATGTCGGTGCGGTGCTGCGAGCCGGCCAGCTCCACCCCGTCCACCAGCGCGTACGCCGCATCCCGGGCGGCCGCCAGGTCGGGGCCGGTGGCCGTACCGCAGAGGACCCGGCCGCCGGCGGAGAGCAACGCGCCGTCGCTCGCCCGGCGGGCGGTGCCCGCGTGGATGATGCCCGGCCGGTCCGCGCCGGTGATCACGTCGCCGGTGCGCGGCGCGGCAGGGTAGCCCTGCGCGGCGAGCACCACGGTCACCGCCGCGCCGTCGCGCCAGCGCAGCGGCGGGTGCTCGGCCAGCGTTCCGGTGGCCGCCGCGTGCAACAGCCCACCCAGCGGGGTCTCCAGCAGGGCGAGCACGACCTGGGTCTCCGGGTCGCCGAAGCGCGCGTTGAACTCGATCACCCGAGGGCCGGTGGTCGTCATCGCGAGGCCCACGTAGAGCAGGCCCGCGAACGGCGTGCCCCGACGGCGCAACTCCGCCAGGGTGGGGTGGACCACGTCGCGCATGACGTCGTCGACCAGGCCGGGCGGGGCCCAGGGCAGCGGCGCGTACGCGCCCATGCCGCCCGTGTTCGGGCCCGTGTCGCCGTCGCCGATCCGCTTGAAGTCCTGCGCGGGCAGCAGCGGCAGCGCCGCCTCGCCGTCGGTGACCACGAACAGGCTGACCTCCGGACCGTCGAGGAACTCCTCGACCACCACCCGGCCGCACTCCGCGGCGTGCGCCAACGCGGCGGATCGGTCGTCGGTCACCACCACGCCCTTGCCGGCGGCCAGACCGTCGTCCTTCACCACGTACGGGGCGCCGAACTCGTCCAGCGCCCGCGCGGTGGTCTCCTCGTCCGTGCAGACGTACGCCCGGGCGGTCGGCACACCGGCGGCGGTCATCACGTCCTTGGCGAACGCCTTGGAGCCCTCCAGCTGGGCGGCCTCGGCCGACGGGCCGAACACGGCGATGCCCTTGGCACGTACCGCGTCGGCGACACCGGCCACGAGCGGCGCCTCCGGCCCGATCACCACCAGGTCAGCGGCAGTCTCCACGGCGAGCGCGGCGACAGCGGCCGGATCGGAGGCGTTCACGGCCCGCACCTCGGCAACCGAGGCGATCCCCGGATTACCAGGCGCGGCAATCAGCGCCGAAACAGCCGGATCGCGTGCCAACCCGAGCGCGAGCGCATGCTCCCGCCCACCACCACCCACCAAAAGAACCCGCACAACCGAGCATCCTACTGTCCACCCCACCCACCGCCCCGCATCGCGCCGGTGATCAAGAGCTTTGCGTCAAAGTCTCGCGCGAATCTGACGCAAAGCTCTTGATCACCGAGGCGAAGGGGGCGGGGGCGCCAGGCGGGGTCGGGGCCCGGGGGTGGGGGGTGGGTGGGGGGGTTAGGGGAGGAGGGGGTGTTGGACTACGTTTTCTTCTCGGCCTGGGCCTACGCCGATGACGCTGACCCTGGTGTTGCAGAGTTCCTCGACGCGGGCGATGTAGCGGCGGGCGTTCTCCGGCAGCTCGTCAACGGTGCGGGCCTTGGTGATGTCCTCCCACCACCCGTCGAGCTCCTCGTACACCGGCGTGGCGTGGTGGAAGTCCGTCTGGCTCATCGGCATGTCGTCGACGCGCTTGCCGTTGATCTCGTAGCCGACGCAGATCGGCACCTTGGGCAGCCCGGTGAGCACATCCAGCTTGGTGATGACCAGGTCGGTGACGCCGTTGAGGCGGCAGGCGTACCGGGCCACGACCGCGTCGAACCACCCGCACCGGCGTTCCCGCCCGGTGGTGGTGCCGTACTCCGCGCCGATCTTGCGCAGGTGCGCGCCGTTGGCGTCGAACAGTTCGGTCGGGAACGGCCCCGAACCGACCCGGGTGGTGTACGCCTTGCTCACCGCGATCACCTGGTTGATCGCGGTCGGCGGGATGCCGGCGCCCACGCAGGCGCCACCGGCGGTCGGGTTGGACGACGTCACGAAGGGGTACGTGCCGTGGTCCATGTCCAGCATGGTGGCCTGGGCGCCCTCCAGGAGCACCGTCTCGCCGCGGTCCAGCGCGTCCCAGAGCATGGCCCGGGTCTCGGCGATGTACGGCTTGAGCCGCTCCGCGTACTCCAGGTACTCCTCGACGGTGGCCTCAAGGTCGATCGCCTTGCGGTTGTAGACCTTGAACAGCATCTGGTTCTTCTCGCGCAGCGCGAGTTCCAGCTTCTTGCGCAGGATGCCCGGGTCGAGCAGGTCCTGGAGCCGAATGCCCATCCGGGCGACCTTGTCGCCGTACGCCGGGCCGATGCCCCGGCCGGTGGTGCCGATCCGGGACGAGCCGAGGTACCGCTCGACCACCCGGTCCAGCGCCCGGTGGTGCGGCATGATGAGGTGCGCGTCACCCGAGATCCGCAGCCGGGACACGTCCACGCCACGCTCGGCGAGACCGTCGATCTCGGCGAGCAGCACCTTCGGGTCGACCACCACGCCGTTGCCGATGACGATCATCGCGCTCGGCGAGAGCGCCCCGGACGGCATCAGGTGCAGCGCGTACTTCTGCCCGTCCGGAGTGATCACCGTGTGGCCGGCGTTGTTGCCGCCGGAGTAGCGCACGACGTAGTCGACCCGCTCACCCAGCAGGTCGGTAACCTTGCCCTTGCCCTCGTCGCCCCACTGAGCGCCGATGAGCACGATCGCTGGCATCTTTTCCGCCTCCAGAAGGCTCGGGTGCCAGGTGGCGACCGGTTGGCGAGCCCGGGGTGTCAGGTTAACAAGTAGTGACGGCGCGACCGGCAGGGGTCGCGTCGAGAGGCAGGAGGCTCCTTCCGTGTACGACGTGGTGCTGCTCACCCTCTCATCGGAGCGCGACGCTCCCGGGGGCTGCGGCAGCGGCGGGGCCTGCTGCGGCGGCGCGACCGGAACCGACACCGCCGTCAAGGGGGCTGACGCTGGCACGGCGACCGACGCCGGCACCGACCCTGGCGGGACGCCGGGTGACGCCGACCGGTGCGCCACCGACCGGCCCCGGGTGCCGGTGCTGGCCTGCGCCGACGCCCTGACCGCCCGGGGCGCCCGGGTGCAGACGGTCACCGCCCGCTCGGACGCGGAGATCGACGCGGTGTTGGCCCAGCTCGACGGTCCGGCCCGCCCGGACGGTCTCACCTGGCCGGATTCGGACGGCAAGACCCGGCTGGTCGTCGCCACGGCGAGCGACGCGCAGTTGCGCGCCGTGCTGCGCCGGCTCGTCCGGCGGTACGCCCCACCGCCGAGCCGCCGTCCGGCTGACCTGCGTGGTGACCGGACCCTGCCCGACCTGCCGCCGGTCGCCGTACTCCCTCTCGACCCAGCGCGCGGCGGCACCCACCGGGACCTGGCCGCGCAGCTCGGGCTGCCCCGCGACCCGGCGGCCGTGGCCGCCGCCGTGTTGGACGGCACGCCACGCCGGCTGGACCTGCTGCGCAACGACGGCGGCTCGGTGACCCTGGACGGCGCTCTGCTCGGCGCCGCCGATGACGCGGGCCGCCCGCTGCACTGGCGGGCCCGGGTGGAGGTGGACGACTCCATCCTCACCGACGGCGACGAACCGCTGCTGGCCTGCGCGATCGGAAATGCCGGCGGGTACGCGTCGCTCGACGACGTGACGCTGCTGGCCGCGCCGGACCCGGCCGACGGCCAGGTCGAGGTAGCGGTGGCCGTCCCGGTGGTCGTCCGCTCGGCCTTGGGACGCAAGCGGGTACGCCTGGAGGTGCGGCGGGCCCGGGGACGGGCCGTGTCGGTGCTGCCCCGGGAGGGAAAGGTGCCCTACCTCGACGATGGCGTCGAGGGTGAGCTGACCCGCAAGCGCTCCTGGTGGATCGAACCGGGTGCCTGGGCGGTCTGGGTGGTCTGACCCCGACTGCGCCGATCGGCCCCGATCGGCCGGTGGGCCTATCCTCGCAGGAGGACTGGGGAGGAACCGTAATGGACAAGAACGCCGACCGGGCGCAGGTGCCCGGCCAGCAGCCGGTGCCGGAGCGGGACATCGAACCACTCTGGCCGCCGGATCCGGCCGAGCGGGGCGCGGGTGACGTGGTGCCGCCGTGGGCGGCGGTCGCCGAGCGGCGGGACGGCCCACCGCCGTCCGCGCCGTCGTCGGCCGTCACGCCGCCGGTGACCGCGCCGCCGACCGGCCGTCCGCCGGTTCCCGGGCAGCCGGGCGCCGCAGCCCTGCCGCCGCCGTCTCCGTCGGACTACCCGTCCCTGACCGGGGCGGTGCCGCCGCCGAGCGGCTGGGGGGCCACCGGCCCGAGCGGGGCGGGTACGGGCTGGGCACCGGCGCAGCCGAGCTGGCCGCCGGCCGACGCGCCGGCCACTCCACCGACGCCGCCCGCGCCACCGGCGCCGGCCACTCCGCCCGCACCACCCGTTCCGTCGACTGCACCGGTTCCGCCGGCCGTGGGTGCTCTCGTCGGGCCAGGTGCTGACACGTCGCCGCCGACCTCCGGCACTCCGGCCACCGGCACGCTGTCGGGGGCCACCCCAGCCGGAGCGACGGGCACCCCAGCCTTAGCGACGGGCACCGCAACCGGGGCGACGGGCACCGCACCCGGAGCGGCGCCGGCCGACGAGCCTGTCCCAGGTCCGGTCACCGACCCGCCGGTCGCGTCGGGCGGCGTCGACCTGGACCTGCCGTTCTCCCTGGACCGCCCGGCGGCAGCAGCCACGCCCACCGACCGACCGACCCCGGCAGGCCCGCCCGCCACAGGTCCGGTGACGGCAGATCCCAGCACGGCAGGCCCGACCACCGCAGGGCCGACCACCGCAGGCCCGACCACCGCAGGTCCGAGCATCGCAGGCCCGGCAGCGGCGGTGCCGGTGCCGGTGCCGCAGGCTGGCGGAGCAGCCGGTGCCGGGGAGGACGGCCCTGCCGTCGGGGCGGCACGGCCGGCAACCGAGTCGCCCTGGGCGTATCCGCCGCAGCGGCCGGCCAGCCCGCCCCCGTCGGCCGAGGACCAGGCCACCGTCGCGCCGCCGCCGATTCCCGCGCCGCCCGTCCCACCGCCACCGCCCGCCGTCGACCAGGGCACCGGAGCGGGGCAGACGTACGCCGGCCAGACCTACGCCGGTCAGACGTACTCGCCGACGATTCCCGGCCAGGCCGGCCCGGCACCGGTCGAGCCGCCGCAGCAGGGCGCGGTGGCGACCCCGCCGCCGGGGCCGTTCCCGCCGTCGCCGGGCTGGTATCCGCCGCCCTGGCAGCAGGGCGCGGCCGCGGTTCCACCGGCACCGCCTCAGCAGTACCAGGAGACCGACCCGGTGGCGCGGGTGCCGGCCACCGGTTACCCGGACGCCACCTGGACTCCGGAGACCACGGCCGCGCCGACGGCCGAGGACTTCGCCCGCCGCCGGCAGGTACGGCCCGCCGACCCGGTGGCGACCATGGGCGTACGCGCGGTGGTCAACAAGATGGGTCTGCTCCGGCTCTCGCCGGGGCGGCACGAGCAGGAGCTCAAGCGGGACATCGAGATGGTGCGCCGCAACTTCGGCGGACTGCGGCAGGTGACCGTGGTCAACCCGAAGGGCGGCGCCGGCAAGACGGTGGCCATCCTGCTGCTGGCCATGACGTTCGGGCAGAAGCGTGGCGGCTACGTGCTGGCCTGGGACAACAACGAGACCCAGGGCACGCTCGGCATGCGGGCCCAGCAGGACTTCCACTCCCGCACGGTGCGGGACATGCTGCGCGACCTCGGGCAGTTCCAGGGCGCGCACGGTCGGGTCGGTGACCTGTCGCAGTACGTCCGCTCGCAGGGCGAGGGAATGTTCGACGTCCTGGCCTCGGACGAGTCGGCGACCGGTGGCGAGATGCTGACCGCTGCCGCGTTCGCCGAGATCCGCGAGGTGGTCAGCCGGTTCTACAAGCTGATCTTCGTGGACACCGGGAACAACGTGCGGGCGCAGAACTGGCAGGCGTCGATGGACGCCACCGACCAGCTCGTGGTCACCATGTCGGCCCGTAACGACTCGGCGGAGACGGCCGCCCGGATGCTCGACCACCTGGAGCAGAGCGGCCGGCAGCGGCTGGTCCGGCAGGCGGTGACGGTGGTGTCGATGCCGCCGTCGCGCAAGGAGATCGACCTTCCGGCCATCCAGGAGCACTTCGCTGCCCGAACCAGGGCGGTGCTGCTGGCGCCGTACGAGCGACTCATCGACAGCGGCGAGCCGATCCGGTACGGCGCGCTCTCCTCGGCCACCCGCGACGCCTGGTTGAAGATCGCCGCCGCGGTCGCGGAAGGGTTGTAGCCAGTCGAAGGCCGGCCCGACTCCGGGCCGGCCTTCGACGGCGGTGTCAGTTGCTGGCCAGCGCGTCCGCCGCGGCCGGGTCGCAGTCGCGCAGGAACTGGGCGCAGCGGGCCGCCTCGTCGGCCTCGCCGATCTCGTCGGCGGCCCGGGAGAGCAGGTACAGGCAGCGGAGGAAGCCCCGGTTGGGCTCGTGCGACCACGGCACGGGCCCGTGGCCCTTCCAGCCGTTGCGGCGGAGCTGGTCCAGGCCACGGTGGTAGCCGGTGCGGGCGTACGCGTACGCCGTCACCACCGCACCGGCCGCGAACGCCCGGGCCGCGAGCTCCGCCCAGGCGGCGCTGTAGGTCGGGAAGCGGGCCGCCACCTCGGCGAACGCCTCATCGGTGCCGGCCTCCTGGGCGGCGGCCAGGGCGGCGTCGGCCTCGTCGTTCGCGGGCAGGAGGGTGGCCGGTGGCTCCGGCAAAAGGTTCTGCATCGCCCCATTCAACCCGCTGGACAGGGCGACACGCGAGCGGGTCGGCCGACACGTTCCGCTGAACGGCTGAGGAGTTCATCACGCCTGCGGCCTATGCCGCCGCCAGGTGTTTTCCATTACAACTAATGGTCCGGAGCCTCCCCAGGACCCGGTTACGCAGGAGCCCGGTGGCCACGACCACCGGGCTCCTGTCGCTTCCACCCCGCCCGGGGTTTGGCAGGCCCCACCGAAGGGGCAGGATGGCCGGGTGCCGACCCCACCTCCCACGGACGTCATCGAGCCGCACCTGCACGCCGACGAGATCCAGACCCGGGACGAGTTCGACCGGCAGCTGGTCACCGGCCGCCTGACCGGGCTGACCGTGCAGGGCCTGCGCCTCGACCTCGCCCCGGTGCCCGACCTGACCGGCGTCGAGGTCACCGGCACCCTCTTCGTCGGCTGCCGGTTCGCCTCCCGGGAGGTCGGCGCCGACCTGGTCCGGCGGGGCGCGAACGTGGTGCCGCCGTTCTCCGGGCTGCCGTACCCGACCCAGCCGGCGCACCTCTACACCCCGGACGACCTGGCCGCCGGGTTCGCCGAGGGCGGGTTCGCCGGGATGTACGACACCCGGGTGTACGAGCACTACCGGGCGCACGGGGGCGCGCTGCCGGACGTGAAGGAGGCGCTCGGTCAGCGGCTGCACGACCATGGCGTGGACAACGCGCTCGCCGACGCCACCCGCGCCTGGCTGGGCGGGTACGGGCCGCAGTCGGTGGTGGGCATCATGGGCGGTCACGCGGTGCGGCGCGGCAGTGCGGCGTACCGGATGGCGGCCGTGCTGGGGTGGGAGCTGGCGCGGGCCGACCGGTTGGTGGTGACCGGCGGTGGTCCCGGGGTGATGGAGGCGGCGAACCTCGGCGCGTACCTGGCGGACCGGCCGGCGGCGGACCTGACCGCGGCGATCGACCTGCTGGCCACCGCGCCCGACTTCACCGACCACCACCGGTACACGGCCGTGGCGTTGACGGTCCGGCAGCGGTACGCGGGCGTGCCCCGCCAGCGCGCCGGGGACGCCGGGTGGGCGCGGGCCGGAGGGCTGGCCATCCCGACCTGGCTGTACGGGCACGAGCCGGCGAACCTGTTCGCGGGGCGAATCGCGAAGTACTTCTCGAACGCCATCCGGGAGGACACCATCCTGCGGCTCGCCCGGGGCGGCATCGTCTTCGCGCCGGGACGGGCGGGCACGGTGCAGGAGGTGTTCCAGGCGGCCACCAAGACCTACTACGGCACCGACGGCGCCAGCGGCGCGTACATCTTCCTGGACCGCGACTACTGGACTCGTGAGCTGCCGGTCGAGGCGCTGCTGCGCCCACTGCTGGCCGCCTCCCCGTTCGGTGACCTGTCGTCGACGATCCACCTCACCGACGACGTCCGCGAGGCCGTCCGCCTGTTGACGACCTGACGACGACGGCCGGCTCCCCGAGGGAGAGCCGGCCGTCGGTGGAACGTCGTTACTTGGCCATCGTGGTGCCGGTGGAGCGCAGGTGCTCGCACGCCTCGACGACCCGGGCGGCCAGGCCGGCCTCGGCGGCCTTGCCCCAGGTACGCGGGTCGTACTGCTTCTTGTTGCCGACCTCGCCGTCGACCTTCAGCACGCCGTCGTAGTTGCGTAGCATGTGGTCCGCGACGGGCCGGGTGAAGGCGTACTGCGTGTCGGTGTCGATGTTCATCTTCACCACGCCGTAGTCCAGAGCCTCGCGGATCTCGCTCAGCAGGGAGCCCGAGCCGCCGTGGAAGACCAGGCTGAGCGGCTTGTCCTTGCCGTACTTGGCGCCGACCGCCTCCTGGATCTGGTTCAGGATCTCCGGGCGGAGCTTGACGTTGCCCGGCTTGTAGACGCCGTGCACGTTGCCGAAGGTCAGCGCCGCCATGTAGCGGCCCTTCTCGCCGAGGCCGAGCGCCTCGACCATGGCCAGGCCGTCCTCGACTGTGGTGTAGAGCTTGTCGTTGATGGCGTTCTCGACGCCGTCCTCCTCGCCACCGACGACACCGACCTCGATCTCGAGGACGATCTTGCCCTTGGCGGCCTCGTCGAGGAGCTGGGAGGCGATCTGCAGGTTCTCGGCGACCGGCACGGCCGACCCGTCCCACATGTGCGACTGGTACAGCGGCTGCTCGCCGCGCTTCACCCGCTCCTGCGAGATGGCCATCAGCGGCCGGACAAACTTGTCCAGCTTGTCCTTCGGGCAGTGGTCGGTGTGCAGCGCGATGTTGACCGGGTACTTCTTGGCCACCTCGTGCGCGTACGCGGCGAACGCCACGGCGCCGGTGACCATGTCCTTGATCGAGGGACCGGACAGGTACTCGGCACCACCGGTGGAGACCTGGACGATGCCGTCGCTCTCCGCGTCGGCGAAGCCCTTGAGCGCCGCGTTAAGCGTCTGGGAGGAGGTCACGTTGATCGCGGGGTACGCGTACCGGCCAGCCTTGGCGCGGTCCAGCATCTCCGCGTAGGCCTCGGGGGAAGCGATGGGCATGTGATGCGCTCCTTACTTACCACTCTCGGCCGTGCTGGCCGCTGTTGTTCACTTGTGCGCCGGACCGCGCTGTCCTCCGCCCGGCAGTATCCCGCAGGTGTGGTGCGCAGGACCAACCGAGGGGGTGTCAGCCGCTCACCGGGTGTCCAGACGGTCCGGCACGATGACGCTGATCAGCCAGGTGACCACTGTCATCACGATCGCTCCCCAGAACGCCGCCCAGAAGCCGTCCACCTGGAACGGCAGGTCGAGCCCGCGGGCGATCCGGTCGGTGAGCAGGAAGAGCAGCGCGTTGACCACCAGCGCAAACAGGCCCAGGGTCAGCAGGTAGAACACGCAGCCGACCACCCGGATGATCGGCTTGAGCACCGCGTTGATCACGCCGAAGATGAGCGCCACCACGATCAGCGTGAGCACGGTGTTGCCACCCGAACGGCCGTGCACGTCGACGCCGGGCACGATCAGCGTGGTCACCCACAACGCGACCGCGGTGATCGCCAGTCGGATGAGGAAGCCCACGGCACCATCCTGGCATCGGCTCGCGCCATCATGGGTTGATTCCGCCGACTCGGCTTCCGCGCGCGCCGCCGACGCAGCCCGTACGGTGGTGAGAATCGTGCCCCGAGAACCCGGGAGGGACCATGGGTCAGCCCGATGAGGACTTCACCCCCGGCGACCACCTCGCCGCGGACGAACGCGACCCCGAGGCGGAGCCGGCCGACGCGGTCGAGCAGGCCACCGTGGTCGACCCGGCCCACGTCGACGTCGAGCCGCAGCGCGGCATGGAGGTCGACGACTGGGACGCCATGGAGCAGGCCCGGGTGGTCACCGGGGACGAGGACGACTACCGCTGACGGCTCAACGAGCTTCGTCGACCAGCTTCGGGTGGCGGGCCGTCCAGTCGCCGAGCCGGTCCTCCCGCAGCGCGGTCAGGAACTCCGGCGCGAGCCTCGGGTCGGTACGCAGGTAGCGGTCCTTCCCGGTCGGCCAGACGACCGGCAGGCCGATCCCGACCGGCTCCACCGATCGCAGCGTGGAGGCGAGCCGCAGCAGGTCCAGCATGGCGGCCCGGTCGGGTGACACGACGAGGTCCGGGCCGACGGTGGTCAGCAGCTTGGCGAGGCGTACCGGATCGGTGAGCACGCCCTGCTCGGTGGTCTGGCGGACCAGCCCGGCGGCGAAGAGCCGGGCGTTGCGGTCCCGGTCCTGGCTCCCCTCGGGCAGACCGTAGCGCTGGCGGAGCAGGTCGACCGACGCGGCGCCGTCGAGACGTTGGCAGCCGGCCGGGAAGACCCGCTTCGTGTGGACGGAGCGCACCCGCTCGGGCAGGCAGGCCGGCACCCCGCCAAGGGCGTCGGTCAGCGAGCGCACCGCGCGGTACGTCAGCACCACGCCAGCGTCCACCCGGACCCCGGTCAGCTCGGCCACCGTACGCCGAGTCAGTTCGTACCCCTTGGTCAGCTCGGGGCGGGTGAACCCGGCGCCGAACGGGAACGCGGCGTTCAGCTTGTCGGTCCCCTGGCCCGGAATCGGCACCCCCAGGTCACGTGGCAGCGACACCAGGTAGGGGCGACTGCGGTCGGCCGGGATGTGCACCAACAGGACCGCGTCCGCGCGTGCCGCCGTCCGGCCGTCGCCGTCGATGCCGAGCAGCAGAATGTTCAGCGCGCCGGTCGGTGTCGGCCGACCCGACTCACCGAGCAGCTCGGCGGTCGGCGGCGGCCCCGCGCGCTCCGGGGTCAGCAGGGGCACCCCGAGCCCCAGCACCCCGAGCAGGGCCAGCGCGATGCCACCGGCTTGCCAGCGGCGTCGGCGCCGACGTCGGCCGATCGCCAGCCGGTCGATGGCGGCGCGCAGCGGGCCGGTCGGCGGGGTCAGCGGCTCGTGCCGGGCGAAGGCGGCCCGCAGGTCATCCTCGATCATGAGCGAACCTCCACATACTCGGCCCGGAGCGTGGCCAGGGCCCGGGAGATGGACGAACGTACGGTCCCGACGGCGCAGCCGAGAATGTCGGCGATCTCGGCGTCGGGTAGGTCTTCGTAGTAGCGCAGCACGAGGGTGGCGCGCTGCCGGCGTGGCAGCCGGGACAGCCAGGTCCAGATCTGGTCCCGGTCCACGGCGGACTGGGCGTGGTCGGCCGACGCCGGCAGGGACTCGTCGGGCTCCCCGCGCAGCAGCACCCGGCGCATCCACGAGCCGCGCTTCCAGTCGACGTACTGGTTGGTGAGCATCCGGCGCACGTACCGCTCGGGTGAGTCCGCGCGGACGACCCGCCGCCAGTTCAGCTGGACCCGGACCATCGTCTCCTGCACCAGATCCTGCGCCTGGTGCGGATCGCCGGTGAGCATCACCGCGTACCGCAGCAGCGGGGCAAGTCGCGTGTCCGCGAACTCCTCGTACGTCACTGCACCTCCCGGGGTCCTGCCTCAGATGACGGGAGCGGGCCGGTGGAACGTTGCGGTGACGGTGATCAACCTTTCGGTTCGTCTTGCCGACCAGGCGGTGATCAGGGGCGGCGCTGAACCTTAGCGATTCCTTAAGATCCGCAGGCTGCACCTGAATCCCCCACTTGGAGGAATCCCCCTCATGCTCACCCACTCCACCCGGCGCTGGCTCGCCGGCCTGGGCGTCGCAGGCGCGTTCGTCGCCGCCTCCGCCAGTCCGGCCCTCGCCGAGCCCGCGGCCGAGTTCTACATGTTCTTCGAGAACGTCACCGTCGCCCCCGGCTCCGCCGGGGTCGTTCGTGGAGCGACCGTGCTCGGCTCCGAGCCGGCCGTGCTCAACGAGGTCACCGTCCGCTACGACTACCGCTCGCTGGCCGGCAAGGTCACCTTGGCCGGTGACACCGGCAACGACTGTTCCGCCGACGGCGACGCGGTGTTGGTCTGCATCGAACATTCCCCGCTCGTCGTCGATGAGGAATTCGGCGGGTTCCCGTCGAGGGTCGTTATCGCCCCTACCGACAAGGCAGCCGCGGGGGACACCGGCGAGCTGAAGATCAGCCTCCGGGCTGGCGGCAAGGAGGTTGCGGACTCCACCTCCCAGATCCGGATCGCCGAAGGCGTGGACCTCGCGGCTGGCCCCAACGTCGAGGTGAAGGCGGCGCCGGGCGGCTCGTTCAAGGCCCCCTTCTCGGTCCAGAACGTCGGCACGACGACTGTCGACGGTGTCGTGGCGATCTTCGACCCCGACTACGGCATCCGCAGTAAGGAGCGGTTCGACAACTGCTTCTATGTAGAGGACTACCTGCTCGCCTGCGAATTCGACGAGAAGATTCCGGCGGGCGAGGGTAGGACCGCGACCTTCAACTACGAGCTCGCCAAGGACACCTACGCACCGGGGAGCCAGGAAAGCAACGTCCGGTGGGTGGTCCCGGGAGACCTTGACGCACTCAACAGTGCGCGCAGGGAGGCCGGCGTCGCGGCAGCGCGCCAAGGCACCGGCAAGACCCTGGAACTGGCCCCGATGCCCGGCAAGCGCAATGCCCGCGCCCTCCAGACGGACGTCGACCCGTCCAACAACTGGGGCGCAGTAAATGTGCAGGTCACCGGCAAGAACGGGGCTGACCTGGAGGCCATCGGCGCCACGCTCACCGGCAAGAAGGGCGCGGTGGTGACCGCCCCGCTCGGCTTCCGCAACAACGGTCCGGCGACGCTGGACCACTTCCGCAGTGGCTCCGACGTGACCTACGTCGACGTGACGGTCCCGAAGGGCACCACCGCCGTCGAGGTGCCGTTCGAGTGCGCACCGCGGACCGGCAACGACGCCGAGTGGGACGAGGCGGGCACCCCGGGTGCCGCCGCCTACCGCTGCTACCCCGGTCCGTTCGCCCCGGCCGGCGAGGAGCTGACCGGCGAGTTCAAGTTCCGGATCGACAAGGTCATCGCCAACGCCACCGGCATGGTCAAGGTCAACGTGCCGTGCGAGTGCGAGGGCGGCTTCTACGAGGACCTGAAGCCGGCCAACGACACCGCCAAGATCCTGGTGAACGCGGCCAGCGGTCAGGGCGGCGGCGAGGATGACGGTGGCGCGCTGCCGATCACCGGCCAGTCGACCGGCCTGATCGCCGGCATCGGCGCTCTGCTGCTCGCCGCGGGCGTCGGCGGCTACCTGGTGGCCAAGCGCCGCCGGACCCGCTTCGTCGCCTGATCAACCCCGCACCACCGGTGCCCCGCCGACCACACAGGTCGGCGGGGCACCGTCGTTTACGGCCAGCGGGTGGTAGGGCCCGGTCCGGCGCGGTGCGGGCACCGGGCTTCGGTACCCTTTGTGGCCGTGGACACAGCTGAGAAGACCCGTGCTCTCACGGAGAGCGTCGCCCTGAACCCGCTCGATCCCAAGGACCTGTTGCAGACCTTCGGGCTGGTCGGCGTCTGGGTGATCCTCTTCGCCGAGACCGGCCTGCTGGTGGGCTTCTTCTTCCCCGGCGACTCGCTGCTGTTCCTCGCGGGCGTGGCAGCCTCGCCGGTGGCGGACGCCATCTTCGGTGACGGCACCCGGCTCTCGCTGGCCGGTCTGCTGATCGGCGGGCCGATCTGCGCGATCCTCGGCGCCCAGTTGGGGCACTGGCTCGGCGCGCGGTACGGCCGGCGGATGTTCGAGCGGCCCAACTCGCGGCTCTTCAAGAAGGAGTACGTCGAGAAGGCCGAGTACTACTTCCAGAAGTTCGGCCCGGCGAAGGCCGTGGTGCTGGCGCGCTTCATCCCGATCGTGCGGACGTTCCTCAACCCGGTCGCCGGGGCGCTGGGCATGCCGGCTCGGCAGTTCCTGATGTGGAACATCGTCGGCGCGGTGCTCTGGGTGGACGGCATCCTGCTGATCGGCTATCTGCTGGCCGACCGGATCTACAAGGCCATCGGCGACAAGATCGACCACTACATCCTGCCGGTGGTCGCCCTGATCATCCTGATCTCGGTGCTGCCGATCTTCTTCGAGTTCCTGCGTGACCGGCGGGCGCGCAAGCGCGGCGAGGCGGTCGCGGTGGTCGCAGCGGCCAGCGCCGCGGGCGCGGTCGACGCGGTACGCGAGAAGTTCGACCACGACGAGCACCCGCACGACCGTCGGCACCCGGGGCACGGCCAGGAGCGCTGATCCGAGATACGACGACGGCCGGCCCCCTGGTGAGGGGGTCGGCCGTCGGCATGTCAGGCCCGCCCTCCGGCGGTGCGGCCGAGGACGAGCAGGTATCACCTACCGGTGGCGCCACCCCTGGTTCGCCACCGGACACCGCCCCGGCATGGGACGGTGCGCAGCGCCTATGTCAGCGGGCCTTCTTGGTGGCCCGCTTACGCGGCGGGGTCAGCAGGTCGGCGATCGTCGCGATCGCACTCGGGACCAGCCGGTAGTACGCCCAGACACCGCGCTTCTCCCGCTCCAGCAAGCCGGCCTCGGTGAGGATACGCAGGTGGTGACTGACCGTCGGCTGAGAGAGGCCGAGCGGCGCGGTCAAGTCACAGACGCACGCCTCGCCCTCGGGGGCCGACTGGATCAGGCTGAGCAGCCGCAACCGGGCGGGATCCGCAAGGGCCTTGAGGACCCCCGCGAGACGCTCGGCATCGGCACGTTCGATCGGCTCACCGGCAAGCGGCGAGATCTGAGGCATTGTCATTTCGGCCAACGCAGTTCCCACGTATTCCATCCTTCCACCAGCAGCATCGATCCGCCTGCATATCAGCAGATCCGAATCGGCAAACTTTTACGCCACAAGGCCGAGGTCAGCCAACGTATAGGCCGCCCTGTACGGCAATCCGGCGGCTCGCACCGCGTCGCCGGCGCCTCGATCAACAATAACCGCCACGCCCACGACTTCGGCTCCGGCCTCACGAAGCGCCTCGACAGCGGTCAACACACTTCCGCCCGTTGTGGACGTGTCCTCCACCGCCAACACACGGCGGCCGGCCACCTCCGGTCCCTCGATCCGTCGCTGCAGACCGTGCGCCTTGCCCGCCTTCCGCACCACAAAGGCGTCGAGTGCGCGGCCGGTCGGAGCGGCGGCGTGCAGCATCGAGAGCGCGACAGGGTCCGCGCCCAGGGTGAGCCCACCGACGGCCTCGTACTCCCAGTCGGCGGTGAGATCGAGCAGCGCCCGACCGACCAACGGAGCGGCCTGGTGATGGAGCGTGACACGCCGGAGATCGACGTACCAGTCTGCCTCGCGCCCCGAGGAGAGCACGACCCGTCCGTGGACCACAGCCAGGTCGGTAATGAATTTACGCAGGTCGTCGTGGTCCCCCATGGCGATAGAGGTTACTGCGCAAGTCTGAACGGCGTGTGCACGGCCCTCCCTGATCAGCCCCGCGAGGAACCGACGGTTGGCGATGTTCGACTACGCTCAGCGACCGACCCGGAGGCGGTGCGCCAACGCCCGACGACGGAGCTTTCGGCGCGAGCGGGCACCGACGGCTCAGTTCTCGTCGCGACCGATCCGGCTGCGGGTGTCGCGGGCGACCGCCTGGAGCAGCCGGATCGGCGCGTGTCGCAGACCGGCGACCGCCACCTTGTACTTCCAGGCGGGGATGCTTACCAACTTGCCTTTCCGCAGGTCACGTAGGGCTTCGTCGACGACATCCTCGGCTCGCAGCCACAGCCACTCCGGCGTCTTCGACATGTTGATGCCGGCCCGTTCGTGGAATTCGGTGCGGGTGTAGCCGGGGCAGAGAGCCATCACCCGGACACCGAATGGGCGTGCCGACTGGCCGACGGACTCGCTGAAATTGGTGACCCACGCCTTGCTGGCCGAGTAGGTCGATCCGGGCATCACCGCGCCAAACCCTGCAACCGAAGAGACATTTATCACTGCCCCGTCGCGCCGTTCGGTCATCGGCCGAAGCGCCGCCAGGGTCAGTCGCATGACGGCGTGCACGTTGAGCCGGAGCAGCCGTGCCTCGTCCTCCGCTGTGGAGCGCAGGAACGGCTTGTTCAGGCTGATGCCGGCGTTGTTGACGAGCAGGTGGACAGGGCTGTCGGACGTCAGCCGCTGCTCGACGGTCGCGCAGCCGTCGTCGGTGGACAGGTCCGCCGACAACGTCTCCACGGCACGGCCGTGCCGGGAGCCCAGCTCGGCGGCCATCTCGCCCAGTCGGTCAGCATCCCGGGCGACCAGCACCAGATGCCAGCCGTCGGCCGCCAGGCGTCGGGCGAACGCCGCGCCGATGCCGGCGGTGGCGCCGGTGATCAGGGCCCGTCGCTCGGTGGTCGTGGGATCGAGCGTCACGGGCGGGTCCTCACCTGGGCGGGTACGGGGGCACGGCGGACGCCGGCGGGGGCTGGTGCGGTGCGGGCGGAAACGCGGGTGGGGCGGACGGCGCGGTGGGTGACGTGGGGCGGTGTCGACCGAACCAGGCGTTCGCCGCCGGCAGGGTCAGCAGCGTTGCTACCACAAGGTAACCGAGGGCCTGCCCGACCGAAAGCCCGGCGTTGAGCGGGATCCACCAGGACGGGTACGCGTCCGAGATCAGGCCGAGCAGCTCGGCGGTGGCCCGCTCGTCGGCGCCCAGCCGCAGCGGCGCGGCCCGCTCGCCGACGAGCACCGCCACGCTGCAGCAGCCCGCGAGCAGGCCGAGCCCACAGACCACCCAGGTGGCCACCCGCGCGCCACGCCGACCCGTCAGCAGCCCGAGGGCCAGGCCGGCGAGCACGGGCACGGAGAGGGCCGCCACCACCGCGGTCAGCACCGCCGACGCCCGCAGCAGGGTCACCACGTCGTCGATCTGCTGCGGGCTCGCCGAGGTGTCCCGAGCGGCAGCCCGGAACGCGTCCACGGTCCGGCCCAGCACCGCCAGGTCGACGACGGCGTACGCGAGCGCGCCCACCGCCATCACCAGCAGCACGGCCGAGGCCGCCAGGACCACGGCGGGCCGGCGGGGCGGTGCCGATTCGGGGTACGACACGACGGATCCCTCCGGTAGGCGTCGGGTTGCAACCTACTCGGAGGGATCGTCGGCGTCGTGCTTATCCAGCGGTCAACTGGTCGACGGCGGGGTCGGTCCGGGGCGGTCCGCAGGCGGCGTGTCGTCCGGCCGGTCGGTGCCGGACGGGCCCGACGGCGGCGCGGACGGCGGGGTGCCCGGCTGCTCCCACCCGGGTGCCTGGCCCGGCGTCGACGGGTAGCCCGGCTCACCACTCGACGGGTAACTCGGCTCGCCGCTGGACGGGTAGCCCGGCTGGCCGGGAGCCTGCGGGTAACCGGGCTGGCCGGACGCCTGCGGGTAGCCCGGGTAGCTGGTGCCGGGGGTCGGGGGCTCCCAGGCCGCGGCGGGCTTGCGGAAGAACTCGTTCGACTTGGGCAGTGCCAGCAGGATGAGCGCCGCCAGCAGCGCGAGCAGGCTGATCACGCCGAGCGTGATGGTGACCGGGGCGATCCAGGACGGCAGCGCCTCCTCGAGACGGCGCTGGACCTCCTCGCTGCTCGGCATGTCGCCGCCGCTGTTCCCACCGGTGGTGAAGCCGCCGCCCACGCCGTTGAGCACGGTGCCACCCGTGCAGCAGACCATGATGCCGCCGACGATCCAGGTGGTGATGCGCGAACCGTTGCTACCCCGGTTGTTGAAGATGGCCAGCACGGCCAGCACGACCGCGAGCAGGAGCACGAGGATGCCGGCGCCGAGGGCGAACGCGAAGACGAAGTTCGCCACCTGGTCCGCGCCCTCGGCGGTACTGCTCGAGTAGGCGTCGCGGAGCACGTCGCGGGTCTTGCCGATGGTGGAGAGGGTGAGGATGAGACTGATCACCTGGCACGCCAGGAACAGGAAGAGCAGGTAGCTGGAAATCGTCACGGTGGATGGCCGCTGGCGGGCCGGCGTGCTCTGGGATTCGACCACGATTCTCCTTCCCTAGATCGGGCCCACACCGTATCGGCAACCGGCCACTCCGGCATGCCGCGCCGAATGCGGCGGCGCGTCGGGTCGCTCAGCGCCCGTCGTCGGTGGGGCGGATCGCCAGGTCGGCGGGGTCGAGCAGGTCGCCGCGGGCGACCCGCCAGCCCTCTTCGCCGTACGCCTCGAAGGAGAGCCGGGCGTTCGGGCCCGACTGGTAGTCGTGGTAGCGCATCGTCCCGGCCGGCGGCAGGCCGGTCTCGCCGGTGGCGGTGTAGCGGGCCTGCCCGGTCTCGGCCCAGGTGTAGCGCAGCCCGCCGAGGTCGATGGTCGGGGCGCCGGGGGTGACGGTCGCGCCGGGCTCGGCGGTCCAGAGCACCAACTCGAACTCGGGGTCGCCGTCGCCCTCGACGGAGAGCCGGTGTGGCGTGCCGGAGGCGTCGTCGAGGAGGTGCTGCACCCAGCTCCAGTCCCCCTCGACCAGGCGGATGGTGCCGCTCACGACGTACTCCCGCTGGCCGATCCGCACGCGATCACCCGGCGCCAGTCGGTGGGCGCCGCCAAGGGTGGGCCGGGCGGCCGGCGGCACGCCGGTGGGCCGGGCCGCGGCCCGCCGCCGGGCCCGCACGACGAACACGAGCACGAGCACGATGAGTACGACCACCGCCGCCATCAGGTACGCCAGCGACCCGTCCACCCGACCACCTCCCCAGGTACGTCGGCGCAGACGGTAACAACCTCGCGCACCGAATTGAGTCGCGTCGTGACCGAAAGCTCAGCTACCGACGGCAGCCGGGGTGTCGCCGGCCGTGGTCATTGTGGATACCCGGATGCGGGCCGCTCTCCCGTGCCGGGGCGGCCAGCGGTCGGTGTCGGGTGCGCGACCGGCCGGTGCGGCGGCCGGGTCACGCCGCCGCGAGTCGCTGGGTGGCGTAGTCGCCGAGGGTGGAACGCCCCATGACGCAGCCGACGAAGGTGGTGAACTCGGTGGGGTCGTCCCGCAGCGACGTCCACGCCGCTCGGGCCGCCGCCGGATCGGCACGCTCCAGCAGCGTCGCCGCGTACGCCCGGCCGGCGGGTGAACCCTCGGCGAGCAGCCGGTCGAGCTGCCGGCGTACCTCCTCGGGGTGGTCGTCGAGCGCAGCCTCGACGCGCTGGTACGCCTCGGTCACCGGCAAGGTCGCACCGGCGATCCCCACCCCACCGAAAGCAAGCGTGTCGGCGGTGACCAACTCGTCCACGGCCGCACCAAGGTCCCGCTCCCAAGCCTTACGCATCCCGAACATGCCCCAACCCTTTCCCTCCCCGCCCACCTCTCACCCTGTTGATCAAGAGGTTTGCGTCATGAGAAGACGTCCCCATGACGCAAACCTCTTGATCACCGCGGTCAGGCCGGGGTTAGGCCGGGGTTACCGTGAGGGAGTTGGCGCCAGCGTTCAGGTCTACCTTTACCGTGTTGCCGTCTCGGATTGATCCGCTCAGCAGGGCCTTGGCCAACTGGTCGCCGATGGCGGTCTGGACCAGGCGGCGCAGCGGGCGGGCGCCGTAGATCGGGTCGTAGCCGTGCTCGGCCAGCCACTGACGCGCGGACTCGGTGATCTCCAGGCCGAGCCGCCGGTCGGCCAACCGCCGCCGCATCCGGTCCAGCTGGATGTCCACGATGGAGCGCAGATCATCCCCGCGCAGCGCGGCGAAGACCACGATGTCGTCCAGCCGGTTGAGGAACTCCGGCTTGAAGTGCGACCGGACCACGGCCAGGACGCCCTCCCGGCGCTGCTCCTCGGCCAGTGTCAGGTCGCTGATCACCGACGACCCGAGGTTGGAGGTGAGGATCAGGATCGCGTTGCGGAAGTCCACCGTGCGGCCCTGGCCATCGGTGAGTCGACCGTCGTCGAGCACCTGGAGCAGCACGTCGAAGACGTCCGGGTGGGCCTTCTCCACCTCGTCCAGCAGGATCACCGAGTACGGCCGCCGGCGCACCGCCTCGGTGAGCTGCCCGCCCTCCTCGTAGCCGACGTACCCGGGCGGGGCACCGACCAGGCGAGCCACCGAGTGCTTCTCGCCGTACTCGCTCATGTCGATGCGGACCATCGCCCGCTCGTCGTCGAAGAGGAACTCGGCGAGCGCCTTGGCCAGCTCCGTCTTGCCGACACCGGTCGGGCCGAGGAAGAGGAAGCTGCCCGTCGGGCGGTCCGGGTCGGCGACACCGGCCCGTGCCCGGCGTACGGCGTCGGACACCGCGCTCACGGCCTCGGCCTGGCCGACCACCCGGCCGCCCAGCGACTCCTCCATCCGCAGCAGCTTTGCCGTCTCGCCTTCGAGCAGGCGGCCGGCCGGAATGCCGGTCCACGAGGCGACCACCGCGGCGATGTCGTCCGCGCCGACCTCCTCCTTGAGCATCGCGCCGTCGGCCTGGAGCTGGGCCAGCTCCTCCTCGGCCTGCTTCAGCTCGACCTTGAGGGCGGGGATGCGGCCGTAGCGCAGCTCGGCGGCACGCTCCAGCTCCCCGTCCCGCTCGGCCCGCTCGGCCTCGCCGCCCAGGCGCTCCAGCTCCTCCTTGGCGGTGGAGAGCTTGGTGATGTGGCTCTTTTCGGTCTGCCAGCGCTCGGAGAGCACGGTGAGCTGCTCGCGCTTGTCGGCCAACTCCTGGCGCAGCCGCGCCAACCGCTCGGCGGACGCGGCGTCCGGCTCCTTGGCCAGCGCCATCTCCTCGATCTCCAGCCGGCGCACCGCCCGCTCGATCTCGTCCACCTCGACCGGTCGGGAGTCGATCTCCATCCGCAGCCGGGACGCGGACTCGTCGACCAGGTCGATCGCCTTGTCCGGCAGGAACCGGTCGGTGATGTACCGGTCGGAGAGCGTCGCGGCGGCGACCAGCGCGGCGTCGGTGATCCGGACGCCGTGGTGCACCTCGTAGCGCTCCTTGAGCCCGCGCAGGATGCCGATGGTGTCTTCGATGGTCGGCTCGCCGACAAGCACCGGCTGGAAGCGCCGCTCCAGCGCCGGGTCCTTCTCGATGTGTTCGCGGTACTCGTCCAGCGTGGTGGCACCGACCATCCGCAGCTCACCGCGGGCCAGCATCGGCTTGAGCATGTTGCCGGCGTCCATCGAGCCCTCGCCCTTGCCGGCGCCGACGACGGTGTGCAGCTCGTCGAGGAACGTGATGACCTGCCCGTTGGAGTTCTTGATCTCCTCCAGGACGGACTTCAGCCGCTCCTCGAACTGGCCCCGGTACTGGGCGCCGGCGACCATCGCGCCGAGGTCCAGCGAGACCAGTTTCTTGTCGCGCAGCGACTCGGGGACGTCGCCGGCCACGATCCGCTGGGCGAGGCCCTCGACGATCGCGGTCTTGCCGACGCCGGGCTCGCCGATCAGCACCGGGTTGTTCTTCGTACGACGGGAGAGCACCTGGATGACCCGGCGGATCTCCGAGTCCCGGCCGATCACCGGGTCGATCTTGCCGTCGCGAGCGCTGGCGGTCAGGTCGACGCCGTACTTGCTGAGGGCCTGGTAGGTCTGCTCCGGGTCGGCGGTGGTGACCCGCCGGTCTCCGCCCCGAACGGTCGGGAAGGCGGCGACCAGGGCCTCCTCGGTGGCGCCGGCCGACTTCAGCGCGGCGGACACCGCGCCGCCCACCCGGGCCAAACCGGCGAGCAGGTGTTCGGTGGAGGTGTACTCGTCGCCCAGCGGCCGCGCGATCTGCTCGGCGGCGCCGATGGCGTTGACGAACTCCCGGGCCAGCGTGGGCTCGGCGAGGCTGGAGCCCCGCGCGGCCGGCAGGGCGTCGACCGCCCGCTGGGCGGCCCGGCGCAGCTCGGCGGGGTCGGCCCCGACGGCGCGCAGCAGGCCGGCGGCGGTCGAGCCGTCGGTGTCCAGCAGGGACAGCAGGAGGTGCCAGGGCTCGACGGTGGCGTGGCCACGCTGGTTGGCCAGCGCGACGGCGCCGGTGATGGCCTCGCGGCTCTTGGTGGTGAGTTTCTCGGTGTTCATGGGCTCCCCCGGATCGGCGTTGTCCACTGGGTTGGACACAACCAGAGTTGAGCGTATTCCGCTCAACCTTACCGCTGTGACGGCCATCACTCCCGGTGCCGCCACCGCCAGTCGAACTCGCCGGCCGCCGGGGGCGGGCCGGGCAGCGGGTCGGCGTCCGGCGTCGTCGACAGGCCGCCGAGCAGCACCGCGAGCTGCCGGCGGCGTAGCTGGCGGGTCCGCTCCGCATCGGGTACGCGCACCGCCGCGCACGCCTCCAGCACCAGCCCCAGGTCCTGTACGACCACGTCGGGGCGCAGTCGCCCACTGGCGTGCGCCCGTTCGACGAGCGCGGTGGCCAGCTCGCTGGCGCGCAGCGCGTCCCGGCCCATCTCCTCGGTCGGCGTGAAGGTGCCGGCCAGGTGGACGGTGAGCGAGTGCACGTCGGCGTCGACCACCGCGGCCAGGAACCCGGCGAACGCGGTCCAGTCGTCCGGCTCGGCGAGCGCCTCCTCGGCCACGGCGATGTAGCGGCGCAACCCGTCGTGGCAGAGCTGGCGCAGCAGGGCCTCCTTGCCCGCGTACCGCCGATAGAGCGCGCTGATGCCGACGCCCGCGCGGTCCGCGACGGCGGCGATCGGCGCCTTCGGGTCGTCGAGGAAGACGGCGCGGGCGGCTTCGAGGATCACCTCGTCGTTGCGGGCGGCCTGGGCGCGGCGGCCGGCCAGGGCCTTGGGAGACGTCGTCGACATGGACCAGAGACTAGCACTGGAACGGATCGTTCCGGTCTGCTACTGTATTGCAGAACGAAACATTCCGTTCCGGAGGAGTTCGAGATGACCGCGATCCGTCCGTTCCGCGTCGAGATCCCGCAGAGCGCCATCGACGACCTGGCCGCCCGCCTGGGCCGCACGATCTGGCCCGCCGAGCTGCCCGGCGTCGGCGACGCGTACGGGATGAGCGGCGACCGGGTCCGCGCGCTCGCCGACCGGTGGCGGGACGGGTTCGACTGGCGGGCCGTCGAGGCCCGGCTGAACGCCCACCCGCAGTTCGTCACGGAGATCGACGGCGAACAGATCCACTTCCTGCACGTCCGGTCGTCCCGGCCGGACGCCACCGCCCTGGTGCTCACCCACGGCTGGCCGGGCTCGGTGCTGGAATACCTGGACGTGATCGGCCCGCTCACCGAGCCGAGCGACCCGGCGGCGCCGGCCTTCCACCTGGTCATCCCGTCGCTGCCCGGCTTCGGGTTCTCCGGCCCCACCCGCAGCGCCGGCTGGAACCGCTTCCGCACCGCCCGCGCCTGGGCCGAGCTGATGAACCGACTGGGGTACGACAGCTACGGCGCGGTCGGCAACGACGCCGGCTCGGTGGTCGCGCCGGAGCTGGGCCGGATCGACGCCGAGCACGTCCTCGGCGTGCACGTCACGCAACTCTTCTCGTTCCCGTCCGGCGACCCGGCCGAGTTCGCCGGGCTGTCCGAGGCGGACCAGGCGGCGCTCGGGCACCTCCAGTGGTTCTACGAGAACAAGTTCTCCTTCAACCAGGTGCACAGCCAGCAACCGCAGACCCTGGCGTACGGGCTGGCCGACTCGCCCGTCGGCCTGCTGGCCTGGAACGCCCAACTCTTCGACGAGAGCCTCGACGACGACTTCGTCCTGGCCAACGTGGCGCTCTACTGGTTCACCGGCACGGCCGCCTCGGCGATCCGCTTCTACTGGGAGGACGCGCACGCCGATCCGCAGCCGTCCGAGCCGACCACGGCACCGACGGCGCTGGCCATGTTCCCCGGCGACTTTCAGTCCATCCGCCGCTTCGCCGAACGGGACCACGCGAACATCGTCCGCTGGACGGCGTACGAGACGGACGTCGCGGGACGCGGCGACGTCGGCGGCCACTACGCCGCTCACCAGGCCACCGATGCCCTGGTCGGCGACATCCGCGAATTCTTCGCCACCCTCCGCTGACCGCGCCGGTAGATCGACTCGACTTCCTGGAAATCGGGGTATCCGGGCTACCGGGACACCCCGACATCGCCGAAACCGAGTCGATCAACCCGCTGTCAGCCGCCGGCCCGCCGGGGGAGGCGGGCGGTGCAGGGCGTCTCATGGTCGGCCCGGAGCACGCAGCGACGACCACCGTCCAGCCGCCGGTCACAGAAGACCCAGTGCCGAATCCCTTGATCGTCCTCGGTGGAGACGGTGATCCCGCCGAGGTCGATCCGGGCGAGGAAGGCCAGCGACCGTCCGGCGGTCCGACCCAACATCTTCGCGCGCGCCAGATCGGGCGCCGAGATCGGCAGATGAATGACGAACCGCCCGGTCATCAGTGTCGTACCAGGTCAGACATGGCTGGCAAACCTCTCTCGCAGCGGATCGCTGGCACGGCCGGTCACCCGAGGGGAGCGCACGGCCGTGCCAGCGGCGACACGGACGACCCGGCCGAGGAGGCCGGTTGCCTACCAGGCTTTCCGCTCCCGAGCGTCCGCGAGGTCAACATACAATGCAAAGCATTGCAAGACAACCAGTAACAATGCTTAGCACGCGAAGTGTTGGCCGACCGGCCGACCGCATGGGAGGATCTTGGGGCCTACCAGGAGTTGCCCCATGCCCCGAGTTTCCGACCGTCAACGCATCGCGCAGGACATCCGCGACAAGATCCGCTCTGGCGAATACTCGCCCGGCGACAAGTTGCCCTCGCTGCGCGAGATGACCGCGCACTACGGCGTGTCCGCCGAGCCCGTCCGGTCGGCCCTGCTGATCCTGCAGGCCGAGGGCCTGATCGAGGGACACCAGGGCAAGGGCACTTACGTCGCCGAGCCGAGGTAGATCGACACGAGATCGCTGATCTGGGGGTGTCCCGCCGCCTGGGATACCGCGGTATCGGCGATCTCGTGTTGATCATGGCTGGGCGGGGGACGTGGCTTCCAAGATCTGCCGTCTGTTCACCTAGCGGTAGCCTGGGCGGGTGCGAGTACGTGTCGAGCAGACCGCCTTACCGGGGATCGGGGTACGCCACGATCTGGTGACGGAGTCCGGACGCCGCCTGGGCGTGGTCTCCCACCGCAATGGCCGCCGTGATCTTGTCCTCTACGACCCGGACGATCCCGACTCCTGCCAGGCGGACATTCCGCTGACCGACGACGAGGCGGAGGCGCTGGCCGACATCCTCGGCGCGTCGCTGATGCTCGGCCAGCTCTCCGGGCTGCGCGAGCAGGCTGCCGGTCTGCTCACCGAGCAGATCGCCATCCCGGCCGGTTCGCGGTACGTCAACCGGATGCTCGGCGACACCAAGGCGCGCACCCGCACCAGCGCCTCGATCGTGGCGGTGCTGCGCGATGGCACGGTGAACGTGTCGCCCGAGCCCCACTTCCGCTTCGCGGCCGGTGACGTGGTGGTCGTCGTCGGGACCCGTCAGGGTCTCGACGGCGTGTCCGCCATCCTCGCCGACAGTGACCCGGACGGCTGAGGCGGATGCACGATCTCACCACGCTGCTCATCGAAGTCGGCGCGCTCCTGCTGCTGCTCGGGCTCCTCGGCCGGCTCAGCCGACGCATCGGCCTCTCTCCCATCCCCCTCTACCTGCTCGCCGGGCTCGCGTTCGGGCACGGCGGGCTGCTGCCGCTGGACGCCAGTGAGGAATTCTTCGCGGTCGGCGCCGAGATCGGCGTGATCCTGCTGCTGGTGATGCTCGGCCTCGAGTACTCGGCCAACGAGCTCGTCGGCAACCTGCGCTCGGCAGCACCGGCCGGCCTGATCGACGGGCTGCTCAACGCCCTGCCCGGCGCCATCTTCGCCCTGCTGCTCGGCTGGGACTGGGTGGCCGCCCTGGTGCTCGGCGGCATCACCTGGGTCTCCTCGTCGGGCGTGATCGCCAAGGTCCTCGCCGACCTGGGTCGGCTCGGTAACCGGGAGACCCCGGTGATCCTCTCGGTGCTGGTCATCGAGGACCTGGCGATGGCGCTCTACCTGCCCCTGGTCACCGCCGTGCTGCTAGGCAGCGGCCTGGTCGGCGGCGGGATCGCGCTCACCGTCGCGGTGGGTACGGTGCTGATCGTTCTGGTGGTCGCCATCCGGTACGGCCACCTGATCTCGTCCGCCCTGTCGGCGAAGGACCCGGAGGCGCTGCTGCTCGGCGTACTCGGCCTGACGTTGCTGATCGCGGGCATCGCGGCGAAGCTGCAGGTGTCGGCGGCGGTCGGCGCGTTCCTGGTCGGCATCGCCCTCTCCGGCCCGGTGGCCCACCACGCCACCGAGCTGCTCTCCCCACTGCGGGACCTGTTCGCCGCGGTGTTCTTCGTCTTCTTCGGCCTGACCACCAGCCCGCAGGACATCCCGCCGGTGCTGCTGCCGGCGCTCGCCCTGGCCGTGGTCACCATGGGCACGAAGACGCTCACCGGCTACCTGGCGGCCCGCCGGGTCGGCATCGCCGAACCCGGTCGCTGGCGGGCCGGTCTGGCCCTCGTACCCCGGGGTGAGTTCTCGATCGTCATCGCCGGGCTCGCGGTCGCGGCCGGCAGCGTCGAGCCGCGGTTGGCCGCGCTCGCCGCGACGTACGTCCTGATCACCGTGGTGACCGGGCCGATCCTGGCCCGGCTGCCCGACTTCCCGTGGTTCAAGCGGTGGTTGCGCAACCGCGCGGCGGCCCAGCGGCGGGAGCCGGTGCCGATCCACGACTGACGTTCAGCGCCGCTGCCGTGCCCTTGTCGGCGCGGCAGCGGCGCTGGCCAGGACACCCGAACGGCCGTTCGGGCCAGGCCGGCCGACGGATGCCGAATTGCTCCCTGCGGGTACTACCGCAGCACTCGACGGCGGGTTACCGTTTCGCCCCAGCAGCCACGGTCCGCAGGCAGCGTTGCCAGACGCGGGCGAGAGCGGAAGGTTGGCCGGTGAGCGTGCAGGAGTCGACGTTCCACGGTTTTGCCAACCCCGTCGATCCGACGCCGGCGGAGTTGCGAGCTTGGGCGTTCCAGCCCGATTCGGTGCCGTTGTCCTCCATGCCACCCGACTGGGACCTCCTGGTCTCCGGCGACCGCCTGGTGCTGACGCTCTTCGAGCTGGCGATGGACGCGACCTGCCCCGCGCGGCGCTTCGCGCTGCACTGCCTCTACATCTACGCCGCGGACGGCATCCGGACGAACTTTCGTGCCCATCCCAAGCGCCGCTTCCGCAAGCTGGTCGAGCAGGCCGAGCGCGACGGCGACGAGCTGATGAGGATCTGGGCGCACAACGGCCGCGTCCTGCTGGCCCGGCCGGACCTCTTCGTCTACCGGGACTGGTGCGAGGGCGGCCTGGTCCGCGAAAACCGCCGCCTCGGCTGAGGCCGGGCAACAACCGCAAGCAAGCAGGGCGAACGGGCCGGGACCCCCCGTGGGTCCCGGCCCGCACGTCGGTCACCGGATCAGTCCTGCTTGCGCTCGGTCTCGGCTCGGGCCGGGTCGACGCCGTGGTCGTCCTGGTCGGCGAACCGTCCCTCCTTGATCCGGTCGCGAAAGGTTGCCTCGGTGACCTTGTCGAACTTCTCGCGGACGGTGTCGGCCAGACTTTCCAACCGCTCCTCCGTCTGCTGAGCGAGGCTCTTCGCCTGCTCCGTCATCGCTCCCCCAACCGCGCCGATAGGCCCGAATTAAGGCGATAGGACCCGTATCGACAGGCTAACGGAAACGGCCTGGTCCGCGCCGGAAAATCCGGCGCGGGCCAGGCCGAGGAGCAGGGTCAGCGGTCGGGTGTACGGCGGGGACGCCAGACCACCAGCGCGGTGGACGTGCGGTTGGTCGGCACCAGATCCCGGCCCGGGAAACGGGCCAGTGACTCCAGCTCGGCCACCCGGCGGTACGCGGCGTCCAGCTCCGCCTCCAGCCGTGCGACCCGCTGCTGCGCCTGCTCCAGCAACCGCTCCAGCCCGATGATCCGCTTGACGCCGGCCAGGTTGATCCCGTCGTCCTGGCTGAGCCGCTGCACCTCGCGCAGCAGCACCACGTCCCGGACGCTGTATCGACGGCCACCGCCGGCAGCCCGGCCGGGCTGCACCAGCCCCAGCCGGTCGTACTGGCGCAGGGTCTGCGGGTGCATCCCCGCCATCCGTGCCGCCACCGAGATCATGAGCACCTTGGCCTCGTAGGCAGGGTCACCCGAACCGAGGAACTCGCCCGACATCCCGCTCACCTCCGCGTCCATCCCACCGGACTATCCGACCCGACGCACCCGGGCGTCGAGATGTTCCCGCGCCGCCGGCGGACTCTGCTCGGCGAACGCCTCCAGCGCCGCCCGCGCTTCGTCCGACAGACGGGCCGGCACCACCACATCCAGGGTGACCAGCAGGTCACCGGCCTGCCCGTCGCGACGGACCACACCCTTGCCCCGGGCCCGCAGCACCCGCCCGCTGGGCGTGCCGGGCGGTACCCGCAGCGTCACCGCGCCGTCGAGCGTGGGCACCCGCAGGTCCGTGCCGAGCACGGCCTCCGCGTAGGTCACCGGCACGGTCAACGTCAGGTCGTCTCCGGTACGCCCGAACAGCTCGTCCGGCCGGACCTTGACGTGCACGAACAGGTCGCCGGCCGGGCCACCACGCTCACCGGGCTCACCGCGCCCGGCCAGCCTGATGCGCTGGCCGTCGGCCACACCGGCCGGGAAGCGCACGTTCATCGTGCGGGTCTTGGTGACCCCGCCGCTGCCGTGGCACTCCGGGCACTTCTCCTCCACCACGGTGCCGACGCCCTGGCAGTTGCCGCACGGCTCGGAGAAGCTGAACGACCCCTGGTTGCGGGTCGTGACCCCGGCGCCGTGGCAGACCGGGCAGGTACGCGGTTGGGTGCCGGGCTTGGCGCCGTTGCCGTGGCAGGTGTCGCAGACGCCGGGGGCGCGCAACGTCAGCGGCAGGGTCACCCCGCGCACCGCGTCGCCGAAGTCCAGAGCCACCTCGGTCTCCACGTCCCGGCCGCGGGCGGGACCACGCGGAGCGGCCTGCCCACCGGCCTGCCCGCCCGAGAAGATCGAGCTGAACAGGTCCTGGAAGCCGGCCCCGCCGAAGCGGCGGTCACCGCCACCGGCGGCACCACCGCCGAACAGGTCGGAGACGTCGAACGGCATGCCGCCCGGCTGGCCGCCCGCCCGGGCGTTGCGCCGGAACGCGCCCGAGCTGAACAGCGAACGCATCTCGTCGTACTCCCGGCGACGGCCGGCGTCCGACAACACGTTGTACGCCTCGGACACGGCCTTGAACCGCTCCTCGGCCTTCGGGTCGCCCGGATTGTGGTCCGGGTGCGATTCCCGGGCCAGCTTGCGGTACGCCTTCTTGATGTCATCCGCGGAGGCGGCCTTGTCCACGCCGAGCACGGCGTAGAAGTCCTTCTCGAGCCAGTCCTTCGAACTCACCGGTCCACCACCTCCTTCCGACCGTCGTGGCCCGGCCGTCCCGTCCACCGCTGTGCGGGGGACGGGACGGCCCAGTCACTGTCTCGCACTATTCCGGATCCGCGACCGCGACCAGCGCGGGGCGCAGCAGCCGCTCACCGAGCTGGTAGCCGCGCCGCATGACCTGCACGCAGGTCGGCTCGCTGACCTCGGCCGAGGTCTGGTGCGCGACCGCCTCGTGCCGGGTCGGGTCGAACGGTTCGCCCTGCTCGCCGAAGGCGTTCAGGCCGAACTTGCCCAGCGCGGTGGTGAGCTGTTCCGCCACCGTTCCGAACGGCCCGACCAGGTCGCCGTGTTCCCGGGCCCGGTCCAGGTCGTCGAGGATCGGCAGCAGCGCGGCCAGCACCGAGCCGGTCGCCTGCTCCTGGACCAGGCTGCGGTCCCGGTCGACCCGCTTGCGGTAGTTGGCGTACTCCGCCGACACCCGCTGCAGGTCCCTGGTCCGTTCGTCCAGCTCGGCCCGGAGCGCCTCCAGCTCGGCGCCGAGCGACGTGCCACCGCCGTCCACCGGCTGCGCCGGGGCGTCCACCACCGGCGGGCCGGACGGCTCCGGCCCGTCGGTGGAGTTGACCTCGGCCTCGATCTCGTCGACCACGATCTCGGCGTCCTCGACCAGGCCCTCGGCGGGTACGTCGCTGCCCGCGTCCGTGGCGGTGCCCGCCGGCTCCGACGTGTCGGTGAGCTTGCGGTTGTTGCGGATGACGACCCGCTCCCCGTCGCCGGTGGCCGGCTCCGTGGGCGCGGAGCCACCCGGCGTCGACCCGGTGTCGCCCGGGTCGGCGGCTCGTGGCTTCTGCGTCATGCGGCTACCTCATCCCCTTCGCCGTGGATACGTGTCGGAGGCCGATGGTCACTTCTTGCCGTCCTCGTCCACGATCTCGGCGTCGACCACGTCGTCGGCGCCACCGGCGGCGCCGGCCTGCGGACCGGTCGCACCGGTCGCACCCGGGCCGGCCTCGCCGCCCGGCTGCTGGCCCTGCTCGGCCTGCTGGGAGTAGAGCAGCGAACCGGCCTGCTGGGAGACCTGCGCCAGCTTCTCGTGGGCGGACTTGATCTTCTCGATGTCCTGACCGCCCAGGGCACCCCGGAGCTCACCGAGCGCCTCGTTGAGCTGCTCCCGGTTCTCGCTGGGCAGCTTGTCGCCGCTCTCGGCGAGGAACTTCTCGGTCTGCCACTGGAGCGCCTCGGCCACGTTGCGGGTCTCGGCGTCGTCGCGGCGGCGCTTGTCCTCCTCCGCGTGCTCCTCGGCGTCCCGGCGCATCCGCTCGATGTCGTCCTTCGGCAGCGAGGAGCCGCCGGTGATCGTCATCTTCTGTTCCTTGCCGGTGCCCAGGTCCTTGGCGTGCACGTTGACGATGCCGTTGGCGTCGATGTCGAAGGCGACCTCGATCTGCGGCACGCCGCGCGGCGCCGGCGGGAGGCCGGTCAGCTCGAAGGTGCCGAGCTTCTTGTTGTACGCCGCGATCTCCCGCTCACCCTGGAACACCTGGATCAGCACCGACGGCTGGTTGTCGTCCGCCGTGGTGAAGACCTCGGAGCGCTTGGTCGGGATGGTGGTGTTGCGCTCGATGAGCTTGGTGAAGATGCCGCCCTTGGTCTCGATGCCCAGGCTCAGCGGGGTCACGTCGAGCAGCAGGACGTCCTTGACCTCACCCTTGAGCACACCGGCCTGCAGGGCGGCGCCGACGGCGACGACCTCGTCCGGGTTGACGCCCTTGTTGGGGTCGCGGCCGGTGAGCTGCTTGACCAGGTCGGTCACGGCGGGCATCCGGGTCGAACCACCGACGAGGATGACGTGCTCGACGTCGGAGATCTTGATCCCGGCGTCCTTCACGGCCTGCTCGAACGGGCCCTTGCAGCGGTCCAGCAGGTCCTGCGTCATCCGCTGGAACTCGGCGCGGCTGAGCGTCACGTCGAGGTGCAGCGGGCCGGCCGCGCCGGCGGTGATGTACGGCAGGTTGATGTTGGTCGTGGTGGCGGCGGACAGCTCGATCTTGGCCTTCTCGGCGGCCTCACGGAGGCGCTGGAGGGCCATCTTGTCCTGGCTGAGGTCGATGCCGTGCTCGCCGCGGAACGTCTTGACCAGGTGGTCGATGATCCGCTGGTCCCAGTCGTCGCCACCGAGGTGGTTGTCACCGCTGGTCGACTTGACCTCGATGACGCCCTCGGCGAGCTCCAGCAGCGACACGTCGAAGGTGCCGCCGCCGAGGTCGAAGACCAGGACGGTCTGCTCCTTGGAGCCCTTGTCCAGCCCGTACGCCAGGGCGGCCGCGGTCGGCTCGTTGACGATCCGCAGCACGTTGAAGCCGGCGATCTCACCGGCCTCCTTGGTGGCCTGGCGCTGGCTGTCGTTGAAGTAGGCCGGGACGGTGATCACCGCGTCGGTGATCTGCTCGCCCAGGTACGCCTCGGCGTCCCGCTTGAGCTTCATCAGCGTCCGGGCCGAGATCTCCTGCGGGGTGTACTTCTTGCCGTCGATGTCGACGGACCAGTTCGTGCCGACCTCGCGCTTGACCGAGCGGATCGTCCGGTCCGGGTTGGTCACCGCCTGGCGCTTGGCGACCTCACCGACGAGCACCTCGCCGTTGCGGGCGAACGCGACGATCGACGGGGTCGTCCGCGAGCCCTCAGCGTTGGCGATGACGGTGGGCTCACCGCCCTCGAGAACGCTGACGCAGGAGTTCGTCGTGCCGAGGTCGATACCGACCGCACGTGCCATCTTCGCTTCCTCACTTCGTAAGGTTGTGCAGGTGGCGGGCATCGCCCGCGACTGCTCGGCGGGCACCGCCCGCAGCGGACCCCACCACAAGTTGAGTGAACTGGACTCAATAGTGCCACGCGCTGGCGAATCGTCAAGTTGAGTTGAGCCGACCCGACGCAACCCAGCCGTTATTACCGTCCGGTTGTCTTCCCTTGCATCGGTCGGGCACGCTTTAGCGGTGACGACGCACGGCGATTCCGCCACCCGTTCCGGCGCGCCCGCCGTCGCAGCCCGCACCGGCCCGCCGGACGCCGCGGAGGAGCCGCCCGCCACCACCGGGGACGACAGCCTCCCCGGCGCGCTGTCGGGCCTGAAGGCCGCGATCGGCGCGACCCGCTATCCGCTCGCCCTGCCCTCCGCCAAGGCCGCCCGGCAGACCGCGAGCGCCCTCACCGACCAGCTCGACGACTACCTGCTGCCCCGGCTCGCCCGACTGGACGCCCCGCTGCTCGTGGTGGTCGGCGGTTCCACCGGCGCGGGCAAGTCGACCCTGGTCAACAGCCTGGTCAAGGCCCGGGTCAGCGCCGCCGGTGTGCTACGGCCCACCACCCGCTCCCCGGTGCTTGTCTGCAACCCGGCCGACGCGTCCTGGTTCCGGCAGGGCGACCTGCTGCCCGGGCTGACCCGCACCACCGAGCCGAGCGACGATCCACGCTCCCTGCACCTGGTCACCGCCCCCGCTCTGCCGCCGGGTCTGGCCTTCCTCGACGCACCGGACATCGACTCCGTCGTCGACGCCAACCGGGCGCTCGCGAGCCAACTGCTCGCCGCCGCCGACCTCTGGCTCTTCGTCACCACCGCCGCCCGGTACGCCGACGCGGTGCCGTGGGAGCTGCTGCGCAGCGCGCGGGCCCGGGGTGCCGTGATCGCCATGGTGCTCGACCGGGTGCCCGCCGAGGCCAGCGACGAGATCGCCGCGCACCTGGCCGAGATGCTCGCCGCGCAGGATCTGGGCCGGGCGCCGCTGTTCGTCCTCCCGGAGACCTGGGTCGACGGTCAGGGGCTGCTGCCCGAGGGGGTCACGGCGCCGCTGGCCGACTGGTTCGCCCGGCTGGCCGCCGACGCCGACGCCCGCGCGGCGGTGGTCCGGCAGACCCTGGACGGCGCGCTGGCCGCCCTGCACCCCGCCGTCGAGGAGCTGGCCGACGCGGCCGACGAGCAGGTCACCGCCGCCGACGGGCTGGACGAACGGGTCCGGGCCGCGTACCGGGGTGCCGAGCGGACCGTCGAGCAGGGTCTGCAGGACGGTCGACTGCTCCGCGGTGAGGTGCTGGCCCGCTGGCAGGAGTTCGTCGGCACCGGCGAGTTCTTCCGCACGCTGGAGGCCCGCATCGGGCGACTCCGCGACCGGGTGGTGGCCGCCGTCACCGGCCGGCCCGCGCCGGCCGCCGAGCTGCGCAACGCCATCGAGTCGCAGCTCGTCACCCTGCTGCGGGGCGTCGCGTCCGAGGCCGCCGAATCCGCGTACACCGGGTGGAAGGCACACCCGGCGGGAGCGGACCTGCTCGAGCCGGGGCTCGCCCACCCGAGCGACGACCTGCCCGAACGCGCCGAACGGATGGTCCGGGACTGGCAACGCGGCGTGCTGGAGCTGGTCCGGGTCGAGGGCGGCGACAAGCGGTTCGTGGCCCGCACCGCCGCGTACGCGGTGAACGCCACCGGGTTGGCCGTGATGATCGCCGTGTTCGCCTCGACCGCGTTCATCCCCACCGGGCTGGAGTTGGCCACCGGGGCCGGTACGACGGTCGCCGCGCAGGCTGTCCTCCAGGCGATCTTCGGCGACCAGGCGGTGCGTACCCTCGCCGCGAAGGCCCGGGTCGACCTGGTGGCGCGGGTCCGGACGCTGCTGGACGCGGAGGCGGACCGCTTCCTGACCCGCACCGCCGAAGCCCGACCCGCCGAGGCGGCCGGTGACGCGCTGCGGCGGGCCGCCGGCCGGGTCGAGCTGGCCCGGCACCGCAGCGGCCTGGCCACCGGCGACGGCACCCTGCCGGTCGGCGACGAGGAGGGTTCGCGGTGACCAACATCGCCGGCCGGGTACGCGAGGCGTTCCGCGGCGACCAGCGGGTCGACCCCGACGCGCTGATCGCCCGCCTGGAGGCCGTACGCCGATTCCTGACCGCCGTCGACGGCCTGCTGCCGGACTCCGAGTTGGTGCCCGCGCACACCCTGGTCGAACGGGCCGGCACCCGGCTCGCCCTGTCCCGCGATCACACCGTGGTGGCCCTCGCCGGCGCCACCGGCAGCGGCAAGTCCAGCCTGTTCAACGCGCTGGCCCAGCTGGAACTCTCCCCGGTCGGGGTTCGCCGGCCGACCACCGGCGTGACGCACGCGTGCGTGTGGGGGCCGCTGGAGGGCGCCAACCGGCTGCTCGACTGGACCGGGGTGCTGCCCCGGCACCGCTTCGTTCGGGAGAGCGCGCTCGACGCGGACGACGAGACGGCGCTGCACGGGCTGATCCTGCTCGACCTGCCCGACTTCGACTCGGTGCAGCGGTCCCACCGGCTGGAGGTGGACCGGCTGCTCGGCCTGGTCGACCAGGTGGTCTGGGTGGTCGATCCGCAGAAGTACGCCGACCGGGTCATCCACGACAGCTACCTGCGCGAGTTCCACCGGCACCGCGACGTCACCCTGGTCGTGCTCAACCAGGCCGACCGGCTGCCACCGACCGAGCTGCCCCGCGTCCTGGACGACCTGCGCCGGCTGCTCGACTCCGACGGGCTGACCGGCGTGCCACTGCTCGCCACCACCGCCATCGACCCGGCCGGGATGGTCGGGCTGCGTACCGCGCTGGAGCGTACGGTCGCCGAGCGGCAGGCCGCCCTGCGTCGGTTGGCCGGCGACGTCGACTCGGTCGTCGCCGGCCTGGACGAGCTGGTCGGCTCGGCCCGGCCGGCCGGTGGCCCGGACGGAACGGCCGTCGCCGCGCTGAACCGGGCGCTGGCCGGCACGGCCGGTGTGCCGGCGGTGACCGAGGCGGTGGAGCAGGCGTACCGGCATCGGGCCGGCGCGGCCACCGGCTGGCCGGTGGTGCGGGGCTGGCGTCGGCTCCGACCCGACCCGCTGCGCCGGCTGCACCTGCCCGGCCCGACCGGCGGCGCAGCCGACCCGGCCGAGAGCCTGGTCGCGGCGACCTCGGTGCCCGATCCGACCGCCACCCAACGCTCGGCGCTCGGCCTGGCGATCCGCGCGGTGGCCGACCGGGCTGCCGCCGACCTGCCCGCCGCCTGGCCGGCGGCGGTCACCTCCGCCGCCCGGTCCCGCCTGGGCGACCTGCCGGACGCGCTGGACCGGACGATCGCCGGCACCGACCTCGGCCTGGGCCGGCGACCGCTCTGGTGGCGGGTCGTCGGCGGTGTGCAGTGGCTGGTCACCCTGGCCGCCGTGGTCGGGTTGGGCTGGCTGGTGCTCGGCTACGCGCTGCGGGCGCTCGGCCTGCCCGCGCTGGACAACCCGATGGTCGGCCAGGTGCCGCTGCCCACCCTGCTGCTGCTCGGCGGCCTGCTGGCCGGGCTGCTGGTGGCGGCGGTGACCCGCCCGGTGGTGCGCTGGGCCGCCCGGCGGGCCCGCGCCCGCGCCGAGCAGCGCCTGACGGCCAAGGTCGCCGACGTCGGCGCGGAGTACGTGCTCGCCCCGGTGCGGATCGTGCTGGCCTCCTACGCGCAGGCACGCGACGCGCTGCGGGACGCCGCCCGCCGCTGACGCCGCTTGGTACGCCCCGACCGGCGTAGGGTCGGAGCATGGCCACGCCTCAGACCCCTTACGACGCGGTGCTGCACGCCGCACGCGACGTGACCAAGCTGGAGTCCGCCCTCGACGCCGAGATGCTCGGCAGCGCGCTGCTGGGCAGTGTCTACGCGATCGCGGAGACCGACCGCGACACCGCCGTGCGGGAGTTCGTCACCGGGTTCCTCGCCGCCACCGCCCGCCGCCGGATCGCGGCGGCGACCACCATCCGGCAGGTCTTCGCCACGCTCGTCCCGACCGCCGAGGGCACCGAGCGGGTGCGTCCGGGCAGCCAGGCGCCCGCCTGGTCCGGGCAGCTCGGCCGGGTGCACCTGACCGGCAGCTGGGCGTACGGCGACGTGTACGGCGACCAGACCTCCTACCTCGCCACCTTCGCGTACGACGACGCGGCCGGTGGCCCGGAGCACGCCCTGGTGGCCCTGGTCGACCACAACATCGGGATCACCAAGGACATCTTCGTCGGCGGGCCGGCGGAGCGGATCCTGGACCAGGTCCGGCAGATGTGCGCCGACGACGAGCTGACCTGGTTCCGCACCGAGGACCCGTCCCGGCTGCGGGGCGAGGTGGCCCGGCACCTCTCGGTCACCGACGACCTGACCGAGCTGCCCGGCGAGGGTTCGCTCTCCACCGACCGCGCGCTGGTCGGCGCCCGGCTGGCGCTACTCCCCACGGCAGCCGACCCGACCGGCCCGGCGGAGGTCGAGCCGCTGTCCGCCGCCGAGCGCACCGACCTGGTCCGGCGGTTCCTGGCGGCGCCGGAGGCCGCCCGGTTCGGGCTCGACAGCGTCGACGGCCCGGAACTCGCCTCGCTGCACTTCTGCCTGAGCCTGCTGCTGGACCACTCGGCGAGTTTCCCGGACGCCGACCCGATGCGCTGGAGCCCGGCCGTGGCCGGGCTCTTCCTGCTCGACTGGGTGCACCGCCGCGCCGTGCTGGACATGGACGACGCGGCGATGCTGCCCCGGGTGCTGCGCGCCTGGGCCCGGTACGCGTCGCGCCAGCGCGGGCTGCCCGAGGCGGCCGCGACACGCACCGACGAGGCGATCGAGGAGATGGTGCCGGAGTTCGCCCGGCTCTACTCCACCGGCGAGCGGCGCAGCCCGGCCACGGCCGCGGTCGCGCAACTGATGGCCGACGGCGTGGACCCGGACGACCCGGCCGCGCTGGACGCCTGGATCGAGGCGAACCGGCACCGCCTCGCCGACGACGGCGCCTGACGGCCGCCGGGCGGGCGGCACCACGCCGCCCGCCCGGCGACGGTCGCTCAGCGCAGCAGACCGAAGACGACCGCGGCGATCAGCGCGCCGAGCACACCGCCGGCGAGCACCTGCGAGACGGTGTGATCCCGCAGGCGTACGCGGGACCAGCCGACCACGGCCAACAGCGGCGCGGCGACGAGGAACCCGCGCCCGAAGGTCAGCGCCAGGATGACCAGGGTGCCGGCGGAGACCGCCGAGTGGATCGACATCTTCCACCAGTGGCTCACCGACACGGCGACCACCAGTCCGACCAGCCCGGCCACCGCCAACGCCAGCAACGGCCGGGGCGCGCCGAGGACGACGAGCAGGGCGAGCCCGGCGGCGACCGAGCCGAGGCCGACCAGCAGCGGCACCCGGCGCTGCTCCCGACGGCCGATGTGGTGGTCGGTGAGCCGACCGCGGCGGACCCCGCCGACGATGTAGGCGAACGGGATGCCGGTGACGAAGAGCGTCGCGAGCAGACCCCAGAGCAGGCCGCGGGCACTGCCCCGAGTGCTGTGCCAGCTCACGGCGACCATCAGCAGCGACACCAGCACGGCCGGGGCGGTCAGCTCGGTGACCAGTCGGGCGACCCGCAGCCCTGGACCGGGCCGGGCGGCGACCGGGCGGGGTTCCACACCGCCGCCCACGCCACCCCCTCCGGTACGCGCCTACCGCCGACCACCGCCGTCTCGGCGACGTCTGCTCGTCACCGTACCGCCGGGGACTGGGTGGGACGCGTGGGTCCGGCCGGCGACGGACGCCCGGTTGGCGTCGCCGGGTCGGCCGACGTGGGCGGCGTGACCGGCGGTCGCGCGGTGACCGACGACGGCATCCGGGAGGTCGGCGCGCGCGGCGACGGTGGGGTGGTCGGCTCGGGCCGGGTGGTCGGCGGGCCGGGCATGGTCGACGGGCCAGGGGTGGCCGACGGGCCAGGGGTGGCCGACGGGCCGGGCGTGGCCGACGGCGGGGATGTGCTGGCGGGTGCGGGGAGGGTGCTGGTGGGGACGGCGGTGGCGGTCGACGAACCGGTCGCGGTGGGTGTCGCCGAGTCGGTCGGCGTCGGGCTCGGCGGGGGCGTTTCGGTCGGGTCCGGGTCCGGTGACCCGGTCGGCGCCGGCGACGGCGACGGGCTGGTCGGGTGCGGGGGCGGCGGTGCGGCCGGCGGGGCGCTCCGGGTGGGTCGCGGCGCCGGTGGCGCGGGCACCATCCGACGGGCGGGCAGCCGGTCGTCGGCCGTCGGGCCGGACCACGACTCGTCCGGGAGACGCCAGGGAGCGGCGGGCACCCAGTCAGCGGTCGCGGTCGGGCCGGCGCTGGGTGTGCCCGGTGCCGGCAACGCGAGCGGCGGCGGCTGACTGGTCACCGGCATCGGGATGACCACCGGCCCGACCGACGGGGTCGGGATGAACGGGGTGCTGGTGTCAGGTAGCGCGCTGCTGCCCGGGGTGGCCGAGCCCGCGCTGACCGCGGCGAGGACCGGCATCGACGCGGTGCCGGCCAACAGTGCGACGGTGAGCAGGTAACCCCGGGAGGGCCCGCCCGCGCCGGGTGCCCGGTGTGACCCGATCACCCGGCGGTAGCCGCCTGGCGACCGGTGGCGTCCGAGCATGGGTGTGCCGGGACCGTCACCTGGCTCGTCCACCGCACACCCCTTGTCGTCGCCGTCCGAGGCACGCCGGGGGCGTTCACCGGTGGGAATCCGGCTAATCACCCGATCGGCATGTTCCTGCGGTAATCAGCCTCACCCAGTCACCCTCCGTCAGCCAACATCCACCGCGTGTCGACACGCGGCACTGCCCGAACGGTGACGAATCATCACCGGATTGCCCGGTGGACGCAGCGCGGCACGATGGCGACAAAGGACATCAAACCGTGGGCGGTCGGAATGCAAGGCGGGCGTACTGTGGGCGCGCTCACCTGCTCTGCGAATATGGAGCACGACGGCAACGCAGCCGTGACCTCCGCGCACCCTCGCGGCAGGCGCGGCCCGGCGCCGGCGCTCCCGAACCGGGTTCGGCCAGAACCCGGCTCACGCCGCGCGGCAACCCCCACCGGGGCTAGGCGCGGCCGCCAGGAACCGGTCCGGCAGCAGCCGGGCAGGCGCACGAGTTGCGTGGCCGGGTGATCCCCCGGTGCCGACGCAGACACGACAGGGAGAGACCGATGGCAAAGGGCGACCCCGGGGGCACCACCCGCAGCAGGCGGGCAGCTCCCCGCTCCAAGAAGGGCGCGACCGGCGACCCCGAGCTGGTGCAGCTGCTCACCCCCGAAGGCGAGCGGATCGACAGCGCCACCGGGCCGGACGGCACCGAGTACCGTGTCGACTTCACCGACGAGGAGTACCGCGGGCTCTACCGCGACCTGGTGCTGGTCCGCAAGCTGGACGCCGAGGCGACCGCGCTCCAGCGGCAGGGCGAGCTGGGCCTCTGGGCCAGCCTGCTCGGCCAGGAGGCCGCCCAGGTCGGCTCCGGGCGCGCGCTGCGGACGCAGGACATGGCCTTCCCGACCTACCGGGAGCACGGCGTCCTCTACTGCCGGGGCATCGACCCGATCATGCCGCTCGGTCTGTTCCGCGGCGTCGACCAGGGCGGCTGGGACCCGAACGAGTTCAAGTTCAACATGTACACGATCGTCATCGGCGCGCAGACCCTGCACGCGACCGGGTACGCCATGGGCATCACCATGGACGGCAAGGTCGGCACCGATGACGGCGAGGCCGCGATCGCCTACTTCGGCGACGGGGCGACCAGCCAGGGCGACGTGAACGAGGCGTTCGTCTGGGCCAGCGTGTTCAACGCGCCGCTGGTCTTCTTCTGCCAGAACAACCAGTACGCGATCTCCGAGCCGCTGGAGCGGCAGACCCGCGTCCCGCTCTACCAGCGGGCCGCCGGCTTCGGTTTCCCCGGCGTACGGGTGGACGGCAACGACGTGCTGGCGTCGTACGCGGTCACCCGCACGGCGCTGGACAACGCCCGGCACGGGCAGGGCCCGAGCCTGATCGAGGCGTACACCTACCGGATGGGCGCGCACACCACCTCCGACGATCCGACCCGTTACCGGATCGCCAGCGAGGTGGAGTCGTGGCAGGCCAAGGACCCGATCATCCGGGTCAAGGCCTTCCTGGAGAAGCAGCAGATCGCCGACGCGGCCTTCTTCGCCGAGGTCGACGAGCAGGCCCGCCGCGAGGCGGTGCACCTGCGCGAGCGGGTGCTCACCATGCCCGACCCGGAGCCGGTGACGATGTTCGACCACGTCTACCCCAACGGGTCGCCGCTGCTCGACGAGCAGCGTGCGCAGTTCAACCGCTACATGGAGTCGTTCGAGGGGAGCGCCCACTGATGGCCACGGAGACGCTCACCCTCGGCAAGGCCCTCAACACCGGCCTGCGCCGCGCCCTGGAGACCGACCCCAAGGTCATCATCATGGGCGAGGACGTCGGCAAGCTCGGCGGCGTCTTCCGGATCACCGACGGGCTCCAGAAGGACTTCGGCGACCAGCGGGTGATCGACACCCCGCTGGCCGAGTCCGGCATCATCGGCACCGCCGTCGGCCTGGCCATCCGTGGCTACCGGCCGGTCTGCGAGATCCAGTTCGACGGCTTCGTCTACCCCGCGTACGACCAGATCGTGTCGCAGGTGGCGAAGATGCACTACCGCTCGGGCGGCCGGCTCAGCATCCCCATGGTCATCCGGATCCCGTACGGCGGTGGCATCGGCGCGGTCGAGCACCACTCCGAATCGCCGGAGGCGTACTTCGCCCACACCGCCGGCCTGAAGGTGGTGACCTGCGCCAACCCGCAGGACGCCTACGTGATGATCCAGCAGGCCATCGCCTCGGACGACCCGATCGTCTTCCTGGAGCCCAAGCGGCGGTACTGGGAGAAGGGCCAGGTCGACCTGGACGCGCCGCTGTCCGGCGCGTACCCCCTGCACTCGGCACGGGTGGTGCGGCCCGGCACCGACGTGACCCTGCTGGCGTACGGGCCGATGGTGCGGACCTGCCTGGAGGCCGCGACGGCCGCCGCCGAGGACGGCCGGGAGCTGGAGGTCATCGACCTGCGCTCGCTGTCCCCGCTGGACCTCGCCGCCGCCTACGAGTCGGTGAAGCGCACCGGCCGCGCGGTCGTGGTGCACGAGGCGCCGTCCAACATCGGCCTCGGCGCCGAGCTGGCCGCCCGGATCACCGAGGAGTGCTTCTACTCCCTGGAGTCGCCGGTGCTGCGGGTCACGGGCTTCGACACCCCCTACCCGGCCGCCCGGGTGGAGGAGGAGTACCTGCCCGACCTCGACCGGGTGCTCGACGCCGTCGACCGCACCTTCGGCTGGTGAGCGGCATGTCCCGGATCAAGACGTTCAACCTGCCCGACCTGGGCGAGGGGCTGACCGAGGGCGAGATCCTGGCCTGGCTGGTCAAGGTCGGCGACACCATCGAGCTGAACCAACCGATCGTCGAGGTCGAGACGGCCAAGGCGGCGGTGGAGATCCCGGCGAAGTGGGCCGGGCAGGTGCAGGCGATCCACCACCCGGAGGGCACCACTGTCGAGGTCGGTACGCCGATCATCGCGATCGACACCGACCCGGGCGCGGGCCCGCTGGACACCACCGCGTCGACCACGGCCACGCCCACCGGCGACCTGCCCACCCCGTCGGCGGCCTCGCTGGCGGCCGTGGAGCTGGCCCCGGCCGAGGGCATGATCGAGCCGGGCCTGATCGGCGGTGCCGCCCCGGGCGGGCGGACGGCGGTGCTCGTCGGCTACGGCCCGCGTACCACCGCCGCGAAGCGCCGGCCCCGCAAGGGTGCCGTACCGGCGCAGGCCGAGGCGCCGGTCGCGCCGGCACCGGTCGCACCGCAGCCGGTCACGCCGGAGCCGGTCCGCAACGGGAACGGCGGTCCGGTGCCGGGCGGGCTCGTGTTGGCCAAGCCGCCGGTACGCAAGCTCGCCAAGGACCTCGGCGTCGACCTGAGCACGCTGACCGGGTCGGGGCCGCTGGGCTCGATCACCCGGGAGGACGTACAGCAGGCGGTGAGCGGTTCCGTGGCGGCGGCCGAGCCGGTCGCGGTCACCCGGGCCGCGACGAGCGTCGCGAGCTTCGGCGCCGACCGTGAGCAGCGCATCCCGGTCAAGGGCGTCCGCAAGCTCACCGCCGAGAACATGTCCCGCTCGGCGTTCACCGCTCCGCACGTGACGGAGTTCCTGACCGTCGACGTGACCCGGGCGATGAAGGCGCTGGAGCGCCTGCGGGGCCGGCGGGAGTGGCGCGACGTCCGAGTCTCGCCGCTGCTGCTGGTGGCGAAGGCCGTGCTGCTGGCGGTCAAGCGGCACCCGATGGTCAACTCGACCTGGGCCGGCGACGAGATCGTGGTCAAGGAGTACGTCAACCTCGGCATCGCGGCGGCCACCGAGCGCGGCCTGATCGTGCCGAACGTGAAGGACGCCGGCCGGCTCTCGCTGCGGGAGTTGGCCGACGCGCTGAACGGCCTGGTGCAGACGGCGAAGTCCGGCCGCACCTCGCCCGCGGACATGTCCGGCGGCACCCTGACCATCACCAACGTCGGGGTGTTCGGGGTGGACACCGGCACGCCGATCCTGCCGCCGGGCGAGTCGGCGATCCTCGCCTTCGGCGCGGTGCGGGAGATGCCGTGGGTGCACAAGGGCAAGGTCAAGGCGCGGCAGGTCACCACGCTGGGTCTGAGTTTCGACCACCGGATCATCGACGGTGAGCTGGGCTCGAAGTTCCTGCGCGACATCGGCGACTTCCTCGCCGACCCCGAGGCGGCGCTGCTCGCCTGGACCTGACCGGTCCGAAACGCCAGCCACGGCCGGTGTGCCACGGGTTAACGCCCGGCACACCGGCCGTGTCCGTTGAGCGACGAAACCGTCGGCCACAAGCCCCCTTGACCTTTGATTGTTAGGCAGGTGTCCCAGCTCACCTAATAATCGATGGAAGTTGGCCGAGTTCTGCGGTTGAATAGATGCATCAGGGGCCGACAACCGAATAGCCAGGAGGACCCACCAAATGAGCATGATCGAGCGAATCCGCAACCACCGCGACGCCAACCGCCGCGCCCGTGCCATCGAGCACGCGCTGCGCTCGGCCAACTCGCCGGCCGTTCGCGAGGAACTCCTCGTCATCGCCCAGCGTCACATGAGCTGACGCTCCACGACATTCCTCACCTCCTCCAGATCGATGGCCCATCCGGCTCACCGGATGGGCCATCGGCGTTGCGCCAGCACCTGACACCGGGATTCCGTGCTGCCGCAGCGCCCGGTACGGTGGGCTTCGGTCGCCGCCCGCCGGCCCGGCCGACGCCGAGCCGATAGAAGCTGCTCGACACCACCCGGCGACGGGGAGTGACGACCGGTGCTCCTTGGACGCCTCGTGCGGCCACCGGATACGGTGCGGGGAGCCGGCACGGCGGTACGCCGGTGACGCCGGCAGCCATGCCGAGGAGACCGATCGGCACCGGCGGCCGACATGTGATGGAGGAGGCGCACCCATGACGTCCGAGGGCCCGCACCGCCCCGGCCAGGAGCCGGACGAGGTGTCACCGGGCGCCGGCGGACCGGCGCCGTACGGCGACCGCCCGGCGCAGCCGGACAACGGCTACAACGCCACCGGCCCCGAAATGGGCTGGGCGCCCCCGCCACCCGCGCGGCCGAACCCGTCCGCCCCGGCCTGGGCGACCCAGTCCGAGCAGCAGCCGAACCCCGCCTGGGGTGCCGCCGCCGCACCGCAGTCCAGCGACCCGGCGCAGCCCGCGTGGGCCACCGGCGGTGCCGCGCCGGAGCAGGGGCAGCCCGCCGCATGGACTCCCCCGCAGCAGGGCTGGACGCCGCCCGAGCCGGCCGCGCCCGCCTGGGCCGCCGGTTCCCCGGAGCAGCCCGACTGGGCACCGGCCCAGCCGGCCGCCCGGGGCGCCGCGCAGGTGCCCCCGGCCACCGCCGCGTGGCCCGCCGCCCAGGACGACCCGTCCCGCTCCGGCGGATGGGCTGGGTCGGGGCAGACCAGCCCGCCCGCCGGTGAGTGGCACGCCGATCCGGCGCAGCCCGCCGGCCGATCCGGCGCAGCCGGCCCGCAGGACGACCCGTCCGGGTCCGGTGGCTGGGCCGTCGGCGCCGCCGCCGCGCGGGACGACCAGCCCGTCTGGACGCCAGCCGAGCAGGCCCCGCAGACCTGGGGCCAGCCCGCCGGGCAGGCCGAGCAGCCGTCCCCCGGCTGGGGGCAGGCCGAGTCGGCCGGCTCCCGTGGCGCGGCCCAGGTCCCGGCGGCGAACTGGCCCGCGCAGGAAGAGGCCCCGCAGCCCGCCGCCTGGGGTGCCGCCGAGGGCCGCCCGCAGCAGCCGGACTGGGTGCTCGCACCCCAGGACCAGCCGGCCGAGCGTCCGGAACCGACCGCCTGGCCCCAGGCCGAGCAGGCCGGCCCTGCGGCCGCCCGGGCCAGCGTCAGCGTGCCCGGCAGCGACGCGACGCCCGGCTGGGCCGCCGCCGGCCCGGACAACCCGGTGCAGGCCAACCCCGGCGTCGCGGAGGTTCAGCCGTGGGCGCCGGGCGAGGTGTGGGGCCGCGCCGAGGCGGAAGCCCAGTCGCGAGGCGGCTGGGACGCCGACCGGGCCGACGAGCCGCCGGCCTACCAGCCGGCGCCCGCGCCCGGCATCTCACCCGCCAACGCGGTGCCGCTACCGCCGCAGGAGCAGCGCGTGCCGGGCGCCAGCCTCGCCGCCGCCCCGCCGGCCGACTACGCGCCGTCGACGCAGTACCCCCCGATCCCCGAGCAGCCGGCGTATGCCGACCGGGACGCCCCGGAAGCGGCGGCACAGTACGAGGCCGAGCCGGCCGGCTGGGGCCGGGCCGAGGAGGCGTCGGCGAGCGCCGCCGCGGTGCCCGCTCCGCGCACCTCCCCGGAGTCGGGAGCGGGCCGCGCCGTCGTACCGGTCTCGGACGCCGAGTCGGCCGCCAGCGCGGCGAGCCGCGCGTCGGCGAGCGCCTCGGTGCCGCTGGCCAGCCGGGTGATGCCCCCGGCCGACCAGGCCATGCGGCCGACCAGCGCCGCCACGCCACAACCCCGGGTGTACGGCCGCCCGGCCCGACCCGAGTCGGACAACGAGCCGGAGCAGGCAGCCCCGGAGGCGTTCCAGGCCGACCCGGCTCCCGAGCGTCCGGGCATGCCTGACTGGCAGCAGGACGCCGGCCGCCAGGGCGCGCCCGACTGGCAGCAGGACGCTGGTCGCCCGGCCATGCCCGACTGGCAGCAGGCGCCTGAGCGCCCGGCCGCACCGGACTGGCAGCAGGCGCCGGAGCGCCAGGGCCCGCCGGACTGGCAGAACGGGCCGGATCGGCAGCAGGGCTTCCCCGGTTGGGGCGACGACTCGCCGTCCGAGCCGCAGTTCGACGACCGGGAACGGTCGTCGGCGCCCAACGGGTTCGGCGAGCCCCCCTCGGCCGCTGCCGCGCCGCCGGCGTTCCCACCCGGTGTGCCGTCCTTCGTCGACGCGCCGGGCAACAACCGGCCGGTGAACGGCGTTCGACCGCAGTCCGGCGGTGAGCGCCCAGCCGACCGCTTCGGGGCACCGGCCGCCGGCACCGCCGCGGTGAACGGCGCGCCGGGCTTCGGTGCGCCGGCCATCGAGCAGGCGCCGGGTGGTCAGTTCCCGGCCTTCCCGCCGCCCCAGCAGCCAGGGCCGTCCTGGGGCCAGGAGGCCACCGAATCGGACCAGGGCCGGTTCGACTCGTTCAAGCCGGACGCGGAGGAGCCCAAGGCGGAGCCTCCGGTGCCGAAGGTGCGCAACGGTCGGGTCCTGGCCGCGGTGTTGATCGCCGCCGTGCTGATCCTGGCGGTGCCGCTCGGCCTGCTGATGCTGCTCGGCAAGTTCGGCGGTGGGGACGACTCGCCGGCCTTCGACCCGGCGGTCGGCACCTGCGTGAAGCAGGCCGGCCAGGGCGCCTCGGCGGTGGACTGCGGCGAGGCGGGCGCGTTCACGATCGTTTCCAAGGTGGACGCCAAGGACAAGTGCGCCGACCCCGCTCAGCCCCACGTGGTGCTGCCCGGCGAGGGCACCAACCGGGTGCTCTGCCTCAAGCCGGCCACCAAGTAGAACGCATCGACGGCGGAGCCACGGGCAACCGTGGCTCCGCCGTCGTCGTTCCCGCCCGCTTCACCAAACTCAAACTCGGGCACAATCCGCTTGTGGAACGCGAACTGGCGGCGGCGCTGGAGCTGATTCTGTCCGATCTCGAGACGCACGGCGGGGTGCAGCCCGACCTTCGTGACGAACCGTGGCGAGACGACCCCCATACCGCCAGCGCCTTTCTCTACGCTGCCGATGGTTCTGGCCAGGGAGTCTCGGTCGACCTTGGCCAACCGACCGTTACCCAGCTCGTCACGCTCGCCGCCCAGGTTCAGGAGTGGGCGATTGAGGCGCTGTGGTCTCTGGGCCGCGCCACCAATTGGCCACCCTGTCCCGAGCATCCGGTGAGTCACCCTCTGACGGCGGTGGTACGCACCGGCCGAGCGATCTGGGTCTGTCCAACCCTCGCCACCGAGATCAGCGAGGTCGGCGCGCTCGGCCGCTGACCCACCCGGTCTGGCCTTCGGGTGGTCAACAGATGCCTGCGCAGGCTCGTCGTCGCATTATGACGAGTCACGTAGGCCGCCACCTCGACGGCGACTTCGGCGGGCACTCGGCCCTGCGCCACCGCCTCTTCGCGCGCGTAGGGGCACGGATAGCAGGAACCGTGCGTACAGGTCGACCACCGGCACCGTCGGAAGGTCGTTCACGGCAGCCACGAACTGACTCGCGAGGTAGGTCGCCGCCGCCCAGGGGTCACCGACCGCGAACATGGCCCGAGCCTCAGGACAGGGGTACGGCTGTCCACACGCCTCGCAGTCCCACGACGGGCGCTGCGGCCAGTGCGCGTTCACCGGCGCCACCCCACGTTGGTCCGATTCGCCGGAGAGCGCAGCAGACACGGCGCTCGGACCGGCTGGGCGTCGGTCCGTGTCGGCTCGCTCGCCCAACCGCGGGAGCGGCGGACCAGATCGGACGTTATCGGCTCCACACTGACCGTCGGCCGCATCTGGGACGCCTCCGAGGTCCGCGCGTACGCAGCCAAGCGCCGGGAACGCAACGAGGGCGGCCGCGGCTAGGCCCTGTCGGATTCCTCGGCCGACCCGACCCGAAATCCAGATGGCAGTCGATGTCGGGACCCGTTTCCTTGATCGATGGCGGCTGAGCAACTAGACACGCCGAGCATCGCCTTGCTGAGCTGCCACCGATCGCCTGGCTGACAGCTCTGTCGCCCGGGTCACGGCGGCCGGGCCCGCGAGGCGTGGCAGGCTGACAGGCATGGGAACGACAGCGCGCGTACGGGCACCCGAACTACGGGGCCGGCAGTGGCTCAACACCGGCGGCAAGGACCTGAGCTTGCAGGATCTGCGCGGCAAGATCGTCCTCGCTGATTTCTGGACCTTCTGCTGCATCAACTGCCTGCACGTGCTCGACGAGCTGCGGCCGCTGGAGGAGAAGTACGGCGACGTGCTCGTCGTGATCGGCGTGCACTCGCCGAAGTTCGAGCACGAGAAGGACGCCGACGCGCTGGCCGCCGCCGTCGAGCGGTACGGCGTGCACCACCCCGTACTCGATGACCCCGAGCTGGACATGTGGCAGCAGTACGCGGCCCGGGCCTGGCCGACCCTGTCGGTGATCGACCCGGAGGGTTACGTGGTGGCCACCATGGCCGGCGAGGGCCACGCCGAAGGGCTGGCCCGGCTGATCGACGAGCTGATCGCCACCCACGAGGCGAAGGGCACCCTGCACCGGGGCACCGGTCCGTACGTTCCGCCGCCCGCCCCGGAGACCGCGCTGCGCTTCCCGGGCAAGGCGGTGCTGCTGCCGGACGGCAACCTGCTGGTCTCGGACTCGGCCCGGCACTCCCTGGTCGAGGTGGCTCCGGACGGCGAGACGCCGGTTCGCCGCATCGGCTCGGGCGAGCGGGGTCGGGCCGACGGGCCGGCCGAGGCGGCGACCTTCTCCGAGCCGCAGGGCCTCTGCCTGCTGCCCACGCACGTCGCCGAGGTGGCCGGCTACGACCTGGTGGTCGCCGACACCGTCAACCACCTGCTGCGCGGCGTACGGCTGGAGTCCGGCGAGGTGGTCACCGTGGCCGGCAGCGGCCGGCAGTGGCGTGCCTCGGTCGACGACCACGCGCACGACGCGCTCTCCGTGGACCTGTCCTCACCGTGGGACCTGGCCTGGTACGACGACAAGCTGATCATCGCGATGGCGGGCATCCACCAGCTCTGGTGGTTCGACCCGATCAAGCGGACCGCCGGCATGTACGCGGGCACCACCGTGGAGGCGCTGCGCGACGGCCCGCTGGCCGAGGCGTGGATGGCGCAGCCGTCGGGGCTTTCCGTCTCCGCCGACGGCGCCCGGCTCTGGATCGCCGACAGCGAGACCAGTTCCGTCCGGTACGTCGAGAACGGGGTGCTGGGCACCGCCGTCGGGCAGGGGCTCTTCGACTTCGGGCACGTGGACGGGCCGGCCGAGTCGGCGCTGCTCCAGCACCCGCTGGGGGTGTGCGCGCTGCCGGACGGCTCGGTGCTGATCGCGGACACCTACAACGGCGCGGTGCGCCGCTTCGACCCCGCCACCGGCCAGGTGTCCACGGTCGCGGACGGGCTGGCCGAGCCGAGTGACCTGGTGCTCACCCCGGCCGGTGAGGTGCTGGTGGTCGAGTCCGCCGCGCACCGCCTGACCCGGCTGGCGCCCGGCGCGTTGTCGGCGGCCGGTGCGAGCACCGTGGACGGCCCCCGGCACCGCACCGAGCGGAAGCCGACCGACGTGGCGGCGGGCGAGGTCATCCTGGACATCGTCTTCACGCCCGCGCCGGGGCAGAAGCTGGACGAGACGTTCGGGCCGTCGACCCGGCTGGTGGTGTCCGCCTCCCCACCGGAGCTGCTGGTGGAGGGCGCCGGCGCCGGCACCGAGCTGTCCCGTCGGCTGGTGCTCAACAGCGAGGCGACCGGCGGGGTGCTCCAGGTGACCGCCCAGGCGGCGACCTGCGACGCGGACGTCGAGCACGCGGCCTGCCACCTGACCCGGCAGGACTGGGGCGTCCCGGTGCGGGTGGTCGACGGCGCGGCGTCCCGGCTTCCGCTGGTCCTGCGCGGCCTGGACGCCTAAGCGGCGAACGGGGCGAGCGGGACGTCGGCGTCGATCAGGGAGGCGCGGACCAGCTCGGTGGCGGAGACCGCCCCCGGTGTGTCCCCGTGTACGCAGATCGACTCCACCGGGCAGGGGATCACGGTGCCGTCCACCGCGACGACGGTCCGTTCGGTGGCCATCCGTACCGCCCGGGTGGCCACCTCCTCCGGATCGGTGATCAGCGCGCCGGGTGCGCCGCGCGGCACCAGCGACCCGTTGGGCAGGTAGCCGCGGTCGGCGAAGGCCTCGGCGACCACGGGTAGGCCCGCGCCGACGGCGAGCTGGGCGAGCGTCGAGCCGGGTAGGCAGAGCACGGGCAGTTCGGGGTCGTGGCCGCCGACGGCGGCGACCACCGCCGCCGCCTGGGACTCGTCGGTGGCGGCCGCGTGGTAGAGCGCCCCGTGCGGCTTGAGGTAGCGGACCCGGGTGCCGAACAGCCGGCAGAAGGCGTCCAGCGCGCCCAACTGGTAGGTGATCTCGTCGCGCAGCTCGGCGAAGTCGTACGCGATGTGCCGCCGGCCGAAGCCGGCCAGGTCCCGGTAGCCGACCTGCGCGCCCACCGCGACGCCGCGCTTCGCCGCGCCCTCGCAGACCCGCCGCATGGTGGACGGGTCACCGCCATGGAAGCCACAGGCCACGTTGGCGGAGGTCACCAGGCCCAGCAGCGCGTCGTCGTCACCGAGCCGCCAGATGCCGAATCCTTCGCCCAGGTCAGCGTTGAGGTCCATGAAATCTGACGGTAGTACCTGGCCGGGCCTGCGCGAGCGGGGTCACGTCGGTGACCACCCCGATGACCGGGTAACCGCCGGTGGTCGGATGGTCGGCGAGGAAGATCAGGGGTTGGCCGTCCGCCGGCACCTGTACCGCGCCGAGCACGATGCCTTCGCTGGGCAGTTCGCCGGCGACCGCGCGGGGCAGGGCCGCGCCGGCGAGCCGCGCTCCGATCCGGTTGCTGACCGGGCTGACGGTGTACGGGGTGCCGAACAGCAGGTCGAGCGCGCTCGGGGTGAACCAGTCGTCGCGGGGGCCGAGGCGCACGCTCAGGTGCAGTTCGGGCGCGGGTGCCGGGCCGATGGTCACGTCCACCGGCGCGGGTTCGGCCGGCGGCACGCCCAGCGGCAGCCGGTCGCCGTCGCGCAGCACGGGCGGGCCGAGCCCGGCGAGGGTGTCGGTGGCGCGGCTGCCGAGCACCGGCGGCACGTCGATCCCGCCGGCCACGGCGAGCCAGCTCCGTACGCCCCGACGGGCGGGGCCGACGCGCAGCACGGTCCCGGCCGGCACGGTGAGCGGGCGGCCAATGTCGCCCGGCCGGTCCCCGGCGCGGACCGCCACCTCGGCACCGGTGAGCGCCACGGTGGCGGCGTGGGTCAGCCGCAGTGTGCAGCCGGTCAGGGTGATTTCCAGGCCGGCGGCCTGTTCGGTGTTGCCGACCAGCCGGTTGGCGAGCCGCAGGGCGGTCGGGTCGAGAGCGCCGGAGCGGGGTACGCCGAGGTGCGCCCAGCCGGGCCGGCCCAGATCCTGCACGGTGGTGAGGGCGCCCGCGCGGAGCACCTCGATCTCGGCGGGCCGGGTCACGTCGTCGCCACCATGCGGACGCGGGTGCCGGGACCGAGCCGGGCGGGCGGGTCGCCGTCGACGTCGAAGAGGGGCAGGTCGGTCCGGCCGACCAGCAGCCAGCCGCCGGGGGACGCGCTGGGGTAGATGCCGGCGTACGGGCCGGCGAGGGCGACCGAGCCGGCCGGCACCCGGGGGCGGGGAGTGGGCAGCCGGGGCAGCGCCAGGTCGGCGGGGAGCCCGGTCAGGTAGGGAAAACCGGGGGCGAACCCGCAGAACGCCACCCGGAACCGGGTGCTGGTCAGGCGGCGCAGCACGGCCGACACGTCGACGCCCCAGTGGCCGGCGACGACCGGCAGGTCCGGCCCGTCGAACTCGACCGGAACGACGACCTCCGCGCCGTGGCCGCCGCCGATTGTCGTGTCGCCGCCTCCGGCGCCGGCCGCGACGCCGTCGTCCTCAGTGGCGCCGGCCGCGACGCCGTCGCGCTCAGTGGCAGCAGCCGCGGCGGTGACCGCCGGCGCCCAGCGGGACAGCAGGTCGGCGGTGGCGGTGGGGTCGGGCAGGCCGTCGAGCAGAACGGTGCGGGCCGCCGGCACGATCTCGACCGCGTTCAGGTCACCCTGCTCGCGGCGGCGCCACAACTCGGCCCGCCACGCTTCGACCAGGGCCGCCTCGGGAATGTCGGCCGGGGCGGTGCAGTCGAGCAGCAGGGCGTGCGCACCGGCGGGTCGGATCCGCATCCGCTCATCCTCGCCGATGCCGTGCCGACCCGGTGTTAACGGTGACGGTGCTCGGTGTCACCGGCCTGACTACTTGAAAGTAACCTACGGTGCCGTAACCTGATGTCGTGACCACCTCCGCCCCGCTTCGCCTGAAGCCGGTCGACATCGGTAAGCCCCGGATGCGCGGCTGGCTGCACACGTACGCCTTCTTCGTCGCCGTGGTCGGCGGGATCGTGCTCTGCTCGATCGCCGCCACCCGACCGGGCTGGGCACCCCTGGTGAGCTGTGTCATCTACAGCCTGACGGTCTGCGGGCTGTTCGGCACGAGCGCCCTGTACCACCGTCGGGTGTGGTCGGAGCGCGGCTACCAGGTGATGCGCCGGCTGGACCACTGCATGATCTTCGTGTTCATCGCCGGCACGTACACCCCGCTCTGCGTCATGCTGCTCTCGACCCAGCAGGCCACCATCATGCTGGCCCTGGTCTGGGGTGGGGCCCTGGGTGGTGTGGCGCTGAAGCTGGTCTGGCCGCACGCGCCGCGCTGGGTCTCCGCGCCGCTCTACCTGGCGCTCGGCTGGGTCGCGGTCGCCATGCTGCCGGACATCCTGCACGGCGGCGGCGTCACGGCGTTGGTCCTGCTGATCGTCGGTGGTGCCATCTACAGCGTCGGCGCGGTGTTCTACGCGCTGCGCCGCCCCAACCCGTGGCCCACCGTCTTCGGCCACCACGAGTTCTTCCACGCGTGCACGCTGCTGGCGGCGCTGTGCCACCACATCGCGATCTACTTCGCACTGTTCGCCTGAGGCAGACCCCCACACACGCGAGCCGGGGCCCCGCCACGCTGCGGGACCCCGGAGTGTGCGAGCGAGGGATCAGACGGGGCGACCCGGCCGACGCACCTCGCGGTACTCCCGCATGACCTGGTCGTCCTGGACCGGCACCACCCGGTCGGCCACCACGCGCTCCTCGCGGACCGGGGCGGCGACCACGGTGCGGCGGCGGTTGTTCCAGAAGTAGAGGGTGGCGAGCAGGCCGGCGACACCGGCGAGCATCAACACCCAACCGACCACGGCCAGGTTCAGCCAACCCAGGTCGGCCTCCACGGCGAATGCGAAGATCGCGCCCAGCGCGATCAGGAAGATGCTGCCACCAATGCCCATGTCTCGCTCCTCGGCTCTAACCTGGCGTACGGTCCGCCGCGGCCGTTGGTAGGGGTGCGGCATCCCTGGACTTACCCCGGCAGGAAGATCGCCAATCGGGCAAGCTGGTGGTATGACGGACAGCCACGCCGAGACGCGGACACTGGTGTTGCTCCGGCACGCGAAGGCCGAGCAGGGCAGCGAGGGTACGGACGACGCCGAGCGCCCGCTCAGCGCCCGCGGGGAGGCCGACGCGGCGGCGGCCGGCGCGTGGCTGGCCCACCACGATCTGCTGCCCGACGTGGTGATCTGCTCGACCGCCCGGCGCACCCGCCAGACCTGGCACGGGGTGGCGATGGGGATGGCCGGTTCGCCGCCGGAGGGAGGGCCGACCGGTCCCCGCCCGACCGTCCGTTACGAGCCCGGCGCGTACGACGCCCACCCCGAGGAGCTGTTGGCGCTGGTCCGTACCGCCGACTCGGCGGCTCGGGTCGTGCTGCTGATCGCCCACAACCCGGGCGTCTCGCTGCTGTCCGCGTTTCTCGACCCGGAGACGGTGGACGAGGAGGGTTTACGGACCGCCGAGCTGGCGGTGCACCGCGGCGTGTCCGCCTGGACGGAGTGGGGCCGAGGCGGGGCGCCGGTCGCGCAGCGGCACACCGCACGCGGCTGAGCCACCCGTCGGGCGCGACGGGTGGCTCAGGCGTACGTGCTCAGGCGGGCGTGGGTCAGGACGGCGGAGCGGTCGGCGGCGGGGGGTCCGGCGGCGGTGGCATCATCGCCGTCGGATGGGACAGCCGGTTCTCCTCCACGATGAGGGTCCGGGCCCGCTTGCGCCGGTCCTGCCAGAACCAGAGGGTGGTCAGCAGCACGGCCAGCCCGGCCAGGATGAACACCCAGCCGACCGCGCGCAGGTCTATCCACCAGACGTTGGCCCTGATCGCGAAGGTCATGATCGCGCCGAGCGCGATGAGAAAGATGCCGCTTCCTACACCCATGTGCGCTGCACTCCCCCGTGCGGTGGCTCTGGGCGTTCCCTTTCGTGGTCACGGCGGGTTACCCGCCACGGCACCGGCTTATCCGACCAGGCTCAGCCAATGTCTCGGCCGCGAAGCCAGCGACGGCCGGCGGGGCGGTTGCCCCACCGGCCGTCGACGTCAGCGCCGGGTGGTGCGACCCGGAACCGCTCAGGCGTGCCGTGGCACGGTCAGAAGGCCTCCTCCGGGAGGTCCATGATGTCGAGGTCGGCGCCCTCGATGATCCGCCGGTCGGCGCCGATGCGCGGCAGCACCTCGCGGGCGAAGAACCGGGCGGCGGCCACCTTGCCGGTGTAGAACGCCTTGTCGGTGGCGGAGACCTCGCCGGCCAGCGCCTTGAGCGCGACGTCGGCCTGCTTCTGCAGCAGCCAGCCGACGACCAGGTCGCCGATGGCCAGCAGGAACCGCCGGCTGCTCAGGCCGACCTTGTAGAGCGCACGGGTGTCGCCGCCCTGCGCCTCGCCCAGCCAGCCGGTCAGCGTGCCGAGGATGTTCTGGATCTCGGCGAGCGCCTTGCCGAGCGCCTGCCGCTCCTCCTTGAGCTGGCCGTTGCCCGCCTCGGAGGAGATGAACTCCTGGATCTCGCCGGCGACCGCCATCAGCGCCTTGCCGTTGTCCCGGACGATCTTGCGGAAGATCAGGTCCAGGCTCTGGATGGCCGTGGTGCCCTCGTACAGGGTGTCGATCTTGGCGTCCCGGACGTACTGCTCCAGGGGGTAGTCCTGCAGGAAGCCGGAGCCGCCGAAGGTCTGCAGGGCCTCGTGGCCGAGCAGCTCGTACGCCCGCTCCGAACCGACGCCCTTGACCAGCGGCAGCAGCAGGTCGTTGACCCGCTTGGCCAGCTTGATGGCCTTCTCGTCGCCGGACGCCTCGGCGATGGCGACCTTGTCCTGCCAGGTGGCGGTGTAGAGAACCAGGGCGCGCAGACCCTCGGCGTACGACTTCTGCAGCAGCAGCGAGCGGCGGACGTCCGGGTGGTGGGTGATGGTGACCCGCGGGGCGGTCTTGTCCGCCTGCTGGACCAGGTCGGCGCCCTGCACCCGGTTCTTCGCGTACTCCAGGGCGTTGAGGTAGCCGGTCGAGAGGGTGGCGATCGCCTTGGTGCCGACCATCATCCGGGCGTACTCGATGATCATGAACATCTGCCGGATGCCGTCGTGCTTGTCGCCGAGCAGCCAGCCCTTGGCGGGTACGCCGTGCTCGCCGAAGGTCACCTCGCAGGTGTTGGAGACCTTCAGGCCCATCTTGTGCTCGACGTTGGTCGCGTAGACGCCGTTGCGCTCGCCCAGCTCACCGGTGGTCTCGTCGAAGTGGAACTTGGGCACCACGAAGAGGGACAGGCCCTTGGTGCCGGGGCCGCCGACGCCCTCCACGCCCACCGGGCGGGCCAGCACGTAGTGGACGATGTTGTCGCTCAGGTCGTGCTCACCCGAGGTGATGAACCGCTTGACGCCCTCGATGTGCCAGGTGCCGTCCGGCTGCTGGATGGCGCGGGTGCGGCCGGCGCCCACGTCCGAACCGGCGTCCGGCTCGGTGAGCACCATCGTGGAGCCCCACTGCTTGTCGATGAAGAGCTTGGCCCAGGCCTTCTGCCGCTCGGTGCCCTCGACGTGCAGCACGTGCGCGAAGGACGGACCGGAGGCGTACATCCAGACCGGCGCGTTCGAGCCGAGCACCAGCTCGGCGAGGGCCCACCAGAGGGCCCGCGGGGCGTTGGTGCCACCCAGCGCGGGCGGCAGGTCCAGCCGCCAGAACTCGGAGTCCATGAACGCCTGGTAGGACTTCTTGAACGACTCCGGCAGCGGCGCGGTGTGCGTGGCCGGGTCGAAGACGGGCGGGTTGCGGTCACTGTCCGTGTAGCTGGCGGCCAGGTCCTCGCGGGCGAGGCGGTCCACCTCGGCGAGGAAGCTCCGGGCGGTGTCGGTGTCGAGGTCCGAGTACGGCTCCTGGCCGAACGCCCGGTCCGCCCCGAAGACCTCGAACAGGTTGAACTCGAGGTCCCGAAGGTTGCTCTTGTAGTGGGTCATGCTCGCTGGCCCCGCTTCCGGACAGGTGTTACCGATCAGTAACCCCGACTGTATTACTCGCGGGTAGGCAGCGACAAGCCGATCACGTAAGTGACGGCGATTACACAGTTCCGCGCCGGACGCCCCGCTCAGCTCTCGGCGGCGCCGACCTCCCAGCTCGGCACGGCCGACGTCGCGCCCGTGCGGGCACCGACGTACTCCATCAGGACCAGGGCGATGTCGTCGTCCAGGTGCCCGTGCACCCACTCGACGAGGGCCGTCTCCAGCGACGCGAGCCCGTCGGCGACCGTGCCGTGCCCGAGCAGCCGCCACGCCCGGTCGGCGGTGGGGAAGAACTCGCCGTCCCGCCGAGCCTCGCCGAGACCGTCGGTGAACAGGAGCAGGCGGTCGCCGGGCTCCAGGCGTTCCACGCGGGGACGCACCACCGGCATGAACCCGAGGGGCGGCGCCGGCGCCGGCGGCTCCAGCGGGATCACCGCGCCCCGGCGCAGCAGCAGCGGCGACGGGTGCCCGCAGTTGACGATCGTGAGCGTCCCACCCCGCTCCTCGACCAGCGCTGCGGTCACGAAGTCCTCGTCGCCGACGTTGCGGGCCACCGCACGATCCAGGTCGGCGACGACGGCGCGCAGGTCGGCCCGCTCGTAGGCCACGTGCCGGTACGAGCCGAGGACGATGCTGGCCAGCCGAACCGCATCCAGGCCCTTGCCGCGCACGTCACCGATGATCATGCGGACGCCGTACGGGGTGTCGATCGCCTCGTACAGGTCGCCGCCGATCTCGGCCGTGGCGGTGGAGGAGATGTAGCGACCGGCCACCGAGAGCATGCCGACCTGCGGCCCGAGCGGGCGCAGCACCGCCTGCTGGGCCACCGAGGCCAGCTTGGTCAGCTCGGCGATCTGCTCCGCCTGCCGCTGGCGTATCGAGGCCACCGCCACGGCCAGCCCGCTCGCGACCGCGACGCCGACCACGTTGACCGAGGTCACCAGCATCATCCTCGGGTCGAACAGGGCGAAGCCCACCCCGATCAGGGTCGCCACGGCACCCACACCCAGCACCACCCGCCAGGCCGCCAGGGCGGCGGCCAGGACCGGGGCAGCCACCAGAAGCGCGACGTAGTGCGCCCGACGGCCGTCGGCCAACTCCAGCCCCGAGACGATCGCGAGCAGGGCGAGGGCCGCGCCGAGGCCGGCGCGGGATCCGGGGCTCAGCGGGCTACGGCCCGACTGGAGGAGTCGCGTGGGTACGAGGGACAGCATGCCTGATCCACGTGAACCGGTGAATGAACCTGGCCCCTCGTCCGAGGATGTTCTGTCCGGCCGGCCCAGGCTGGCGGCCGGATCGGCGGCCCCGGCTGCGCTCAGCCCAGCACCTCGTAGCGGACGGTCAGCGCGCCCACGTCGGTCGAGGCGATGGTCGCGAACGCGGCGCGGGACAGGTCCAGGCAGCGACCGTCGATGAACGGGCCACGGTCGTTGATGCGCACGACGACCGACTTGCCGCTGCTCGGGTTGGTCACCCGGACCTTGGTGTTGAACGGCAGCGTCTTGTGCGCCGCGGTCAACTCGTTCGGGTTGAACGACTCGCCGTTGGCGGTGAGCTGCCCGTCGGAGTAGAAGGAGGCGCCACACGAGCCGCTCTCCAGCACCTTCGCCGCCGCTGTGGTCTTCTTCGCGGTCGGGCGCGGCTTCGGCGACTCGGTGCGGGCCTTAGCCCGGGAGGCGGCCTGCGGCGACCGGCTGGCGGACGGGCTGGCCGTCACGCTCGGCGAGGCGCTGGCGCTCGGTGACGCGGTCGGGGAACTGGGGGCGAGGCTGGCGGGGGCCGTGGTCGGGGTGAGGTCGAGAGTCGCCTGACCCGACTGCCCGGAGCCCGAGGTCAGCTGGACGGCGCCGACGGTGCCCCCGACGGCGAGAGCGACGCCGACCGCAGCGGTGGCCGCGATGCCCGCCGGGGAGGAGAAGATGCGGGTACGGGAGTGCCTGCCTGCCACCGGCCCGGTCCTTTCGTCGACTGAACAAACCGGCTCGGACCGTAACGAGAGAAGCACTTCCGAAGTCAACGTGATCATGGGGATCTGCCCGTATTTGGCATAGTACGTGTAGCCGATCATCCGAGCCGGGGTGGGTCGACCGGCCCGGGTGCGGACGCGCCGAGCGCCCGTGCCGCACGATGGACGGATGCCCGCTGAGCTGACCGAACGCCTGGCCGCCCTGTTCCGGTGGATCGACCCCGGCCCGGACGCCAGCCACCTGGTCAGCGACATCTCCGGTTGGTGGCGCGACCCCACCGTGCTGGCCGAACTGGGACCGGCCCTGGTGGCGCCGTACCGGGCCGCCCGGCCGACGGTGGTGCTCGCCCCGGCGGTCACCGGCCTGCTGCTCGGGCCACTGGCCGCCACCGCCCTCGGGGTCGGCTTCGTGGCCGCCCACAAGCCCGGCGACGGAAGGTTGCCGGCCGGCCCGCTCACCTGGGCGCAGAGCCCGCCGGACTACCGGGGCCGGCAGGTCGACCTGGCCGTCCGGGACCGGCACCTCGGCCCCGACGACCGCGTTCTGGTCGTGGACGACTGGGTCCGCACGGGCGCGCAACTGCACGCCCTCTACGACATCTGCGCCAAGCGCGGCGCGCAGGTGCTCGGCACCGCAGTGGTGGCCGTCGACTGCCCGCCCGAGACTGCCACCGCACTGCGGATCACCGGCCTGATCGCCGGCGCGGATCTGCCGGGTTGACCTGAAGCCCACTTCACCTTCGACGATCGACGCATGAGCGACGGAATTCTCGACGAGGCGTACGACCGGCTGCACCGCACCGGACCCGAATACGAGGGCTGGCTCTCCAACCACGGCCCGATGGCCGTCGAGGCGCTGGCCCGGCACGGGCACGAGCAACGGGTGCACCGCTGGCTGGACGACTACCTCACCCGGCTCGACGAGCTGCCCCGCGGGCTGCGCCCGATCGACGACTGGCGGGCGGCGCTGGGCGACGCGAAGCGGGCCGGTGACTGGCTGGCGTACTTCGACCGGCACCTGCGCGAGCAGCCGTGGCGGGACGTGCTCGGCACCTGGTGGCCCCGACTGCTGCCCGGCATCGCCGCCGGCGCCACGCACGGGGTTATCCGGGTCGGGCACGCCGTACGCGCCCTGCACCTGCACGAAGCGAACCCGCAGCGGCTCACCGAGCTGGGTCAGGCCCTCGGCTACTGGGCGGCCCGCTGGCAGCCGGTGCCCGGCGCCGAGCGGCTGCTCGCCTCGGTCACGTCGAACCCACCCGAGGCCCACCCGGACGCCGCCGGGCCGGACGTGGCCGCCGCGCTGGCCGGGGTGCCCCGGATCGACGACCAGACCGGGGGCATCCGGGATCGACTGGGTCGGCTGGTGGGCGTACCCCGATGGGAACCGGCGCTCGCGGCGCTGCGCCCCGCGCGGACGCCGACCGAGGCGGAGCGCGGGCTCGTCACGCTCGTGCACCGTGCCGGCCTCGACTACCTGCGCTTCGGGCACGCGGAGCCGGTCATGCTGGTGCACGCGGTCACCGCGCCGACCGCCGTGCTGCGTACCCTGCCGGCTCTCGACCGGGCGCTGTGGGCGCCGAGCCTCGCCGCGGCCTGGGCCGCGACGGCGGCCGTGACCTCGGTGTACGCCCCGACCGACGGGATCGCCCCGCCGTCGGTGACCGTCGCGACCCCGGCGGAGGTCTTTGCTCGCGCGGCCCGACACGGCGACGCGCATGTGGTCAAGCTCGCCGACGCGGTCCTCGACGCCCACGCGGCCAGCGGTGACCAGCGGCTGCTCGACGCCGCGGGCTACGCCGGGCAGCTGATCTGAGCAGCGCCGGACGAATTGCGGCGGCGGTGCCGGCCGCGCTGGCCTAGCCTCGGCAGGATGTGGCCTCGGATCGGTGACCTGCGCACGCTCACCCTCGGCACCCCCGGCGAGCTGCGGGCGAGCCTGAACACCCTGGTGCTGGCCGGCGTGAAGACCGCGACGGCCGGCCGGCTCGCCGAGTACGCGGAAGAGGGCGAGGAGTTGGAGCAGGTCGGCGAACGGCTCGCGCTGGTCGACGACGACGACGCGCTGGCCGGCGTCGTGGAGATCACCGGCGTCGAGGTGGTGCGCTTCGGCGACGTGCCCTGGGAGTTCGCCCGCGCCGAAGGCGAGGGTGATCGCTCGATCGAGGAGTGGCGGGCCGGGCACTCGGCCTACTGGGCGCGGCTCGGCACCCCCGTCGACGACGACACCCCGATCGTCTGCCTGCGCCTGCGACTGGTCTCCGGCGGCGAGGGCGGCGTGGCCACCGGAGACCTGGGCACCTGAGCCGGCGCTATCCGCGCAGCTCGGGCAGCAGTCGCGTCGCCACGTCGGCCAGGACGGCCTCGTCGCCGGCGTACCAACTGCTCGCTCGCGGCCAGTGCGTCACCACGTCGGTGAAACCGAGTTCGGCGGCCCGACCGACCTGGTCGGCGAAGAACTGCGCGCTGCTGAGCGAGAACACCGGCGCGGCGTCCAACGACAGGTAGCGGTCCAGCGTCGCCGGGTCGCGGCCGGCCTCGTCCAGCGTCCGGTCCATCCGCGCCGACAGGGCCGACACGGTGCCCCACCAGCCCTCCACGTCATCGGCGTCGGTGCCGGTGGTCACCCAACCCTGACCGAACCGGGCCACCAGCCGCATCGATCGCGGGCCGTTCGCGGCGACGACGAACGGCACCCGCGGCTGCTGGACACAGCCGGGGTTGTTGCGGGCGTCCACCGCGGCGAACCAGTCACCACGCCAGGTGGTGCCGTCCTCCCGAAGGACCAGGTCCAGCAGTTCGGTGAACTCGGCGAACCGGTCGACCCGCTGGCGCGGCGGAAGCGTCTCACCGCCCAGCACCGCCGAGTCGAAGCCGATGCCACCCGCGCCCAGGCCGAGCAGCAGCCGGCCGTCCGAGACGTCGTCCACCGTGGTGATCTGCCGGGCGAAGGCGGCCGGGTGCCGGAAGTTCGGCGACGCCACGAGCGTGCCCAGCCGGATCCGGGACGTCACCGTGGCGGCGGCGGTCAGCGTGGTCATCGAGTCGAACCACGGGCCGTCGACCAAATCCCGCCAGCCCAGGTGGTCGTACGTCCAGGCGTGGTCGAAGCCCCACTCGTCGGCCTGCCGCCAGCGACGCTGCGCCTGGGCCCAACGCTGGTCCGGGAGGATCACGATGCCAATCCGCATGATCGCCAGCCTAGCCGCGTCCGATGCCCCTGCTTCAGCATCGGCTACGCGCCCTCGGGCACCTGGCTCAACGGGCAAACTTGAGCCTCGCCCGCCCGTGGCGGGGCATCGCGGACGCTGGGCCTTCGCTACGGTTCGGCCGTGGTGGACCAGCGGTCACGGCGGGCCGACACGGTACGAGTCTTGGGCACCGTGTCGCTGATTGCCGGCTTCATGACGGCGCTGCTCACTTTGCTCTCCAGCACCGGCGGGCTCCAACCGCAGATCCTGGCCGCCTTTCTCATCCTGACCGGCATCGGTCTGCGGATCGAGGCGGCGATCATCGACCGCAGGCCATAACCCTCCCCCTGTGTGTCCCACGTCACAGTTGGCCGTGGTAGGGGCGTCCTGATCGGCTCCGACCTCGTTGCGAGCAGGCACCCGGTGGGCGCCGCCCGAGGAGAGGGACGAAGCGACATGACGAAGGTGACCGCACAGCTGTCGGTGTCGGTGGACGGCTTCTACGCCGGCCCGCTGTTCGACGGCGACGGCGACTGGATCGACTCGGCCGAGAGCGCCGGCTTCTTTCGGATCACCCGCTGGGCGACGGACGCGATGGCCTGGCGCGAGCGGCAGGGCTTCGCCGGCGGCGAGCAGGACGCCAACTCCGACGTGATGGCCGAGACGTTCGACGCGGCCGGCGCGTACGTCATGGGCCGGCGGATGGCCGACGGCGGTGAGGTGCCCTGGGGCGAGGAGCCGCCGTTCCGCGCGCCGGTCTTCGTCGTCACGCACCGACCCCGCGAAACCCTGCTGCGCGGTGGCGGCACCAGCTTCACCTACGTCACCGACGGCGTGGCCAGCGCCGTCGAGCAGGCGCGCGCAGTGGCCGGTGGCCGGAACGTCGCCGTGGCCGGAGGCGGCAGCCTGGTCCGGCAGGTGCTCAAGGCCGGCCTGCTCGACGAGTTGGAACTGCACGTCGTACCTGTCGTGCTCGGCACCGGCCTGCAGCTGTTCGACGCGGACCTCGACCTCGGCGACAAGGAGGCCATCGAGCTGACGCCGACCCGGGTCATCCCCACCCCGCAGGTCACCCACATCCGGTACGAGGTGAGCGGTCTCGCCCCGCTCGTGCTCGACGACCGGGGCCGCGGCGGCGGCCCGACGGCGACCGCCAACTGACCCGCGCTTTCATCAACCTGACGAGGAGCTTTCATGCCACAGCTGTTGCGGGTGCAGTGCTTCAACGTTTCGCAGGACGGGTTCGGCACCGGCGAGGGGCAGAGCCTGGAACGGCCCTTCGGCCACGCGGACCCCACCCCGCTGTTTTCCTGGCGTTCCGCCACCGCCAGCTTCGTCTACCGCACCGAGCCGGGCGGCACGCGCGGCCTGGACGACTACCTGACCCGCGACGCCGAGTGCAACATCGGCGCGGAGATCATGGGTCGCAACAAGTTCGGCCCCCAGCGTGGCCCCTGGGAGAACCACGAGTGGCAGGGCTGGTGGGGGGACAACCCGCCGTTCCACACGCCGGTCTTCGTGCTCACCCATCACGTACGGCCGTCGTTCACCCTGTCCGACACCACGTTCCACTTCCTCGACGCCAGCCCCGCCGAGGCGCTGGCCCAGGCCAAGGAGGCAGCGGACGGTCGGGACGTACGCCTCGGTGGCGGGGTGGCCGTCATCCGCGAGTTCCTCGAGGCCGACCTGGTCGACACGATGCACATCGCCGTCGCGCCCGTCGACCTGCACCGGGGCGAGCGGCTGTGGGAAAGCCCCGACGAACTGCTCGACCGCTTCCACCTGGAGTCGGTGCCCAGCCCCAGTGGAGTCACCCACCTCCTGTTCTGGAGACGGTGACCGCCACTACAGGCGGGAGCCGTCGGCGCACAGATCTTGGACAGTTTCCGTTAGCTGCTAACGGAAACTGTCCAAGATCTGCGACCTGCGATGGCAGCGGCCAGTCCGAAGTCTTCGGTCGGGCCGAGGCGGAGTCCGGGCGGCGGTCCGGCAAAGGGCCCTTGACACATGCCCTAAGCCAGGCGGGAGAGGACCAGCAGCCGGTTGCCGTCCGGGTCGGTGACCCTGGCGGACCGCTCACCCCAGGGCTGGTCGACCGGCTCCTCGGTGACCGTCGCGCCACCCGCGCGCAGAACGTGCACGGCCGCGTCGCAGTCGTCGGCGTACACGCACAACTCCCAGCGGCGCGAGAGGGTGGGGTCGCCGGCATGCGGGTCGGCGGCCAGGCCCAGCTCGCTGCTGCCCAGCCGCAGGGCTACGAACTCCGGCTCACCGTCCTCCGGGAACCGATAGGTCAGCTCGAAGCCGACGACGTCCCGGTAGAACGCCATCAACCGCGGCAGGTCGGGCGTCGTCACGATGGGAAAAGCCTCGGTGAACACGCGACCACCTCCTGACGGACCCTAACGGGTACGAGCGAGGCAGCCCAGGGACGTGCGCGCGCGGCAACATCGAAGGCGCTGACCGGGACTCTCGTCCTGGTCAGCGCCTCGGTCGTGGAGCGGGTGACGGGAATCGAACCCGCACTGTCAGCTTGGGAAGCTGATGTTCTGCCATTGAACTACACCCGCAGGCGGCACCACTGTACCCGAGTCGTCGAACCGGTGCACCCAGCCACCCCCACGCGCCGGCGGGACGCCTTCACCTCGGAAAAAGTTTCGTGACGGCAAGACATGGGCGTTCTCAAATGCGTCGATGGGTTGTAACGTCTGCCACACGTTTCAGCCACGGCGTGACACACCCCCTGTCACGCCGCCAGAAAGAGGTGGGCCCATGGGACTCCGTCCCAACCTGCTGACCCGGCGTGCCGCCGGTGTCGCGTCGACGACCCTCGCGCTGCTGCTCAGCACCGCTGCGGTGGGTGTCGTTCCGGCTGCTTCGGCCTTCTCCGCGGCGCCGGGCGGCGCCTGCGCGGAGCCGGCCGACAGCCACGCCAACGCTCGGGTGAAGCCCGGCGCGGCGGCCACGCACGACCCGAACGAGCTGACCGCGAAGCAGGTCCGCGAACGCGACGCCGACCTCGCGGCGGCGTTGCGCGAGCGTGCCAACTTCCGGGCCGGCGCCGGCGCCACGACGCTGGCCACCGTCACCATCCCGGTGGTGGTGCACGTGATCCAGGAGAACAGCACCCGGGCCGGCGGCAACATCCCGGACTCGATGATCACTTCGCAGATCAGCGTGCTCAACCAGGCCTACGCGGGCGGGACCGGCGGCGCTGCCACCGCCTTCGCCTTCCGGCTCGACAAGATCAACCGGGTGACGAACCCGTCCTGGTACCCGATCGTCAACGGCTCGTCGGCGGAGCGGTCGATGAAGTCGTCGCTGCGGGTGGGCGGCAAGAACACGCTCAACATCTACCTCGGCGAGCTGAGCGGCGGCCTGCTCGGCTGGGCGACCTTCCCGCAGCAGAACCTCAGCACCATGGACGGCGTGGTCGTGCTGAACGAGTCCCTGCCGGGCGGCACCGCCACCAACTACAACCAGGGCGACACCGGCACCCACGAGATCGGTCACTGGCTGAACCTCTACCACACCTTCCAGGGTGGCTGCGGCGGCTCCGGTGACAGCGTCAGCGACACCCCGGCCGAGGCGTCGCCGGCGTACGAGTGCCCGACCGGGCGGAACACCTGCTCGGCGACCGGCCTGGACCCGATCACCAACTTCATGGACTACACCTACGACTCGTGCATGTACCAGTTCACCCCGGGGCAGGCGAGCCGCATGCTGACCGCGTGGAACGCGTACCGCGCGGCGTAGCTCTCCTCGCGTACACCTGGTGCCGGCTCCGTCACGACGGAGCCGGCACCGGCGTTTTTTTGCACAGCAGGGCCGTGGTCAGGCGGCCGTGCACTGGACGTCACGGCTGCGGCGGGTCGGGCGCGTCTGCGGTACGGCGAGAGGCGCGGCCGGTGCGGGCGGGGCTTGCGGGTCCAGCCAGACCCGCACGGCCGGGCGGCTCGGGGTGACACCCGGAACGCCTGCGGCGTGCTGCTCGCGACGGGTCAACATCGCCACGTCGACGGTGAACTCGAACAGCCGCCAGTCGACCTGCGGCTCGGCCCGGGCGCTCTGCGCCAGTCGGGCCACCTGGACCGGGTCGGTGACCGGCCAGGCGTGGCCCGCCACGTACGCCTCGTCGTCGCTCTCCTCCGGAGGGAACGAGTGCAGCGCGTAGCGGCCGTCCCGTTCGAGGTCGCGGCGCTTCGGCGAGTCGATGATGAAGCAGAAGAGACCCTCGTCGGTGATGACCGGGGAGACCGGATGGACCCGGGGCCCGCCGTCGGCGCGGACCGTGGCCAGGTAGCCGAAGCCCGGCCCGTACTGCTGCAGGAGAACGCGGATCCCGTCGGCGAGGCGGGGCTCGTCGGCGGCGAATTCGGACCAGGAAGCCATGCCGACATTCTATCGAACAAATGTACGAGCAGCGACCTCGACGCGCTGGTCACCGGCACCGAATCCGGCCGGTCCGGCCAACGCGGCTATGGTGGTCCGATGCTGCTCTCCGACCGTGACCTGGTCTCCGAGATCAAGGCCGGCACGCTGGGCCTGGAACCGTTCGAGCCCACCCTGGTCCAACCGTCCAGCATCGACGTACGACTCGACCGGCTGTTCCGGGTGTTCAACAACCATCTCTACACCCACATCGACCCGGCCATGCAGCAGGACGACCTGACATCGGTGGTCGAGGTGCCCGACGGCGAGCCGTTCGTGCTGCACCCGGGGGAGTTCGTGCTCGCCTCGACGCTGGAGGTGATCTCGCTCGGCGACCAGCTCGCCGGCCGGCTGGAGGGAAAGAGCTCACTGGGCCGCCTCGGCCTGCTCACCCACTCCACCGCCGGGTTCATCGACCCGGGCTTCTCCGGTCACGTGACGCTGGAGCTGTCCAACGTGGCGAACCTCCCGATCACCCTCTGGCCGGGCATGAAGATCGGCCAGCTCTGCATCTTCCGGCTCTCCTCGCCGGCCGAGCACCCGTACGGCTCGGTGGTCTACGGCTCGCGCTACCAGGGTCAGCGGGGGCCGACGCCGAGCCGCTCCTGGCAGAACTGGCGTGCCTGGCCGACGCGATAGATAGCGGACGACGAGGGCCCGCCGCGACGAGATCGCGACGGGCCCTGCTGCGTCCCGCGTTGGTCAGCCGGGACGGCCGTAGCTGTGGATCGGCCCGTCGTCGACCTTCTTCATCTTGATCGGCTGACCGGCCTGGGAGGCGTGCACCACCCAGCCGTTGCCGACGTACATGCCGACGTGGTGGATGTCGCTGTAGTAGAAGACCAGGTCGCCGGGGCGCAGATCGCCCCTGCTGACATTCTTGGTCACCCGGCTCTGCGCGGCGGCGTTGTGCGGCAGCGACACACCGGCCTTCGCCCACGCGGCGAGCATCAACCCGGAACAGTCGTACGAGTTCGGACCCTCGGCACCCCACACGTACGGCTTGCCGATCTGGGCACAGGCGAACTTGACCGCCGTGCCCGCGCCGCCGCCGGGGTAGCTGGCCGGGCAGGGCGCCGGACGCAGCGGACCGCCGCCACCGCTGCCGTACACCTTGAGGCGCAGCTTCTGCAGCCGGTCGATCTCGTCGTTGATCTGCTTCTTCTTCGCCGCCAGCTGCGCTTCGGTACGGGTCAGCTGGGCCACCATCTCGTCGAGCGGCGCCTTCTGCCGGGCCAGCTCGTCGCGGAGATCGGCGACCTGACGGACGTCCTCCTGCTGGTTGTGGGCGAACCGGTCGAGCATCTCGAGTTGCCCGACCACCTCGCCGGGCGACCGGCTGCCGAGCATCGTGTTCACTGTCGACAGGTTCTCGCCCATGTACGCGCGCACGGCCAGCGCGCTGACCTTGTTCATCGCGGCGTCGACCTGGCGCTCCAGGGGCGCGATGCGGGCGGCGAGCGCGTCGGCCTGCCTGCGCTTCACGGCCAGGTCCGCGCGGGTGGCGTTGTGCCGTTCGATGACCGGTTCGAGCTTGTTCCAGTCGGCGTCGATCTGGCGCTCGATCTCGGCGACGGACGGATCCGCGTGCGCCGCCGTGGCGCTGCCCGTCAGGACGACGGCTACGCCGACCACTGCGGCGAGGGCGGTGGTGAAGCGGGACCAGCGTGGACGCGGCACTGTCGACGTCGGGTCGGCCGAGGCCGACCGTTCGGACGACGGCCGCGGGGCATGGAGGGCCACCGGGGTTCCGTACTCCTTCTTCCTGACCGCCTACCGGGTTAGCTGACGGGTTCGGGCGGGAAGTTGGCGCCCTACCGCATTGGCTGCGGATTCACCCCGGGGGAACCTGGGTCCCCGGCTCGCTCGCAAGCGACTCGGCGGTGTCGGTCCGTTACCGCCCGGGATGGGCAGACCTGCTACCGGGCCGACAAATGACCAGAGTAGAGACGGCCGTTACCGATCCGCAACCCGTGCGGCCGTGACACTCCGTACCGATTGGAGGAGGTCACCGAGCGTGCGTGAAGCTTTCTTTCGATGCAGTTTGATATATGGAAAGGTATTGACGCGGACTCCCGACCGGCGCGAAGGTGACCACACCGTTACCAGTCAAATCTAGGGGGTTCGATGGAACGTCCAACCCTGTCCGCCGGCCGGCGCGCATCGCTCGCGGTCGCCGTGGTCATCGCCACGGCCGCCGTACCGCTGAGCGCCGGCCCCGCCTCCGCCGCACCGGCCGCCGACCGTCAGCAGCAGTACGCCGCCGCGTCGACCGAGTACGGCGTGCCGACCGCCGTGCTGCTCGGCGTCTCCTACCTGGAGTCCCGCTGGGACAGCAACGCCGGCACCCCGAGCACCAGCGGCGGCTACGGACCGATGCACCTGACCGATGCCCGCCACGTGGCCGCCCTACCCGCGCGCGGCCACCACGACGCCGGCACCGAGGATCCGCGCGGCGACGACTCCCGTGCCGTCCTGGCACCCGCGCCGGCCACGGATCCCGCGCCGCCCACCGCCGCGATGCAGACCGTCGACGCCGCCGCCGCGCTGACCGGCGCCGCCCCCGAGGCGCTGCGCAGCGACGCGACGACCAACATCCGGGGCGGGGCGGCGCTGCTGGCCGCGTACCAACGGGAGGTGGGCGCTCCGGTCGGCGCCGGCACCGACCCCGCCACCTGGTACGGCGCGGTGGCCCGCTACGCCGGCGCGGACAGCGCCGACGCCGCGGCGGCCTTCGCCGACGAGGTCTACACCACCATCGGCGACGGCGAGACCCGCGTGACCGACGACGGCCAGTGGGTCACGTTGCCGGCCCGCGCGGTCCAACCCCAGCGTTCCTGGCTGGACCGGCTGGGCCTACGACGACTCGCCCGCCCGGACGGGCTGGAGTGCCCGCGTACGGTCTCCTGTGAGTGGATTCCGGCACCCTACGAGGCGTTCGGCGACGGCGACTACGGCAACCACGATCTCTCCGACCGGCCCGCCCGGCAGAAGATCGAGTACATCGTCATCCACGACACCGAGGCGAGTTGGGCGACCACCCTGAAACTCGTCCAGGACCCGACCTACGTGAGCTGGCACTACTCGCTGCGCTCGGTGGACGGGCACATCGCCCAGCACGTCAAGACCAAGGACGTCGCCTGGCACGCCGGCAACTGGTACGTCAACGCGAAGTCGATCGGGCTGGAACACGAGGGCTTCGCCGCGCAGGGCACCTGGTACACCGAGGCGATGTACCGGACCTCGGCGAAGCTCGTCCGGCACCTCGCGCTGCGGTACGGCATCCCGCTGGACCGCCAGCACATCATCGGCCACGACAACGTGCCCGGCACCGTCGCGTCGACCGTGCGCGGGATGCACTGGGACCCGGGGCCCTACTGGGACTGGACGCACTACTTCGACCTGCTGCACGCACCGCGACTGGACACCGGCACCCCGGCCACCGGGCTGGTCCGGATCGACCCCGACTACGCGACCAACCAACCGGCGTTCACCGGGTGCGTCACCCCTGGAACACCCTGCGCGCCGCGCGGCTCCTCGTCGGTGGTGCTGCACACCGCGCCGTCCGCGGACGCGCCGCTGGTCAACGACATCGCGCTCCGCCCGGACGGCACCCCGAACACGATGGACGTGTCGGACCACGGGGCGCGGGCCTCCGCCGGTCAGACGTACGCGCTGGCCGGCCGGCAGGGCGACTGGACGGCCATCTGGTACCTCGGGCAACGGGCCTGGTTCCACAACCCGGCGTCCGCGCCGACCGCCACCTGGACCGTCGGCGTGGTGGCCGTTCCGAAGCCGGGCCGGGCCACCATCCCCGTGTACGGGCGGGCCTACCCGGAGCAGGCGGCCTACCCGGCCGGCGTGCCCTACCAGGCGATCTCACCGCTGCAGTACACGCTGGCCGCCGGTCAGCGCTACGCCGTCGGCGCGGTGCTGGCCGGCGAGTACTACCGGGCCAGCACGTTCGACGGCTCCTCGCCCGGCGACTGGACGGTGATCCGGGGCAAGAACCGGTATGCGCAGATCCAGTTCGGCCACCGCATCATGTACGTCGACCTCGCCGACGTGCAGCTCCTGCCGTCCCCGGTGGGCGCTCCCCGCTGACGAACGACATACGACGAGGGCCCCCGGTCATCCGACCGAGGGCCCTCGTGGCGTCCGCTGGATCAGCCGGGTCGGCGGAACCCGGCGATCGGCATGGTGGTGATGCTGGACACCTGCACCGGTTTGCCTGCACGAGGCGCGTGCACCATCTGGTTGTTACCCAGATAGAGCCCGACATGGCTCAGGCCGGAGAAGAAGAAGACCAGGTCACCGGGACGGGCGTCGGCACGCGACACGGCCTTGCCCTCGTTCCACTGGTCACCCGTGTGGTGGGTGAGGGAGATCCCGGCCGACTTGTACGCGTACTGGGTCAGGCCCGAGCAGTCGAACGAGTTCGGGCCGGTGGCGCCCCAGACGTACGGGTCGCCGACCTGCTGGCAGGCGGTCTTGATCGCCTTCTGGGCGGCCACGGCGAGCACACCGTTGATGGTCGGGCAGCCGACGGTCTTGACCGTGGTCTTGGGCATCGACGCCTCAAGCTTCTTGATCTCGGCGTCGATCTGCTTCTTCTTGGCCGCCAGCTCGTTCTGCTGCTTGGTCTGGGTGGCGATCAGCGCGTCGAGCTTCTGCTTCTCGCTGTCGTACTTGGCCCGCACGGCCAGCACGCCCTCGACCTGCTTGCGCTCCTGCGCGGCCAGCCGGTCGAGGAGGGTGAGCTGCTCGGTGAGGGTGTCCGGCTTGGCGCTGATCAGCAGCGCGCCGATCTCCTGCGACGGGCCCGACATGTAGTAGCGGGACGCGAGGTCACCGACCCGGTTGAGCGCCAACTCGCTCTGCAGGGCCAGCGGCTCGATCTTCTTCTGCAGGTCGGTCGACTTCTTCCGGTTGACCTTGAGCTGCGCCCGTACCTTGTTGTACTGCTCGATCGTGGGCTCCAACTGCTCCCACTTCTTGTCGATCTGCGCCTCGATCTCGTCGACCGTGGGCTCGGCCTGCGCCGGCACGGCGAGCATTCCGGCACCGACCGCAGCGGCGGCGACCAGCACAAGCAGACGATGGGCGACCCGGCGTAGACCGCCCGGCCGAGCGGACAGTCCCGGGGCGTGACGATGAGGGGGCATGGTTGCCACCGGCACCGACTCCTTTGCAACCGACCGCCGGGCGCCTCGCGTGAGGGAAGGGCCGAGGCAGACGACCCACAGCGGTCGGTGCCCCACATTAGGGAAGCGTTGGACCGGAATCAAGGCGAGCCGAGTCACCATCACTGTCACGCAACCGCTTGCACACCAAGGGTGTTGGTCAATTAACCAACGATTGCGGTCAATACATCGTCGAGCGTGACCACCCCGAGCGGACGCCGACCGTCGCTGACCAGCACCATGTGCCGCCGTTCGCGGCGCATGGCCAGCAGCAGATCGGCCAGCGTGCGTTCCGGCGGCACCACCGCCAGCGGCCGGTAGACCTCCGCCGGCACCGGCGCCCGACGACCCTGCCCGGCGTACCCGAGCACGTCCTTGACGTGCACGAAGCCCAGTACGCGCCGGGTGGACCGCTGCACCACCGGGAACCGGGACCGGCCGGTCCGGGTCGCCAGCACCTCCAGCGACGCCGGGGAGACGTCCTCGGCCACCGTGACCACCGTCGACCACGGCTGCAACGCGTCCGCCGCCGTCCGGGTGTGCAGGGCCAGGGCCCCGGTGATGCGGGCGTGCTCCTCGGCGTCGAGCAGCCCCTCCGTACGCGCCTGCGACACCAGCCCGGCCAACTCCTCGGCGGTGAACACCGTCTTCACGGCCTCGGTCGCCTCGATCCGCCAGAACGCCAGCACCCGGCGGGCCGCCCACTTCATCGCCAGCAGCAACGGCTTGGTGGCCACGCAGAAGGCCAGCATGGCCGGGCCCAGCCAGAGGGCGGAGACCTCCGGACCGGCCAGCGTGATGTTCTTCGGCACCATCTCGCCGACCACCGTGTGCAGGAAGACGACGACGCCGAGCGCGAGCACGAACGCCACCGGGTGCACCGCGCGCTCGGGCAGGCCGGCCGCGTGGAACGGCGACTCCAGCAGATGAGCCAGCGCCGGCTCGGCGATCGCGCCGAGGCCCAGCGAGCAGACCGTGATGCCGAGCTGCGCGCCGGCGATCATCAGCGGGATCTGGTTCATCGCCGACAACGCCCAGCGGGCCCGCTTCGAGCCGGCCGCCAACGGTTCGATCACCGTCCGCCGGGACGCGATCAGCGCGAACTCGCTGCCCACGAAGAACCCGTTGCCGAGCAGCAGCAGCACGGTCACCAGCAGCTCAGTCATCGGTGTCCGGCTCCGCCGGGCGCAGCACCCGGACCTGCTCGATCCGGTGCCGCTCTACCTCCACCACGGTGAACTCCCAGCCGTCCGCGTCGACGGTCTCGCCGGCCAGCGGGATGTGCCCCAGTCGCGCCATCAGGAAGCCGGCCAGCGTCTCGTACGGCCCCTCGGGCAGCCGGAAGCCCGTCTGCTCGGCCAGCTCGTCGGAGCGCAGCACCCCGTCGACCAGCACCGTGCGCTCCCCGCCCGGCACGGTCAGCTCGACCGGCCCGGTGTCGTCCACACTGGCCGGGTCGAACTCGTCGGCAATCTCCCCGACCAGCTCCTCGACCAGGTCCTCGATCGTCACCACGCCGTCCGTGCCGCCGTACTCGTCGACCACGATGGCCAGGTCAGCCCCGGCCGCCTTCAACGCCGCCAGCACGCCGTCCAGGTCCAGGCTCTCCGGCACGTACACCGGCTCCCGGGCCACCGACCCGACCATGGTCGACGCCCGCGCGGCCAGCGGCACGCCCAGCGCGTCCGGCACGCCGGCCACACCGGTGACCAGGTCCAGGGTCTCCTCGTACACCGGGAAGCGGGTCCGTCCGGTCCGCCGCGACTCTTCGAGCAGCTCGGCCACGGTGGCGGTGGCGCGCAGCGCGACCACGTCGACCCGCGGGGTCATCGCCTCGGCCGCCCGTTTGTCGCCGAACCGGATGGTGCGGCGCAGCAGCATCGCCGTGTCCGTGGGCAGCGCGCCCGCGCGGGCCGAGATGGCGGCCAGCAGGCCCAGCTCTTCCGGTGAGCGGGCGCTGGCCAGCTCCTCCTGCGGCTCCACGCCGAGCGCCCGGACCAGCCGGTTCGCCGAGCCGTTCAGGCCCCGGATCACCCAGCCGAACGTCCGGGAGAAGGTGTGCATCGGCCCGGCGGTGGCCAGCGCGGCGGGCATCGGTTGGGCCAGCGCGGCGTTCTTGGGCACCAGCTCGCCGAAGAGCATGGAGATGAGCGTGGCCAGGGCCAGCGCCAGGAACGGGGTGAAACGCTCGGTGCTCTCCCCGGCCACCGGGCGCAGCAGCGGGGTGAAGATCCGGGCCAGGGCAGGCTCGGCCAGGTAGCCGGTGAGCAGCGCGGTGATGGTGATGCCGAGCTGCGCTCCGGAGAGCTGGAAGGACAGCTCACGCAGCGCGGTGCGGACCTTCAGCGCGGCCTGATCGCCGGCCGCGGCCCGGCGGTCGATCTCCGCCCGGTCCACCGTGACCAGGGCGAATTCGGCCGCGACGAAGAACGCGTTGCCGGCGGTCAGCGCAACGAAGCCGACCAGTGGCAGCAGCGTGGTCCAGAGCAGGCCGTCGATGTCGCCTCACCTCGGCCGCGATTGTGCCACGCCGGGTGCGCGACGGCCGGGCCCCGGTCGGGCGCGGCGGCGGCACCCCGTGGGCGCCGCCGCCGTCCGATGATTTTCGCGGTACGCCTCAGCCGGCGACCGGCGCGGACTCCTTGTCGCCCCGCGGCTGCTCCGGCTTCACCGAGCGCAGCAGGACGCTCGCCACGTCGATCACCTCGACCTGTTCGCCGGCACCCTTGCCGTTGACCCCGTCGTTGAGCATCGTCGAGCAGAACGGGCAGCCGACGGCGACGGTCTTCGCCCCGGTGGCCATGGCCTCCTCGACCCGGTCCACGTTGATCCGCTTGCCGATCTTCTCCTCCATCCACATCCGGGCGCCGCCGGCGCCGCAGCAGAAGGAGCGCTCGCTGTTGCGCGGCATCTCGGTGATCTCGCCCTCGATGGCGTCCCCGAGCACCTCGCGAGGGGCCGCGAAGATCCGGTTGTGCCGACCCAGGTAGCAGGGGTCGTGGTAGGTCACGCCGCCGTCGACGGGCTGCACCGGCGTCAGCTTGCCGGTGGACACCAGGTGGGCCAGCAGCTGGGTGTGGTGGACCACCTCGAACTCGCCGCCGAGCTGGCCGTACTCGTTGCCCAGGGTGTTGAAGCAGTGCGGGCAGGTCGCCACGATCTTGCGCTTGGCCTTCTCCCGGCCCTCGAACGCCTCGTTCAGCGTCTCCACGTTCTGCTGGGCGAGCATCTGGAAGACGAACTCGTTGCCGATCCGTCGCGCCGGGTCGCCGGAGCAGGTCTCGCCCTCGCCGAGGATCGCGAACTTCACGCCTGCCTCGTTGAGCAGGGTGGCCACGGCGCGGGTGGTCTTCTTGGCCCGGTCCTCGAACGCGCCGGCGCAGCCGACCCAGAACAGGTACTCGAAGTCGTCCACCTCGCCGACCCGGGGCACCTCGAAGTCCAGGCCCTTGGTCCAGTCTTCGCGGGTGTTCTGCGGGGCGCCCCACGGGTTGCCCTTGTTCTCCAGGTTGCGCAGCATCACGCCGGCCTCGGAGGGGAAGCTCGACTCGATCAGCACCTGGTAACGGCGCATGTCGACGATGTGGTCGACGTGCTCGATGTCCACCGGGCACTGCTCGACGCAGGCGCCGCAGGTGGTGCAGGACCAGAGCACGTCCGGATCGATGACCCCGCCCTCCTCGGCGGTGCCGATCAACGGCTTGTCGGCCTCGGCCAGGGCCAGCACGTCCAGGTGCGCGAGCTGCGCCTGGGTGGCCTTCTCCTCGCCGGTCAGGTCCTTGCCGCCACCGGCCAGCAGGTAGGGCGCCTTGGCGTACGCGTGGTCGCGCAGGCTCAGCACGAGCAGCTTGGGCGACAGCGGCTTGCCGGTGTTCCAGGCCGGGCACTGCGACTGGCAGCGGCCGCACTCGGTGCAGGTGCTGAAGTCCAGCAGGCCCTTCCAGGTGAACTGCTCGACCTGGGCGACGCCGAACTGGTCCTTCTCCGGGTCGGCCTCCTCGAAGTCGAGCGGCTTGCCCTGGCTCGTCATCGGGCGCAGCGCGCCGAGGCCGGAGCCGGCCGGCTTGGCCGGCTCACGCTTGAAGAAGATGTTGGGGAACGCCAGGAACCGGTGCCAGGCGACGCCCATGGTGACGTTCAGCGAGATGACGATCAGCCAGGTCATCGAGATAATGATCTTGATGAGCGCGGCGACGCTGGCGCCGTCCTGCCAGTCGGGCAGCACCGCGCCGACGGCGTGGCTGACCGGGGTGGCCCAGACCGGGTACTCGAAGTGGTCGGTGGCGACCTTGAAGCCCCGGATCACGAACCCGAAGATCAGGACCAGCAGCACGATCCACTCGACGAAGTAGCCCTGCCACATGGTCGAGCCGGTGAACCGGGAGCGACCGCCCGGCCGGGTGGGCCGGTTGCGCAGCCGGATCGCCATCAGCACCAGGATGCCGACCAGGCCCAGCACGCCGATGACCTCGGTGGCCAGGCCGAAGATCGTCCAGTGCCCGATGATCGGCAGCCCGCCGGTCGGGGTGACCACCTCGAAGTACGCCTCGAGCACGAGCAGTGACAGCACGACGAAGCCGACCATCACGAACCAGTGCGCGGCACCCACCACGCCCCACTTGAGCATGCGGGTGTGGCCGGCGGTCTCCACCAGCATCTTCTTCGTGCGGGCGCCCTTGTCGGTGAACCGCTCCGGAGCGGGTTGCCCCAGCCGGATGACGGCCGTCATCTTCATGACCGCGCGCACCGCCAGCCACACCGCCACGGCGGTGATGCCGGCCGCGAGGATCGTGGTGACGATCTGGACGCTGCCCATCGAGTTGGCCTCCCCGGTCTGCTGCCTGTCGAGCGGTTCAGCAACCGGGACCGGGGCAGGACGAAGCCAGCGTCGCGCCGCTGCCACACCTGCGACCGGACCGGTCGATGACCTCGCTCCGCTCGGTCATGCAGTGCAGCCTACGCGCAAGGTTACCCAGCAGTAACGTGAGTCATCTCGCAGTAGGCCACGCTGCCTGCGGACACCATAGGGTGCCCCGCCCGGTCCCGCCGGGCAGGGGCGTGGCGGGTGACCTGGATCCTTCGGCGCGGCGGCGCCCAGGCCAGGCCCAGCGTCAGCGGGAGAGGCTCAGCGCCAGCGCGAGAGCAGCACCAGCGACGCGACCATCGCGCCGAAGCCGACCGCGAGGTTCCAGTACTGCCACGAGGCGACCGGGTACTCCTGCTCGGAGAGGTAGTAGACGACCAGCCAGCCGATGCCCGCGACGATCAGGGCGACCGCGGTGATCGGCAGCCACACCGGGCTAGGCTTGCGCGACGCCGCCGTCGTCGTCGGACGGACGTCCGTCGGCGGGGTGTACACCTTCTTCTTGCGGACCTGAGACTTGGGCACGGCGCTCTCCAGAGGGGGTGACGACCTCGTCCGGCCTGACAACCGGACGCGGAGGCGACGGTTCATGGCCAATAATGTTCGACAGCTAGCGTAGTCCCGAACGGCCGCCTGGACCACGAATGGGGTCAGGCAGGTACATGGAGTGACCGAAAAGGGCGGGACTGTTCGCATCACCGGCCCGGCCGGCACGAACCGGTCCCCGACACGCGGAAGGAACGCTCGGTGGAGTACACATCCGGCGCCGCCTCCTGGCAAAAGGCCCTCCGACGGGCCGTCGCCGGGCTGCTGCCCCGGCGGCCACGCCAACGGCGACCAGGCTGGTCGATCGGGGTGCCCCTGATCGCCGCCGCAGCGGGGCTGCTCTTCACCACCACCGCGACCACGGCGGGCGGCACCGCTCTACGCGAGGACCGGCGGCCCCAGCTCAACCAGCTCATCGAGGAGCGCGAGCAGCAGGTCGAGGCGAGCGAACGCCGCGCTGCCACCCTGCGCGACGAGGTCCAGCAACGCACCGACACACTTGCCGGCTCGGACGCCCCAATCAAGGCCCAGCAGGCCCGGGCCCAGGGCAGCCTCAAGGCGGCCGGGTTCACCGCCGTCACCGGCACGGCCGTGACTGTCGAGCTGAACGACGCGCCCCAACACGACGACGAGGCCCACACCGACGCCACCAACGACGACCTGGTCGTGCACCAGGGCGACGTACAGGCCGTGGTCAACGCACTCTGGGCGGGTGGAGCGGAGGCCATGTCAATCATGAACGTCCGCGTGCTCGCAACCAGCGCGGTACGCTGCGTCGGTAACACCCTGCTGCTCCATGGGCGGGTGTACTCCCCACCGTTCAAGATCGTAGCAATCGGCGATCCCGCTGCCCTCCAGCAGGCCCTCGCCAGCTCTGAGGGAGTCCGGTTGTTCAAGGACGCAGTCGACGACTATCAACTCGGCTACAAGGAGTCCGTCTCCACGGTGACCATCAAGGCCTTCGAGGACTCGACCGCGCTGCGCTCGGCGACGGTGCCCAGGTGAGCAGCCCGGACGAACGCCGCGACGGGCGACACCGGGACCAGGCCGACGACCCGACCGCCTTCCTGCCCAAGGTCGACCGACCCGAGCCGACTCCGGAGCGGCCCGAGCCGACGCCGGGCCGGGCTCGGACCGGCAACTGGCCCGAGCCCGTGCTACCCGGCCGGCCACGGGCACCGCGTCCGGCGGAAGCTCCCGAGCCGCCGAGCGCCGCCGGCCCGCGCGCCGAGCACCCTGCCCCGCCCAGCGCCGGCCGACCGGACCCGCAGCGCGCTCCACACCACCCGAGCCCGGCGGCACCGCCGCCCTGGCCGGGTGCCGCAGCGCCCGGCTCGTCTCCACGCGGCGGGTCCGGCCAGCCCCCCGCCGCCGCTCCCGGCCGACCGACCGCGTCCCCCGCGCAGGGGCCGGTCCGGCCGGCCGCCCCGGGCAACGACCACGCGCGCGGCCCAGCCCCCGGCACCGCGCCGACCCGCCCGGCGACCGCCGGCGGCCCGTCCGGCGCCTCGACTCCTCCGAGCGGCGCGACCCAGTCCGGCGGCGATGCGCCGACCGCGTTCATCCCGAAGGTTGGCGCGGGTCCCGCACGCCCGACCAGCGCGGCGGGTGCCCCGGTCTCTCCAGCCGGGCCGGGCCGCCCCGCCGACCCGAACGCCACAGCCCTCATCCCCGCCGTACCGTCCGGTCCGGCAACCCGGCCTCCGGCCATGGACGCCACGGCGCTGATGGGCGCCGTCCCCCGTACGTCGACGCCGGATGAGCCGGCCGGCGCGGACGACAGCGCCGGCGAGCCTCCCCGACCCCGTCGGGGCGAGCAGGTGGTCCAACTCCGGCCGCACCAGACCGGCGAGGGTTACAAGAGCGTCTACTCGGAGCTCACCCGCCCGTCGTTCGGCTCCCGGCTACGCACCGGCATCCGGGTCACCGGCGAGGTGCTGATCACCTTCGGCCTGGTCGTGCTGCTCTTCGCCGGCTACGAGGTGTGGGGCAAGTCGGCCATCGTCGACGCCCACCAGAACGACCTCAGTAACGAGCTCGCCCAGGCGTGGGGTCCCGACGACGACCCCACGGTCGCCCCGTCGGCCACCCCGAGCGTCAAGCCGTCTCCACCCGTGCACGGCAAGCCGATCGCGGGCCTCTACATCCCCAAGCTCGACAAGAACTGGGTGGTGGTCGAGGGGGTCACCCAGGCCGACATCCGATACGCCCCGGGTCACTACCCGACCAGCGCACTGCCTGGTCAGGTCGGCAACTTCTCCGTGGCGGGTCACCGCAACCGGGCCACCTTCTGGCGGTTGGACGAGCTGGACGAGGGCGACGCGATCGTGGTCGAGGGCAAGACCGACTGGTACATCTACCGGGTGGCGCGGACCCGCATCGTGAAGCCCACGCAGGTCGAGGTGGTGGCCCCGGTGCCCGGCGAACCGAACAAGAAGCCGACCAAGCGGATGCTCACGCTGACCACCTGCAATCCGAAGTTCGACAACTACCAGCGCCTGATCATCCACGCCGAGCTGGACCGGACACAGCCCAAGTCGGCGGGCCGCCCGACGGAGCTGGGAGGCTGACCCGATGTACGCCTTCATCTGGCGTAAGCTCCCGTTCGGCCTGGCCGGCAAGCTGGTCGGTTCGGTGCTGCTCGCGGCCGCCACGGTGGCCCTGCTCTGGTACGTGGCCTTCCCGTGGGCCGAGCCGCTGCTGCCCTTCGACGACGTGCAGGTCACCCAGGACTCCGGCGTTCCGGGGGAGCCGGGCGGCGGAGACGCGGTGACCGGGGAGACTCCGGCCGGTGACGAGCACGAGCTGCCGTACGACACCGACCAGAACAATCCCGCGCCGTCCACTCCGAGCAGGTGACCATGCGCGTCCTGGTGATCGACAACTACGACTCGTTCGTCTTCAACCTGGTGCAGTACCTGGGCCAGCTCGGCGTGGACTGCGACGTCCGCCGCAACGACGAGATCGACGTCGCCGAGGTCGGCCGGGTGGGCGCGGCCGGCATCCTGCTCTCACCCGGACCGGGCAGCCCCGACCGGGCCGGCATCTGCCTGGACGTCATCCGGGAGTACGCGGGCGAGCTGCCGATCTTCGGCGTCTGCCTCGGCCATCAGGCCATCGGCGAGGCGTTCGGGGCGACCGTGACCCGGGCCCCCGAGTTGCTGCACGGCAAGACCTCCGAGGTGCGGCACCACTCGGTCGGCGTGCTCGCCGGCCTACCCGACCCCTTCACCGCCACCCGCTACCACTCGCTCGCCGTGCTCCCCGAGACGCTGCCCGACGAGCTGGAGGTCACCGGCTGGACCGGCTCCGGTGTGGTGATGGCGATGCGGCACCGGACGCTGCCCATCGAGGGCGTGCAGTTCCACCCGGAGTCGGTGCTCACCGAGGGCGGTCACCTGATGCTCGCCAACTGGCTGGCCGGTTGCGGTCACCCGGAGGCGCTGGAGCGCGCCCCCGCGCTGGCCGCCGAGGTCGACGCCCGGCGACTCGCCGCCTTCGCCACCGCGTAGACCGGCACCGGCCGGTCAGCTTCTCAGGGCGTCCCGCACGGCGGGGCTCACCGACGACCGGACCGCGGGCGGCCGGCCCCGGAACGCGTCCCAGGCCGCCTTGCCGCTGGCGAAGTAGTCGCGAACGGCCTTGCGGACGAGCAGGCCGGGTCCGCAACCACCGCATCGAGCGGTGACCCCGTCGACATCGAGCCCGAGGTGCCGACAGAGCGTGACCGCCCGGGACAGGTGATAGGACTGCGTCACGACCAGAGCCCGCTGGACGCCGTACACGTCTCTCGCGCGGGCGCAGCTGTCGTACGTGTCCAGGCCGAACGGGTCCGCCACCACCCGCCGGGGATCCACGCCGAGCTTCTCGGTCAGATATGCGGTCATCACCGTCGGCTCGTCGCCGGACGTGCCACCCCCGTCACCGGAGACCAGCACGACCCGGGCCCGCCCGGTACGCACCAGCTCGGCGGCGGTCTCCAGGCGGCCGACGAGCCGTTCGCCCGGCTGCCGCCCGTCAGCCGTCACCGCCGTACCCAGGACGATCACGACGTCGGCGGCGGGAGCGTCCGCTTCGCCGTAGGTGTGCCCGCGCGCTCCGAACGTCGTCCACAGCCACGGGACGCTGCTCAGGACAAGCACGACCACGCCCAGGGCAACCCCGCGCAGCAGATGCCGACGCCACCGGCCCGTCCTCGGACGATCAACGACGGAGCCCGGCCGGAGGCTCCGCACCCAGGCGCGGACGGCTACTCCTCGGGAAGTCGGACCGGCGGCGGGAAGATGGGCTGGCCGGAGCCACCACCGATGCCCGGCGTGGTCGGCGTGCCGCTCGGCGTCGGCGTCGGCGTCACCGGCGGGCTGGGCGTCTCCTCGACCTTCTCCGGGATGCTGATCTCCAGGGTCACCGTCCTGCCCTGGGCCAGCTCGGTGCCGCCCTTCGGGCTCTGCGACTGGACGCGTCCGGCCTGATCGGCCGCAACCTCATCGCCGTCGCGGAACTTGACGACGTAACCCGCCGCGCGAAGCTCCTGGGCGGCATCGTCCTTGGTGGAGTTGACGACGTTGGGGACCTTGTCGACGTTGCCCCGGGAGACCTCGACGGTGACCTTGCTGTCCTGGGCGACAGTGGTCCCCGACGGAGGGGTGACCTTGACGACGATGCCCTTCTGGGCCGGGTTGTCGACCTGCTTCTCGTCGACCACCAACCCTTGAGCTTCGAGCTGGTCCTTGACGTTCTCGAACTGCGAGTTGACCAGCCCGCTGGGGATCTTGACATCCGGTTTGCCGTCGCAGATCTGGACGGTCACCCGGCTGTTTTCCTTTAGCCGGACACCCGGTGCGGGATCCTGCTTGGCGACGGTGCCCTTCGTGCAGTCGTTGGCCAGGATCGGATCGCCCGCCACCGGCAGGAAGCCCGAATTCTGGATCTCGGTGAACGCCGCAGCCTGGGCCTTGCCGGCGAGGGTGGGCACCGACTTCAGGTCCTTGTCCTGCTGCTGATTCCACAGCAGGGCGGCGACCAGGGCGATCACCGCCAGCACGCCGACCGCGCTGAACAGGGCGATCAGCCAGGAGGACGCCTTGCGCTGGCGCGGATCGCCGACCCGGGCCGGGATCTGCCGGGTCTGCGGGCCGCTGGCGGCGGGCGGGTAGCCGCCACCGCCACCGGCCGGGGCCATCGCCACCGTCTCGGCCTCGCGCAGCACCGGAGTCGCCAGCACCGGCCGGCCGGCGGCGGCGCGCAGCAGGTCGGCCCGCATCTCGCCGGCGCTCTGGTAGCGGTTGAGCGGGTTCTTCGACAGGGCCTTGAGCACGATCGCGTCGACCGCAGGGGTGACGTCCGGGTTGATGTCGCTCGGGGTCGGCGGAGTCTCCCGCACGTGCTGGTACGCGACGCTTACCGGGCTGTCCCCGACGAACGGCGGGTGCCCACAGACCAGCTCGAAGAGGACGCAGCCGGCCGCGTACACGTCGGAGCGGGCGTCCACGGCCTCACCGCGCGCCTGCTCGGGCGACAGGTACTGGGCCGTGCCGATCACCGCGCTGGTCTGCGTCATGGTGGTCGCGCCGCTGGCCAGCGCCCGGGCGATGCCGAAGTCCATCACCTTGACCTGGCCGGTCTGGGTGAGCATGACGTTGCCCGGCTTGATGTCCCGGTGGATGATGCCGTGCCGGTGGCTGAACTCCAGCGCCGCGCACATGTCGGCGCAGATCTCCAGCGCACGGCGGGGCTGCAACCGGCCCTCGGCCCCGAGGACCTCCTTCAACGTCCGCCCGTTGACGAACTCCATGACGATGAAGGGCAGCGTCTCGCCGGTCGGCGCGGTCTCCTCGCCGGTGTCGTAGACCGCCACGATCGCCGGGTGGTTGAGCGATGCGGCGTTCTGCGCCTCCCGGCGGAACCGCATCTGGAACGTCGCGTCCCGGGCGAGGTCGGTGCGGAGCATCTTGATCGCGACGTCCCGACCGAGCCGGAGGTCGCGACCGCGGTGCACCTCGGCCATGCCGCCGTAGCCGAGCAGCTCGCCGACCTGGTACCTGCCACCGAGCAGGCGGGCCTGCGCTGTCATCGCGTCTGTCGTCCTTCGCTCGTCGTCGTCCCGCCGTCACCCGGCCGGAGTCGTACCTCACGACGGTACGACGTCCGGGTCGCATCGTCGCGTCCGTCGAGCCGCAGCGCGCCGGACGTCACGGTCTGTGAAGCCGACGCCCCGGACGCACCGGTCTGCGACTGCTTCCGCAGGTTGTAGGAAATCACGCCGGAGCAGAGCAGGACCAGTAAGGCCAGCAGGATGGCGAGGAGCACCATCCCGGGCCGGGACCGACGCGGCTCGGGCGCCGGCAGCCCCGGGACGGCCTGCCGGGCGTACGCCGGTGGCTGTTCCTGCCGGGTCTGTGCCGGCGGCACCGCCGCGGCGCCGCGCGGGTAGCCGGCCGGGGCGACCGGCGGGCGCGCGTGCGGTACGGCCGGTGCGACAGCTGTGGGGCGGGGCTGCTGGGCCGGCGCGACAGTCGTCGGGCGCTGCCCGACGGGAGGCTGCCGGTGCGGGGCGTTCGGCGGGCGGAGCTGCTGCGACTGCGGCACCTGGGCCCGGCCGGGCGCGGCGGGTGAGGACGGCGCACCGGAGACCGGGCCGGTGTGACCGCCGGCCCGGGCCTGCTGGGACAGCGCGGCCTTGAGCTGGCGGGCGACTCCGGCGAGCGCGGCGGCGCTCGGCCAGCGGGCGGCCGGATCCTTGGCCAGCGCCCGTTCCACCACCGCCCGGACCTGCGGCGGGATGTCGGACGGCAGCGGCCGGGGCGTTTCCCGGACGTGCCGCATGGCGATGTCGAGCGGGTTGTCGCCCTCGAACGGTCGCCGCCCGGCGAGGCACTGGTAGGCGACCACGCCGAGCGCGTACACGTCGGACGCCGGGGTGGCGACCTGACCGGTGGCCTGCTCCGGGGAGATGTACGAGGCGGTGCCGAGCACCGAGCCGGCGGCGGTGAGCTGGCCGACGATGTCGGAGCGAGCGATGCCGAAGTCGGTGAGCACCAGCGTGCCGTTCGGACGGACCAGCAGGTTGCCCGGCTTCACGTCGCGGTGCACGATGCCCTTTTCGTGGGCGGCGTGCAGCGCGTCGGCGGCCTGCGCGACGAGTGCCATCGTCCGGGCCGGGGTGAGCCGACCGACCCGGCTCAGCGTGGACGACAGGGCGTCGCCCTCGACGTACTCCATGACCAGGAAGGCGATCTGCTGGTCGTTGCCGAAGTCGTAGACGTCCACCACGCCGGGATGGTTGATGGTCGCCATGGTCCGCGCCTCGCCCCGGAACCGCTCGGCGAAGTCGGGGTCGTCGAGCAGCGCGGGGAGCAGGCTCTTGACCGCGACCGTCCGGCCGAGCACCTGGTCGGTGCCGCGCCAGACGTCACCCATGCCGCCGCTGGCGATCCGCTCGTCGAGGCGGTAGCGGTTGCCGAGCTGGACGCCGGGGCTGAGCATGTCAGCGGCCCCCGGGGTCGGCGATGGCGGCCCGCATGATCTGGCCGCCGATCCGGGCCGCTTCGGCGCTGCCGCCGCTGCCGGCCTGCTCCAGCACGACACACACCGCGGAGACCGGGTTGCCGTTCTTGTCCAGGGCGAAGCCGATGAACCAGCCGTGGTCGGGCCGGTCCGGGGCGGACTGCGCGGTGCCGGTCTTGCCGCCGACCGTGTAGCCGCTGATCGCCGCCTTCTGGCCGGTGCCCTTCTGGACCACGCTGACCATCATGTCGCGCAGGTCGCTGGCGACCTGACCGCTGACCGGCTGACGCAGCTCCCGCGGCTTCGCGGTGTAGTAGCTGGTGGTCCGGTCCGGGGCGAGGAGTTGCCGGACCAGGTACGGCCGCATCTGGCTGCCACCGTTGGCGACCGAACCGGCGATCATCGCGCCCTGCAGCGGCGTCATCCGGACGTTGTTCTGACCGATCGAGGACTGGGCCAACGCGGCCGGGTCGGTGCTGCCGTCCGGGTTCAGCATGTCGCCGGTCCGGCTGGCCGCCGTCCGCAGACCGCCCTCGCCGAGCTGCCCGACCGTGAGGTCCTCCTGCTCGAAGCCGAACTGCCGGGCCTTCTCCTTGACCTTGTCGGCGCCGAGCCGTACGCCGAGCTGCGCGAAGCCGGTGTTGCACGACTCGGTGACCGCCTCCAGCAGGGTGACCTGCGGCTCGGGGCAGATCGACGGGGCGGCGTTGCGGATCGGGCTGCCCGAGGTGGGTGGGGTGTAGCTGGAGCCGGCCGGGATCGGGGTCGTCTTGGTGACGCCGTTCTCCAGCGCCGCCGCGGCGACCACGATCTTGAAGGCGGAGCCCGGGGGCAGCGTCTCGGAGAGGGCCCGGTTCTTGAGCGGGCCGTCCGGGTTCTGCTCCAGCTTGTTGATCTCCGCCGCGGCCTCGGTCGTGTTGTGGCTGACCAGCGGGTTCGGGTCGAAGCTGGGCATGGACACCAGGGCCTGCACCGCACCGGTCCGCGGGTCGATGGCGATCGCCGCGCCGCGCTTCGCATCCACCTGGTTGTTGCGCATCTGGTCGTACGCCACGTCCTGCGCCCGCTTCGAGAGCGTGAGGAGCACGTTGCCGCCACCGGTCTCGTCGCCGGTGAACATGTCCTTGAACCGGTCGCCGATCAACTGGTCGCTGGTGCCGGCCAGGAAGTCGTTCTCCACCTGCTCGATGCCGGTGTCGGCCAGGTTGACCGGCTTGTAGCCGAGCACGTGCGCGTACTTGGCCCCACCCGGGTAGGTGCGCTGGAACTTCAGCTTGCCGGTGGTCTCCTTGCTGGTGGCCACCGCCGTGCCGCCAGCCTCGATGTTGCCGCGCTTGCGCTTGTAGTCCGCGACCTGGACCCGGCCGTTGTAGTCACTGGTGCGGTACTCGTCGGCCTTGTACGCCTGGATCCAGTTGAGGTTCGCGAAGAGCAGACCGAACAGGACCATGACGACGATGCCGACACGGCGCAGGGGTGCGTTCACGGCTTGATCACCTCCGTGGGAGCACCATGCAACTGCTCGGGCGGGCCGCCCGAGGGCCGGGCCGCCTTGCCGGCACCGCCGGTCACCGGTCGCCGGGCCCCATCGGAGACCCGCAACAGGACCGCGATGAGCAGCCAGTTCGCCATCAGCGACGAACCACCGGCGGACAGGAACGGGGTGGTCTGGCCGGTCAGCGGAATGAGCTTGCTGATGCCGCCGACGATCACGAAGACCTGCAGGCCCAGGGTGAAGGCGAGACCGCCCGCGAGCAGCTTGCCGAACGAGTCGCGCACCGCGAGCGCGGCGCGCAGGCCCCGCTCCACGATCAGCAGGTAGACCACGAGCAGCGCGGAGAGGCCGAACAGGCCGATCTCCTCACCGATGCCGGCGAAGATGAAGTCGTTCTGCACCTCGGGCAGGATGTCCGGCTGGCCGCCGCCCGGCCCGGCGCCGAAGAGCCCGCCCGTACCGAGGGCCAGCAGACCCTGGACGAGCTGGTAGCCCTTGTTGGTCGGGTCGGCGAACGGATCCAGCCAGATCTCGGCCCGCAGGTAGAAGTTGGCGAACGGCCCGCCGACAGTCGACCCGAGGACGTACGCGAGGTAGGCGCCGCCGAAGAAGAGGAGCAGACCGATCAGCAACCAACTGACCCGTTCGGTGGCGATGTAGAGCGTCACCACGAACATGCCGAAGTAGAGCAGCGAGGTGCCCAGGTCCTTCTCGAAGACCAACACCAGGAGGCTGATCAGCCAGACCACGACCACCGGGCCGAGGTCCCGACCACGCGGGAAGTCGATGCCGAGGAACCGCCGGCTGGCCAGCGACAGCACCTCACGCTTGCGTACCAGGTAGTAGGCGAAGAAGACCAGCAGCGCCAGCTTGGCGAACTCACCCGGCTGAAGCGAGAAGCCGCCGACCCGGATCCACAGCTTGGCGCCGTTGATCTCGGAGATGCTGCGCGGCAGCACCGCCGGAAGCATCACCAGCACGATGCCGGCAAGCCCCAGGGTGTACGCGTACCGGGAGACCGAACGGTGGTCGCGCATGATGGCGAGCAGGCCCGCGGCGAGGATCACCGAGGCGAGCGTCCACGCGAGCTGCCGGCCGCCGATGCCGGCGAAGGTGGCCAGATCCTCCCGGTCGACCGGGGCGGCCTCGCCCAGGTCGATCCGGCGCAGGAAGCCCACCCCGAGGCCGTTGAGCAGGGCCACCGCCGGCAGCAGGGCCGGGTCGGCGAACGGGGCGAGGAACCGGATGACCAGGTGCAGGCCGAGGAAGACCGCGCCGAGGGCGGCGGCGGGCATCCAGAAGTCCGGGGTGACCGTGTCCAGAAGGTTCGCCTCGACGGTCGCCATGTACGCGGCCACCAGCACCATCGCCAGCAGCAGCAGGGACAGCTCGGCGTTGCGTCGGGACCGGGCCAGGCGTACGCCGGACCCCCCGCCCGTGGTGGCGGGCGAGGGTGCCGGTGTGGCCGCTACGGTCACGGGTGGAGTCCTTGGGATCTCAGCCGACGCTCACTCGGGAGACCGGCAGCCGGCCGGGTCGAGCGCCGGCGTGGCCGAGTCGGAGGGCGTGGCGTCGGGTGTGGTGGTCGGATCGGTCCCGGCGGCGGTGGCCGCGCTGGTCGGGCTCGCGCTGACGACCCCGTTCACCGCCGCGCCGGGGCTTGGGCTGGTGTTCGGCGTCGGGGACGTCGCGGGCGGGGTCGGGGACGGGGTGGGCGTCGGGGTGCCGGTCGCCGCGCCCGGGTCGGGCGGGCAGATCGGCTTCAGGTTGGGGTTGGTCGGGGTGTCGCTGGTCAGCTCGGCGAGCTGGCGCTCGGCATCCGGCTCGTTCTTGGCCCGGATGCCCACCTTGACCGTGTCCTGAGCGGCGACCGTGAGGTCGTCCAACCGGGTACCGCTGGTGCGGTGCACGGTGGACAGGTCCATCCCGGCGATCTGCCCCTGGATGCCACGGAAGACGGCGACCTGCCCCTCCTCGGTGGCGCCCACGTAGTACTGCCGCTGGGTGTACGTCCAGCCGGCGAAGGCCGCACCACCGACGATCACCAGCAGGGCCAGCGCCATCGCGGCGGTCCGTACCGGCCGGCGCTTCGGCCGCTCCGGCTCGTCGTCCGACGCGTTGGGCTCCTCGGGCGCCGCGGGGCGCGGCGCGGAGAGCGCCGAGGCCCGGGCGGCCGGGGTCGAGTCGTCGGCGGAGGTGGCCATGCCCCGGTCCCGGGCGGCGGCGCCGCCGACGATCGGGGTGGCCTCGACGATGTCGTGGTCGGTGGCGTCGGCGATGATCACCGTGATGTTGTCCGGACCGCCGCCGCGCAGCGCGAGCTGCACCAGCCGCTCGACGCACTGCTGCGGGTCGGTGTACTCCCGCAGGGTCTCGCCGATGGTCTCGGCGCTCACCACGCCGGAGAGGCCGTCGCTGCAGATGAGGTACCGGTCGCCGGGCAGCACCTGGCGCACCGAGTACTCCGGGTCGATGTCCCGGCCGTCGAGAGCTCGGGTCAGCAGTGACCGCTGCGGGTGACTGCTCGCCTCCTCGGCGCTGATCCGGCCCTCGTCGACGAGCATCTGGACGTACGTGTCGTCCTTGGTGATCTGCGAGAACTCACCATTGCGCAGCAGATAGGCCCGCGAGTCGCCGATGTGGACCATCCCCAGCTTGCTGCCGGAGAAGAGGGTCGCCGTCAGCGTGGTGCCCATCCCCTCCAACTGCGGGTTGGCGTCCACCGTGTCGCGGAGCTGTTGGTTGGCGGTGCCCACGGCCGAACGCAACGCGTCGACGAGAGCGTCCCCTGGGACGTCCTCGTCGAGCGGCGCCATGGCACCGATGACGATGTTGCTGGCGACGTCACCGGCGGCCATGCCGCCCATGCCGTCGGCAACGGCGAGTAGCCGCGGCCCGGCGTAGACGGAGTCTTGATTGCCGTCACGGATCAGACCGCGGTCGCTGTGGGCCGCATAGCGCAGGGTCAGAGTCATGGCCGTAATTCGAGGGAAGTGCGGCCGATCCGGATCGGCACGCCGAGGGGTACGGGGGTTGGTCCGGTGACCTTAGCGCGATCTAGGTACGTGCCGTTAGTCGAGCCGAGGTCCTCGACGAACCACTGGCCCTCGCGCGGCACGAGTCTCGCGTGCCGCGCGGAGGCGTAGTCGTCGGTGATGACCAGGGTGGAGTCCTCGGCCCGACCGATGGTGATCTGCGCTTCACCGAGGGTGATGCGGGTGCCGGCCAGCTGACCTGCGGTGACCACCAACTGGTGGGCCGCCCTGCCCCGCTTCACCTTCGCCGGTTTGGCCGCCTGCCCCGTCGAGGCGCCAACCGCGCGTGGTGCCGCCACCAGGCGACCGGACCGTGCCCCCGCGAAGAGATCCCGACGGATCACGCCGACCACCGTGAACACGAAGATCCACAGCAGGATCAGGAACCCGAACCGGGCAACGGTGATGACCAGTGCCGGCAAGGCGGCTCAGCCGTCCACGCGGAAGGTCAGCGTCGTGGTGCCGAGCTGGACCATGTCACCCGGGTTGAGGGCGACGGCGGAGACCCGCTGCCCGTTGACCATGGTGCCGTTGGTGGAGCCCAGATCGGTCAGCACAACCTGGCCGCCATCGAAATCCAGCCGGGCGTGTCGCCGGGAGATGCCGACGTCGGGCAGGCGCAGGTTCGCCTGGTCGCCGCGACCGATCACCGTCGACCCCATCTGGAGCGGGTAGGTGCGTCCGTCACCGGAGACCAGCCGCACGTTGCGGCCGCCACCGTGCCCGGGCGGCGGGCCGTAGCCGCCACCCTGGTCGTACGCGGGGTAGGCGGGCGGGCCGGCGTCGTAGCCGGGTGCCGACACGGGGGCGACCTCGCCGCCGGTGTAGACCTCGGCGGTGACCCGGAACATTCCTGTGTCCAGGCCCTCGCCCCGCTCGATCTCGACGATCACGTCGCCGTAGACCGTCCAGGCCTGCTCGCCGATGAACTCCGCCTGCGACTGGGCCAGCTCCTGGGCCAGCGCGGCGGCGTACGGCGCCAGACGACTGTGGTCGAACGGCGAGAGATCGATCACGTAGCGGTTGGGCACCAACGTGCGCCCACCGGCCAGGATCGCCTTGTGCGCCTCGGCCTCCCGCTGCATGGCGTTGAGGATCTCCACGGGGTGGACCACCCCTTTGAAGACCTTGGCGAAGGCCCCCTCGACCAGGCCTTCCAGACGCTTCTCGAAGCGTTGCAGCACGCTCACCGGCTCCTCCTCGGGTCCCGAGGACATGATGGTATCCGGCCGGCGCGCGCGCAGCTCACACGCCGCTCGGCCGGCTGCTCCCGGCCCGTTCGGAAGGACCGGGACTGCCGTGCTAATCTTTCGTCCGCCACGAACGGTAACCGCTCGTGGCGAGCGTCTGGGACAGCGTAGTATTCCCGGGGCCTGTTGGAGACAGCGGGTCCGGGGCGGCTACAGTGTCTCGGGTCGTGCCACGGGGATGTGGCGGAATGGCAGACGCGCACGGTTCAGGTCCGTGTGCCCGAAAGGGCGTGGGGGTTCAACTCCCCCCATCCCCACCACAAGACGAGGGCTCCGCGGAATGCGGGGCCCTTCCGTCATATCGGGGCGTGCCGGGCGTCACGCTATGCTCCGATGGTTTCTGCCTCCGATGGACCAGGAGTGGCGTGTGAGTGTCGCGTTGGTGACCGGGTCGGGCGGTCTGATCGGCTCCGAGGCGGTCCGGCACTTCGCCGGCCTCGGTCTGGACGTCGTCGGCATCGACAACGACATGCGTCGGTACTTCTTCGGTGCGGACGGCTCCACCTCGTGGAGCCTGGAACGGCTCGGCCGTGACCTGGGTAACTCCTACACCCACTTCGCGGTGGACATCCGGGACCGCGACGGTCTGGAGCAGGTGTTCAAGAAGTACGGCTCGAACATCGCCGTGGTGATCCACAGCGCGGCGCAGCCGAGCCACGACTGGGCGGCCAAGGAGCCGTACACGGACTTCGACGTGAACGCCGGCGGCACGCTCAACATCCTGGAGAACACCCGCCGCCACGCGATCGACGCGCCGTTCATCCACTGCTCGACCAACAAGGTCTACGGCGACCGGCCCAACAGCCTGCCGCTGATCGAGCTGGAGACCCGGTACGAGCTGCCCGAGGACCACCGCTGGTACCAGGGCATCACCGAGGAGATGTCGATCGACCACTCACTGCACTCGGTCTTCGGCGCCTCCAAGGTCGCCGCGGACGTGATGGTGCAGGAGTACGGCCGCTACTTCGACATGAAGACCGCCTGCTTCCGGGGCGGCACCCTGACCGGCCCGGCCCACTCGGCCGCCGAGCTGCACGGGTTCCTGGCCTACCTGATGCGCTGCGTGATGGAGGGCCGGACGTACAACCTGTTCGGCTACAAGGGCAAGATGGTCCGCGACGCGATCCACTCCCACGACGTGCTGACCGCGTTCGAGGCGTTCTTCCGGTCGCCCCGCTCCGCGGAGGTCTACAACCTCGGCGGCGGCCGGCACTCGAACACCTCGCACATCGAGGCGTTCGCGATCGCCCAGGAGATCACCGGCCGCGAGGCGCAGATCAACTACGTCGAGCAGGCCCGCACCGGCGACCACCAGTGGTACGTGAGCAGCATGGCCCGGTTCGAGGAGCAGTACCCGGAGTGGAAGATCACGTACGACGTGCCGATGATCCTGCGGGAGATCTACGAGGCCAACGTGGACAAGTGGGTGCCACAGTCATGACGGCCAAGACCAAGCGCAACGTGCTCGGCGTCCTCGTCGACGCCACCGACTACGCCACGGCGACCGACGCCGTGGTGACCGCGGCGCACGAGCGGCGGCCACTCGCGCTTACCGCGTTGGCCGTGCACGGCGTGATGACCGGTGTGCTGGATCCCGCGCACAATGCCCGGCTCAACTCCTTCGACGTGGTCACCCCGGACGGACAGCCGGTGCGCTGGGCGCTCAACCTGCTGCACCACGCCGGGCTCACCGACCGCGTCTACGGGCCGACGCTGACCCTGCACGTGCTCTCCCGCTTCGCCGACGAGGGGCTGCCGGTCTACCTGTACGGCTCGACCGAGGAGACGTTGGCCAAGCTGATCCCGGCGCTGGAGCGGATGTTCCCCGCGCTGAAGATCGCCGGTGTGGAGCCGTCGAAGTTCCGCGCGGTCCAGCCGGGCGAGGACGCCGAGATCGCCGACCGGATCCGGTCCAGCGGCGCCCGGCTCGTCCTGGTCGGGCTCGGCTGCCCGCGCCAGGAGGTCTTCACGTACGCCATGCGCCCGCTGCTCGACATGCCGCTGATGGCGGTCGGCGCGGCCTTCGACTACCACGCCGGGCTGCTGCGCCAGCCCCCGCCGTGGATGCAGCGCGCCGGCCTGGAGTGGTTCTGGCGGCTCGGTCTGGAGCCGAAACGGCTCTGGCGCCGCTACGTGATCCTCAACCCCGCCTACCTGACCCGGCTCGCCGGTCAGAAGACCGGTCTGTGGAAGGCCCGCCCGCCGGCCCCGGCCACCGAGCGGCCGGCCACCTTCGCGGTCTGACCCCCGATCGGGTACGACACGAGGCCCCACCGGGATCGTCCGGATGGGGCCTCGTCCCTGGGGAACAGGTCAGACGGTCAGGGTCCAGCTGTTGATGTAGCCGGTGTCGGCCGAGTAGGTGTCGCGCACCTGAAGTCGCCAGGTGCCGTCGGCGGCCTCACCGGACACGTTGGCCGTGTACGTGGTGTTCACGTTGTCGGCGCTGTCCGAGGTGCTGCTGTTCTTCAGCCGGTACGCGCTGCCGTCCGGGGCGAGCAGGTCGATGACCAGATCACCGCGGTACGTGTGCACGATGTCCACCGCCACCGTGGAGGCCGACGAGGCGTTGCGCCCACAGCCGGCGATCGTGATCGAGCTGGTCACCGCCGCGCCGGCGTCCGGGATCGACACGTCGGTGCCGTTGGTGCCGGTGCAGCCGGTGGGCGGCGGCGGGGTGGTGCCGCCGCTACCCACGTAGAGCAACAGGTTCGGGGAGCCCGAGCCGGCGTTGGTCACCACATTGGGGGTCGCGTTGGCCACCAGTTGGTTGCGTACCTGCGCCGGGGTCCAGCCCGGGTTGGCGCTGGCTACCAGCGCCGCCGCGCCGACCACGTGGGGTGTGGCCATCGAGGTGCCGCTGATCGTGTTGGTCGCGGTGTTGCTCGTGTACCAGGCCGAGGTGATCGACGATCCCGGCGCGAAGATGTCCAGGCAGGTGCCGATGTTGGAGAACGACGACCGGGCGTCCGAGCTGGTCGTCGAGCCGACCGTGATCGCCTCCGCGGTACGCCCCGGCGAGGTGTTGCAGGCGTTCGCGCCGTTGTCGTTTCCGGCGGCGAGGCCGTACGTGACACCGGACGCGATCGAGTTGCGGACGGCGGTGTCCAGCGAGCTGTTCGCGCCGCCGCCGAGGCTCATGTTCGCCACCGCCGGCTTGATCGCGTTCTGGGTGACCCAGTCGACACCGGCGATCACACCGGCGTTGGTGCCACTGCCCGAGCAGTTCAGCACCCGTACGCCGACCAGTTGGACGCCCTTGGCCACCCCGTACGAGGATCCGCCGACGGTGCCGGCGACGTGCGTGCCGTGCCCGTTGCAGTCGTCGGCCGACCCGCCGTCCACGGCGTCGTAGCCGGAGGTGGCCCGGCCGCCGAAGTCGTTGTGGGTGAAGCGGATGCCGGTGTCGATGATGTAGGCGTGCACGTTGCTCGCCGTGTTCGGGTAGGTGTAGGAGCTGTCCAGTGGCAGGTTGCGCTGGTCGATGCGGTCCAGGCCCCAGGAGGGCGGGTTGGCCTGCGTTCCGGAGATCGACACCGTGTGGTTCTGCTCGACGTACGCGACGGCCGGGTCGGCGGCGATCCGTGCCGCCGCGCCCGGGCTGACGGTGACCTCGAAGCCACGCAGCGCCGTGCCGTAGGTGCGGGCGACCCTTCCGCCGTGCCGGCCGGTCAGCCGCTGCGCGGTGTCACCGACCCGGCTGGAGGTCACGGCGGTGTCCTTGAGGACGACGATGTAGCTGTCCGGCACGGCGGTGGCTCCACCGGCCTCCCGGACGACGCCGACGGGCTCGGCGGCCAGGGCCGGGGTGCCGACGGCCAGTACGGTCGCGGCGGTCACCCCGACCAGTACGGACCTGCGTGGAAGACCCATCTCCCTACCTCCCTCCGACCGGCGGCAAAAACGCGACCACCGGTACCACATCGATCGACACTTGCCGATCGAGCCGAGAGTAGATCGATGAGGCCGGGCAGATAAACATGTCGAAACGTCCATCACGTCGATGGGATGTCCCCTACGGGCCCGGCTTCCGGGGCCAACGGGGGTCCGGCCCGGATTCGCCGCGCTCCCGGACGGGGAAGAGTCTCCGACATGGAGAGTCAGCTGACCATCGTGTTGCCGGTCGCCGCCGTCTGGCTGGCCGCCGGGGTCCTGGCCGACCGACTGCCCCGGCTGCGCGACGCGCGTGCGCTGCATCGGCGTACCGGATGGTTGCTGGCGCTCGCGCTGGCGGGCGTGGCGCTGGTCGCGGCCGTGTCCATCGGCGGGCTGCTCAGCGCCGGCACCGCGCCGGTCGACCGGGCCGCCGCCGGGCTCACCCTCGCCACCGGCCCGGCGCTCGTGGTGGCCGTCTGCTCCGTACGACGGATCCGCCGCCTGCGGGCCGGGGCCGGCGCGTTCGACACCGCACCCGGGACACCCGCCCCGCACGGGCTGCGCGCCGCCGCGGCGCACCCGCTCATCGGGTTGCCGTTGCAGGTGACCGCCCTGGCGACGGTGCCGGCGGTGATCGCGGCGGCCGGCGCGGACCTCGGCGCCGAGCCCGGGGTCACCGGGCCGGCGATCACCGTCGGCGCACTCGCGGTGGCCGCGATCGGCGTCCGGCACGCGCTGCGGCACAGCCGGCTCACCGAGCGGGCTCAGCCCGCCGCGCCCCGGTCAGCGCGAGCGGCCGGACCCCTGCACGTATAGCAGCTCGAGGATCGCCCGGGTCGCCTCGAACCAGCGGTCCAGCCAGCCCGGCGGCGGGATGCTGCCCTTCGGCGGCAATTCCAGCAGCAGGCCGCGCAGCAGCGGGTGGTCGGCCAGCGAACCGGCCGGCTCCATCGGCCAGCCGGTCGGCGGGAACGACGGCTCGACCAGCGGGTTCGGGTCCAGCGACGGCAGCGAGAGCGGCGCGTCGGCCACCTCCTGGGCCGTCGCCTCCCGCCCGTCCAGCTCCTGGTCGGTCGAGACCACCTCGGTCAGTACGGTGTCCCGACGCGCCCCGCGGTACTTGCCACCGAACCGCTCCGGCTTGCCCGGACCGTTGGTGAGGTTCTCTGAACCGATCGTCGTCATCCGTCTCGCCTGCCTCGCTCGGGTGCGGGTCGGTGCGGCGGGTCGTCGACCAGCGCCGTACCGACCGGTTCAACGAGGCGGACCCGCTGTGGCGACGGGAATCCCGGCGGAACCTCACCGGGCCCGGCCGTTCGCTGCGGGTCGGCGGCGCTCCGGGACACGGAGGGTCCCCGCCCGGTCGGGACCGGACGGGGACCTCGACTGCTCACTCGGTCAGACCGAGCCCAACACACCATCCCTGGTGCCGGCGACAAAGGCGTGCCAGTCGCCGGGAGCGAAGACCAGGGCCGGGCCGGCCTTGTCCTTCGAGTCCCGCACTCCGACCGCCCCGGTCACGTACGCCACCTCCACACAGTTGTCGCAGTTCGGCCCGCTCTTCGAGCTCTTGAACCACGTCGCCTGCGTCAGGTCCACGGGGAACCCCTTGGTCGCCATCTCGGCTCCTCTGCCAGTTTTGCGATGTGTGCGATGGACTCCTCTGGACGAATGGCCGCAGCGCGGATGTGATCGAAGATGAAGCTGTACTTCTGCAGTTCGTCGCTCTTCTCAAGGAAAAGCCCACCCGTGGCGTTCTCCGCGTACACGACATCCGGATCACCGGGCTCGGGAAAACTGAGGATCGTGAAGGTCCCGTCCATGCCGGCGTGCGCACCCACCTCGAAGGGGAGGATCTGGAGCGTCACGTTCGGCAACTCGGCCACCTCGACCAACCGCCTGAGTTGGCCGCGCATCACCTCGTCCCCGCCCACCGGCCGACTTACCACCGCCTCATCGAGCACCACCCACAGATCGACCGGATCGTCCTGGGTCAACAACGACTGACGGCCCAGACGGACACGCACCCTCTGGTGTACCTGATCGGCGGTGAAGTCCGGACGGGCGGCTCGGATCATCGCCCCGGCGTACTCCTCGGTCTCCAACAGGCCCGGAACGACCTGCTGTTCGTACGCCCGGATCGAACTCGCCGCCGCCTCCAGCCCGACGTACGCCCCGACCAGCACCGTGCTGTACGGGTGCCACCAGCCCTTCTGCCGCGCCTCCCGGGCGATCTGAACGAGTTCGTCGCTCTCGGCACCCACGACGCCGTAGATCCTCAGCATGTCCCGCACGTCGCGCGGGGTGGCCGTGGTGTGCCCCGTCTCGATCCGGGAGATCTTGGACGCCGAGCACTCCAACTGCTCGGCGACAACCTCGATGGTGATCCCGGCCGACTCCCGCTGCCGGCGCAGCTCGGCGCCGAGCCGCCGCCGTCGGATCGTCGGGCTGCGCCGCTCACTCATTGCGCGGCCTCGGAGTCTCTGGTCCTCGCCGCTGGTTGCTCGACCCCACTCTCGGGCTACCTCCGGTCGACGCGCCACTGGCTGCCGCTCACCGGGGGCGCGACCGTCGACCGGCGAGCGTTCGCGACGAGGGGTGGTGCCGGTCATCGGCCGGCCGCGACGGGCGAAACCGGCCCTCAGTGTGCCGTCCGTACGCGGATGGCTTCAAGCGCCGCTTTGCGTGGCGGACTCACGTATCGGCAAAAGTCGACGTGCAACTTGCATGAAGCACGTCGCTGATGCAGTCTGTCCGTATGGCACGGATCACTCAGCGTCTCCGTCCGCTCTCCGGGTGTGGTGACCCCACCGACCCCGGATGGCCGGGCGGGGCGCGGGCCCGGCCGGCGCCACTCAGACCTGCGCCGGGGTGATGACCCCACCGCTGCAAGCCAGCTGACTGCGGCGGTGGGCGCGGTTCCCGGAAGCAGTCAGGTGATGGTCGGGTGGCGGCACGCCACCAGCGGGTACGGCCCGACCACCATCACGCACCAACCGGTCCACGAGGCGCGATCCCGTCACCGGGCCGAGACATCCCAGACCAGTCACCCGCCGGCACGACGCCGGCTCTCCCTCCCCAGGAGCCCATGTGCTTCCCCGCTCCGGTGACGTTCTGCACGTGACTCGCGCGGCGAGTGTCCAGTTCCTCAGGCCGATCATGTTCCGGGTGATCCGGGTGCTCGACTGGCCGACCTACGACGGTTGGCTCTGGCTCGACGGCTACGAACTCAACGCCGCCGGCGATGCCGTCAACCGACGGTCGATCTTCGTACAGCGGGAAGGGCTGCGACAGGTGCAGGCCGCGCCGGAGCCCCGCCCGCACACCGTACGGACCCGACGACCGGTCGCCCGTACGCCGGTCAGAGTCGGCTGACCAGCGCGAACCGCCGCGGGTAGGCGTGCCGTCGCCATAGAATCGGTACGCCCACCCCGGCATGTTCCACCGCACGTCCAGGACCCTGAGCCTGGGATGGTCATGGTCAATCAGCCCGCCGTGCGGCGGCACCACCGCTCCCGTATCACCTACGCTCTCGGACTGCTCGCTCTCCTCGGCGCCGTGACCACCATCGTGGTCCTGGTCCGCGACCCGGCGTTGTCGTCCACCCGGCTGGCCGTTCCGGTGCCGGCTCCGGAGATCACCGTGGTCGACGCCGACCCGCCCGCCGACGAACCCGGCTGGATCAGCGCCGATGCCCCCGACGGACGCGTCGGAGCGTCCGACCCGGCCGGCCCGGCCGCCGGGGCCGGCGCCGGCGGTCAGTCCGACGGACCGGAGGAACTCAGCGACGCCGCGCCGGCGGGGCACACCGCCACGGACGTCCGCCGCTCGCTGTTCTGGTCCGGGATCTTCGGCCTCACCATCTCGCTCGCCGGCCTCGGCCTCGTCGGCACCCGCCGCCGGATGTGGTGAACATCGGTCACGGCGTGGTCGTCACCGTCGGGCTCGGGCTGGTCGGGCTGGTTGCGGTCGAGGGCCGAGCCTGGGAGATCACCAGCAGCACCTCCTCGTCGGTCCGCACCGTCGCGCCGGCCTCCGGATCGGTGCTGACCACCGTCCCCGGCGGCAGCTCGGACGGGCGGTACACCACTCGGTAGCTCAGGCCGAGCCGGTCCAGCAGCCTCTCGGCGGTGGCCTGCGGCAGGCCGGTCAGCGGCGGCACCGGTAGCCGCGCTTCCTCGGTGGTCGCCGCCGGGCTGCTCGGCGTCGCGCTGCTGGGCGCCGCCGAGGTCGGGGCGCTGCTGCTCGGCGGGGCGCTGGCACTGGCCGGCGGGACAGACGGCGTCGCCGGGTTGTCGGGGTCGTCGTCCCGGGCGTTGAGCACCACCCACAGAGCCGCCCCGAGCAGCCCGGCGAGCAGCAGAGCGAGTACGCCCCAGAGGATCGGCAGCCACCAACGCCGGCCACCCTGCTCCTCGACGTACCAGTCCGCAGTCGGTTCGGCCGGTCGGGGCGCGCGCACCTCGGCCCGCCCGGACCACGGCGGCGGCGTCGACCGCTCCACCGGCATCCGCGCCGTCCGGTCACCCGACGGCTCCGCGGCGGCCCGGTCGATCGGCATCGTCTCGTCCGGCGACCCACCACGACCAACCGAAACAGCCCGGTCGATCGGCATCGTCTCGTCCGGCGACGCGGTGCGGTCCGGCGGCTGCGGCCGGTTGCCGCCGGGGGGCGGCAGGGGGCGCGTACGGTCGTCCTCGGGCTCCCCGGCGGGCGGCTCCTGGCGGTCGTCGCTCATCGCACGTCCTTTCCCGAACCGGGCGGGCGCCGTGGCCCTCGACCGTCAACCTAACCGCCCACGTCGACATCGGCCGGTATCGGTGCCGCGAACCGCGTGCCGCGGTCGGGCCAACTGGTGTCCGACGGGCCAGGCCGGGTGGGTCGACGCCGCAAAGCGGTGCGGGTCAGAGGGTGGGCTTCACGGTCGGCTGGCTCGGCGGGGGCGCCGCCCCGCACCAGATGCTCACCTCGTCGTTCCAGCGGGCCGGGCCGTCCTCGGCCGGCTCCTGCCGGCTGACCTTCCCGCTGCGCCCACTGCGGTAACGCGGGTAGAGCCCCTCCTCGACCAGCTCATCGGCCGCCTCGGCGCAGTCGTCGCCGACCACGTCCGGCACCTCGGCGGCGGGGGCCGGACCGGCCACCTGGAGCTGGACGGTGGTGCCCCGGGCCACCTCGGTGCCCACGGCCGGCGAGGCGCTCTCCACCGTGCGGCCGGTGCCGCCGCCGAAGACCAGACGCCAGCCCAACCGCTGCTTACGCAGCATCTCGCGGGCCTGCACGAAGTCGGCGCCGACCACCGGTGGCACGGTCAGCCCCGTCCCCTTCGTCGTGGAGGCGGTCGTCCGTGGGGCGGACGGCGTGGTCCGGCCGGTGGTCGGCCGGGACGAGGTGGCCCGGCCGGTCGGCGTACCGGCCGTGGTGGCCACCGCCTGCGGGTTCGCCGGAGATTCGCCATCGTCGCCGGCCAGCAGCCAGCCACCTGTCGCACCGACCACGGCCAGCAGCACCGCGACCAGCCCGCCACCGAGCAGCACGCTGGCCCGGCTTCCACCGCCGCCGGCCTGGCCGCCGGCGGAATCCTGCCGACCCGTGTTCGCGTCCGTCATACCGCCCACCGCCTCATCACCGGCGACCGTACCGTTAGCCGCCCATCACGTTGTGCCGACGGTCCATACCGGCGGGTCACCACGACTCGCCGCACCGACGACGGGACGTTACGCTGCCCGGCATGGCCAGACGGGGCTGGGGAGTATCGATCGTGACGGCGATCGGGGTCGCTGCCGGCGCGGGCGCCGCGCAGCTCGGCTTCGGCTACGGGCTCGGCGTCATCACCTGGACGCCCACCGACGCCGGGGCCAACGACACGGCCTGGGCGGATGGCCTCGCCTGGGCCAGCTGGCTCGCCGCCAGCTCGACAGTGCTCGGCGCGGTCTGCGCGCAGCGACTGCACCAGCGTGCCGTACCCCCAGCGGTTGACCAGCCGGCCACCGGCGCCGAGCCGACGGCACCCGCCCCGGCGACCGAGACGGCTCTGCCGCAGCCGGCGGCGCCCGACGAGGGACGGCCGGCCCGGGTCGAGGGCGCCGAGGCGGCGCGGACCCGGTCGACCTCGGCGGTCGATCGATCGGCACCGGTGGCCGACACGCCGCCCGACGAGCCCGGCGGCCTGTTCCGCAGGCTGTCGCTGGCGCTCGGCGCCGGGCTCGGTGGACTGGTCACCGTGCTGCTGGTCGCCGTACCGGCCCGGGTCGCCGCGGGTGCCGACAGCGGCACGCCGCAACGGGTCGCCGCCCTGCACGCGGTGCTGGGCATTCTGATCGGCGTGTTCGTCGCGCTCTGGGCGCTGCGCTCCCGCACCGCCGCGCTGAACGTCACCGCGACGGCCGCCTGGCTCTGGCTGCTCGCGGTGGTCTCGGTCATCGACGGGGTACGCGTCGGGCGCGGGCTCACCGGCGCTCAGCTCGGCACCTGGCAGCTCGACCCGGACCACGCGCGGTACTGGATCGGGGGCCAGCTCTACTGGCCCGGCGCGCTGCTGGCGCTCGTACCCGCGCTCCTGATCGGTGCGCTCGCCGCTCGGGGCGCCGCGCGGTCGGACGGGCACCGGATCGGCGCGGCGGCCTCCGGCGCGGCCGGTCCGCTGCTCGTCGCGCTCGCCTACCTGACCACGGTGCCGCGCTGGGTCACGCTGGGGCCCGCACAGTTCTCCACCCAGCTCATCGCCCCGTACGCGGTGATCGCCGGTGTCGGCGGCTCGGTGCTGGCCGCCGTCCTCGCCGAGCGGGCCGGCCGCAGGCGCGTTGCCCACCGACGGTCAGCCGCCGCCGGCACGCAGCCCGCACCGACCGCCCCGATGGAGCCCGATCCGACCACCCGCCCGGGCGCTCGGATCGGCAGCACCTCGGCCGGCGCGACCGTACCGACTCCCGGCGGCCGGGCGACCGGCGCTGGGCCGGACGGCGACGGGCCGGCGACGGACACCTCGACCGGTACGGCGCCTCGGCGCGGCAGGACCACGTCGCCGGTGACCAGGTCGGAGGCCCGGTCGGGCGACGCGAACGCCGCACCCCGGGTACCGACGCCTCGGCCGTCCCCGGACGACACGGCTCTGGCCGAACCCGCCACCACCGGGCCGACCGAGGACCCGGCACCCCGGCGTGCCCGTCCGCCCCGGAGGAGCACCCGCCCCACCGACTGACTCCCGGTCCGACCCCGCCGGCGGGTTGCGCTCAGTCGACGGGCCAGGTGTGGACCGGTTCGTTGGAGCGCTGGAGTTCCGCGTAGCGCTGCACCATGTGGTGCAGGGCGGCGCTGCGGTCCATGCCCCGGTGGCGCTCCGCCGCCCAGACCGCCTCGGTCTGCCAGACGGCGCCGTTGCGGCCGGTACGACAGCGTTGCTCGATGATGCCGAGCAGCCGGTCCCGCTGCGCCGGGTCGACGCCGAACCCGTCCAGGCCGGTCGCGGCGACGGGCAGCAACTGCTCCAGCACCAGCTTGGTGACCGGTACGTCACCGAACCGGGGCCAGTGCAGCACGGCGTCCAGACCACGTCGGGCCGCCGCGTGGAAGTTCTCCTCGGCCGAGCTGAAGGTGAGCTGACTCCAGATCGGCCGGTCCGCCTCGGCCAGGCCACGGACCAGCCCGAAGTAGAAGGCCGCGTTGGCCAGCATGTCCACCACAGTCGGACCGGCGGGCAACACGCGATTCTCCACCCGCAGGTGCGGGCGGCCGTTCATGATGTCGTAGACCGGGCGGTTCCAGCGGTAGACGGTGCCGTTGTGCAGCCGCAGCTCGCCCAGTTGGGGCACTCCGCCGGCGTGCAGCACCTCCACCGGGTCCTCGTCCTCGCAGATCGGCAGCAGCGGCGGGAAGTACCGCACGTTCTCCTCGAACAGGTCGAAGATCGAGGTGATCCACCGCTCACCGAACCAGACCCGGGGGCGTACGCCCTGAGCCTTGAGTTCTTCCGGGCGGGTGTCGGTGGCCTGCTTGAACAGGGCGATACGGGTTTCGGCCCAGAGTTGGCGGCCGTACAGGAAGGGCGAGTTCGCTCCGACCGCCACCTGCACACCGGCGATGGCCTGGGACGCGTTCCAGTAGTCGGCGAAGCTGTCCGGCGCGACCTGGATGTGGAACTGGAGACTCGTGCAGGCCGCCTCGGGGGCGATCGAGTCGGTGTGCGTCTGCAACTGCTCGACGCCACGGATGTCGAGTTCGATGGCCTCGCCCCGGGCGCCGACGATCTGGTCGTTGAGCACCCGGTAGCGCTCGTTGGTGGAGAGATTGTCCTCGACCAGGTGACCCTCGGTGAGGGTGGGCAGGATGCCGACCAGGACGATCTTCGCGTCGGACTTGGCCGCGCGCTCGTCGGCCCGGGTGAGGCTGCTACGCAGGTCGTGTTCGTAGTCGGCGAGACCGGCGCCCTCGATCAGTCGGGGTTCGGCGTTCAACTCCAGGTTGAACTGCCCCAGCTCGGTCTGGAACAGCGGATCGGCGATGTCGGCGAGGATCTCCTCGTTGCGCATCGCCGGCTCGGCCCGCGAGTCGACCAGGTTCAGCTCGATCTCCAGGCCGGTCATCGGCCGGTCGGCGTCGAACCCGAAGTCGTCGAGCATCAGGGCGAAGACGTCCAGACACCGCCGGACCTTCTGCCGGTAGCGGACGCGGTCCTCCCGGGTGAAGGCGCCCTGCGAGACGTCCCTGCCCATGTGTCCTCCCGACAACCGGCGCGGTCGGGATCCTGCCGTCCCGGAAAGCGCATTGTGAACCATCCACGTTAAGAGCGCTCGCCTGGCCAGGGCCAGAGGCCGACGACGGTGATCCGACGCTGGCCGGAGCGGATGCGCTCGTGGCGCCATCTCTACCCCGTCGCTGCCGCGCCGGACCCCGTGGCGGTGCCAACAAGTCGTGACAATTCACACGCCCTCGGTACGGACGACGCCGGGCCCGCGCCGACGTGCGGCGCGGGCCCGGCGTACCGGTGATCCGTGGGATCAGGCCTGGCGGACGGCCTCGCCCTCGATCTCGATCTTGATCTTCTTGCCGACCAGCACGCCACCGGTCTCCAGGGTGACGTTCCAGGTCAGGCCGAACTCCTCGCGGTCGATCTCGGTGCTCGCGGAGAAGCCGAAGATGTCCTGGCCGAACGGGCTGCGACCCACGCCCTCGAACTCGACCTCCAGCTCCACCGGACGGGTGACGTCCTTGATGGTCAGCTCACCGGTGAGCACGAACTCGTTGCCGCGGCGGGACTTGACGCCGGTGCTGCGGAACTCCAGGGTCGGGTACTTCTCGACGTCCAGGAACTCGGGGCTGCGCAGGTGCGCGTCCCGGTCGCCCTGGGTGGTGTCGATGCTGGCAGCCTGGATGGTGGCGACGACCGAGGACTGCAGCGGGTCTTCGGCGACGGTGATGGTGGCGGTCGCCTCCTTGAACTCACCGCGGACCTTGCTCACCATCATGTGCCGGGCGACGAAGCCGACCCGCTTGTGCGCCGCGTCCAGCACGTAGGTGCCGGCCGTCGGGATGGTGAGGCCGTCCCAGTCGCGGGTAACCGCATCGATGCTGCTGGTCATGCTGGTGTCCTCCAGAAGATTGTTTAGTAGCCCAACGACTGCTTGAGCAAATATAACCGCAACAACATTCCCTCTGTCAAGGACTGGTAGGGTTAACGAGTGACCAACGTGTTCGACGACCCCCGGATCACCGCGGTTGGCCTCCTCTACGAGGTCCACGCCGGGCTCTCGGCCCGGTTCGCCGCCCAACTCGAGGAGCACGACCTCTCCACGGTCGAGTTCGAGGTGATCACCCGACTGGCCCGCTCACCCGGTAACCAGCTGCGGATGACCGACCTCGCCGCGCAGACGTCACTGTCCACCAGCGGGGTGACCCGTGTGGTGGACCGGATGGAACGCGACGGGCTGCTCACCCGCCGAGCCTGCCCGAACGATCGCCGCAGCTCGTACGCGGTGGTCACCGCAGCCGGCATGCAGCGGCTCGACGAGACGCTGCCCGGCCATCTGCGGATCATCGAGCAGTGGTTCACCGGCCAGCTCGACCCCGAGGCTCTGGCGGCACTGCTCGACGGCCTGCGCCGAGTGCGGAACGCCGTCCATCCCGGTGCCACCGCCGGCAGCACCGACCAGGAAGTGGCCGACGACTGCGACCGGCCTGACCGCTGACACCCGGGCCTGACCGACCGTGGCCGCCCGACCTCACCGACGGCGGCCACCCGGGTCACCGGCGGCGGTCGAGCCGTGTCGGGGCGACGTCCGAGCGGTCGACCGAGCGGTCGACCGAGGCGTGCGGCGGGTGCCGGCAGCACCGGCAGAAAGACCGGCAGAACTGACCTTGCAGACCGGACAAACCTCTTGAAGAGCACCTTCCACCCCGGCAGCGGTGGCAGGCTTTCGTCCACCGGGGAATCACCGGGGGGTGACGGCGCGGGCGAACAGCGAGGGGTAGCACCAAGGGGGCTCTTCGCTCGCGCCACTCTCCATCGGGCCGGCCACCGACGGGCGCCCAACTAGCGCTCGACGGACCCGCCCCGCGCGGCCATCAGCGCATAGAGCAGCCCGGACTCCTGCGGCAGCAACCGGATGCCACTCTCCTCGCAGACCCGGTCGAGACGATCGAGAACCGCCGGGTCCGACGTGCTCGCGGCGAGGCCCACCAGCGCCTCCACCACGTCCCGCTGATCGTGACCGGCCTCGGCAGCGGCGGCGAACCACTCGGCCGCCAGTTCCCGGTCACCCCGGTGCAGTGCCAGGTTCCCCTCGATCAGCGCACAGATACCCGCCTCCGGCCCGCCCCAGGACAACACCGTGTCGTCCGAGCGCGGTCGCGGGAGTCCGACCCGCTCCACCCACTGCTGGCCCGCCACGACAACTGTCGCCTCGGCGCCCCCCGCGCGCAGTTCGGTCAGCACCTCGGTCGCCTCCGTGGCACGCCCGTCCTGCGCGAGCGCCAATCCGACCGTCCCGAGCACCCGCCGTCGATGCCCCGGGTCACCCAACTCGAACAGTGCCGACGCCGCGCGCCGGCCCTGGTCGACGGCATCGGCGTACCGGCCCTCCAGGCGGGACACCTCGGCCCGGTTGGCCCAGGCCAACACCCGCAACCGCTGCTCACCGCCCTCGGCGGCGAGCCGGTCCACGGCAGCCAGCCGACGGCGTGCCGCGCCCAGGTCACCGATGCGGATCTCGTGCCAGGCGAGGCTGTTCTGCGCCACCGCCAGCTCCCGGGTCCGCCCGTTGCGGGCGGCGAGCCGGAGCACCGCCTCGGCCTGCTCCCGGGCCTCGTCGTGCCCGCCGACGGTGGTCAGCAGCGCGCCGAGCACGCTGCGCGCCTCCAGCTCGCCGGTCACGTCGCCGGCCTGTCGGAACGCCTCCAACGCGGCCCGCGCCGTCGGCAACTCGTCGACCTCGGCACCGTGCTCGGCGGCGAGCCGGGCCACCCCGAGGCTGGCCCAGCCGCGAAGGATCGGGTCCGCGTCCGCGGTTCGGGGGTCGGCCAGCAACCGCCGCAGCCACTGCCGCCCGGCGACATCGCGCCCCCGGAAGCGCCACCAGCGGGGCAGGCAGGCCGCCAGACGGAGCGCGGTCAGCGGGTCGTCGGTGGCCGCGTGGGCCAGCGCCGTGCTGATGTCGCTGCTCACCTCGTCGAGCCGGTGCACCGCGTCGAGCATCCGGGGGCCGGCCAGGTCGGAGGCGGTCCGCGCCACGAGGCGGGCGACCACCTCCGCATGCCGACGCCGTACGCAGGTCAGCTCACCACTGCCCACGGCCTGCTCGATGGCGAAGTCACGAACCGCGTCGAGCAGGCGAAACCGGAACGGCCCGGTGCCGCGAACGCTCAGCAGGCCGAGCTCGACGAGGCGGTCCAGCAGCGGGACCGGATCGATGGCGACCGTACCGTCCCGGTCGGCCTCGTCGGCGAGCATCTCCTCGGCCAGCTCCACCGACCACCGGTTGCCGAACATGGCAAGCCGCCGCAGCGCGTCGCGCTCATCCGGCGCGAGCAGTCGGTAGCTGGTCGCCACCGCGTCCCGCAGGGTCACCGCCACCGCCGCCCGGGTGGCATCGGTGGCATACGGGCGGCGGGTGGCCGCCTCCGGCCCGTCCCAGCGGTTACGGGCCGCCGGGTCGGTCGAGGTGGTCAGGTCGAGCACGCGATCGCCGTACCGATCGAGCAGTTCGGTGAGGTCGAGCAACCGGCCCCGGGCGGCCATCAGCTCGATGGCCAGCGGCAGGCCGCCCAGCCGACGGACCAGGGCGGCCAACGCCGGCAGCTCGTCCGGAGTCGGCGGCTCCCGACGGACCTGGGCGAGCCGCGCGGTGAACAGCGCGACCGCCGGCCACGAGCCGAGCGTGGCCGGCCCGGAGTGCTCGGCGTCCGGCGGCGGCACCTCGAGCGGGGCTACCGGCCAGACCCGTTCACCGGGCAGCCCGACCGGGTGCCGTCCGGTGACCAGCACCCGCAACGACGGCAGCACGATGCCCAACCGGTGCAGGGTCTCGGCCACCGGGCCGGGTGCGCGCTCGACCGCGTCCATGACCAGGAGTGCCGGCCGGCCGGCGAGCCGGGCGACGAGTTCCGGCAGCCGGGCCGCGCCGAGGACGGTCATCGTGGCGGCGAGCACGTCCGGTCCGTCCGAGCCCTCGCCGACCAGCACGCCGGCCACACCGCCCGGATGTGCGCGGGCGGCTGCGTGGGCAACGGCGAGCGCGAGCGCGGTCTTGCCGACCCCGGCCAGCCCGACCAGGCTCACCAGTCGGGGGCCGCGTTCCGCGGTCAGCATTCCGGCCAGCTCGGTGACGTCGCGGTCGCGGCCGATCAGGGCTACCGGTGGGGGGAGGGCCACCCGAGCGGCGGCCCGGGCGGCTCCGGCTGTGGACGTGACACCGGCGCCAACCCCGAGCGTGCCCGAGATGACGTCCGGCCGGGGCGACTCACCGCCGGCGGCGCCGCGGGCCGTCGCCAGGAACGCCGCCCGGGTCGCGCCGGCCAACTCCAACGCCGTGGCCAGCAACTCGACGGTGGTGCGCTGCGGCCGGACCGACCGGCCGCGCTCCAGGTCCCGCACCGTCCGCACGCCGACCCCGGCACGGGACGCCAGCTCCGCCTGAGTCAGGCCGGCCGCGCGCCGGTGCGCACGCAGCAGTTCCGGCAGCCCGCTACGACCGGCCGGGCTCCGCGACCGATCATGCTCCGGAGTCATGGCCACGAAGAGTACGGATCGACTCCGACCATCGGCAGTCGAACGTCGGTCTGCCGACGTCCGCTCGCCGAAAATCCGACAGCCGAACGGCTGGCCGGCCCACGACGGCAAGCCGGCGTCAGACAGCAAGCCGGCGTCGAACGGCCGGCCGACGGCAGACGGCCGGCCGGCGGCGGGCAGGGAGAGGCGGAGCGGGACCGGGCCGCGTCCAGGTGTGGTGTGGGTGGTTCAGAGACCCAGGTCGCGGGCGATGATCATGCGCTGCACCTCGCTGGTGCCCTCGCCGATTTCCAGGATCTTGGAGTCCCGCCAGAACCGGGCGACCGGGTACTCGTTCATGAAGCCGTACCCGCCGTGGATCTGGGTCGCCTCCCGGGCGTTGTCCACCGCGATGGTGCTCGCGTGCAGCTTCGCGATGGCGGCCTGTCGCTTGAACGGCTCACCGGCCAGCATCCGGGCGGCGGCGTCGTAGTAGGCCAGCCGGGCGGTGTGCGCCTTCAGCTCCATGTCGGCGATCTTGAACTGGATGGCCTGGTTGGCGCCGATCGGGCGGCCGAACGCCTCCCGCTCCTGCGCGTACTTGATCGACTCGTCGACGCAGCCCTGGGCGAGGCCGACGGCCAGTGCGGCGATCGCGATCCGGCCCTCGTCGAGGATCCGCAGGAACTGGGCGAACCCTCGGCCGCGGGCACCGAGGAGGTTGGCCGCGGGCACCCGACAGTCGTCGAAGGTCAACTCGTGGGTGTCCGAGGCGGTCCACCCGACCTTGGAGTAACCGGGGGCCACCGTGAATCCGGGCGTACCGGTGGGCACGATGATCGTCGAAAGCTCCTTGGAGCCGTCCGCGTTCGTGCCGGTCACTGCGGTGACGGTGACCAGGGCCGTGATGTCGGTCCCCGAGTTGGTGATGAACGCCTTCGACCCGTTGATCACCCACTCGTCGCCGTCCAGCACGGCGCGCGTCTGGGTGCCGGCGGCGTCGGATCCGGTGCCCGGCTCGGTGAGCCCGAAGCCCGCCAGCGCCTCGCCGCTGAGCAGCTTCGGCAGCCAGGTGGCCTTCTGCTCCTCGGTGCCGAAGCGGTAGATCGGCATCGCGCCGAGCGAGACCGCCGCCTCCAGCGTGATCGCGACGCTGGAGTCGACCCGGGCCAGCTCCTCCAGGGCCAGACACAGCGCGAAGTAGTCGCCGCCCATCCCGCCGTGCTCCTCGCCGAAGGGCAGGCCGAACAGGCCCATCTTGCCCATCTGCCGGATCACCTCGTACGGGAAGGTGTGCTGCTCGTAGTGCTCGGCGATGACCGGGGCGACCACCTCGCGGGCGAAGTCCCGCACGCTCTCCCGCAGCGCCGTTTGTTCGTCGGTGAGCCGGAAGTCCATCTCATCCTCCTGTGTGGACGGCCGCCCCGGCGCTCGTGACGCCGCGGGCGGATCGCTGTGGGGGGTGGGGCGAGGGTCAGACCGGGGTCACGCCGTGTCGACGCCGGGAGAAGTGCCGGTCCTTGGTACGCGCGGCGGCGAAGCGGCGGACCAGCTCGCCACGCAGGTCGTGCGGCTCGACGATGGCGTCCACCACCAGCTCGCTGGCGAGCCGGACGACGTCGATGTCCTGCTCGTACTCGGCCCGCTTGGCGGCCACGAAGGCGGCCCGCTCGTCCGCGTCCTCGATCGCCGCGATCTTGTTGGCGTAGACGGCGTTCACGGCGGCCTCGGCGCCCATCACGGCGATCTTCGCGGTGGGCAGCGCGATTGTCGCGTCCGGCTCGAAGCCGGGGCCGGCCATCGCGTACAGGCCGGCGCCGTACGCCTTGCGGACCACCACGCAGATCTTCGGGACGGTCGCCTCGGAGATGGCGGTGATCATCTTGGCGCCGTGCCGGATGATGCCCTGCTTCTCCACGGCGCTGCCGACCATGAAGCCGGGTACGTCACTGAGGAAGAGCAGCGGCACGTTGAACGCGTCGCAGAGCTGCACGAACCGGGTCGCCTTGTCGGCCGAGTCGACGAAGAGCACGCCGCCCTTGAACATCGAGTTGTTGCCGAGCACGCCGACGACCTGGCCGTCGAGGCGGCCGAACCCGATGGTCAGCTCCTTGGCCCACAGCGCCTGGATCTCGAAGAAGGAGCCCTCGTCGAGCAGGCCCTTGACGTACCGCCGCATGTCGAACGCCTGCCGCTCGCTGGCCGGCACGAGCGCGGCCAGGTCGGCCTTCGCGGGCGCGGCGACCGCCGGCGCGGCCGGCGGCGCCTGGGTCCAGTTCGCGGGCAGGTACGACAGGTAGGTCTTCACCACGTCGAGCGCGTCGGCCTCGGTCTTGCAGAGGAAGTGCCCGACGCCGGACTCGGCGGTGTGCACCTTGGCCCCGCCCATCGCCTCCAGGGTGGTCTTCTCCCCGGTGACCATCTCGACCATCCGGTCGGAGCCGAGATACATGCTCGCGTTGCCGTCGACCATGGCGACCACGTCGCAGAACGCCGGAATGTACGCCCCACCGGCGGCGCTCGGGCCGAACAGCGCGCAGACCTGCGGGATCGAACCCGAGGCGCGGACCTGGTTCCAGAAGATCTTGCCGGCGCCACGCCGGCCGGGGAAGAGGTCGACCTGGTCGGTGATCCGGGCGCCGGCGGAGTCGACCAGGTAGACCATCGGCACGCCGGCGCCGTACGCCCGCTCGATGATCCGGATGATCTTCTCGACGGTCCGGGCGCCCCAACTGCCGGCCTTGACGGTGGAGTCGTTGGCCATCAGGCAGACCTGCCGCCCGTCGATGGTGGCGGTGCCGGTGACCACGCCGTCGGCGGGCAGCCCGTCGGCGAGCGCGTTGGCGTAGAGGCCGTCCTCGACGAACGAACCCTCGTCGACCAGCAGCGCGACGCGTTCGCGGGCGAAGAGCTTGCCCTTGGCCTCGTTGGCCGCGTGGTACTTGTCCGCGCCGCCGGACCGGGCCCGCTTGCGCAGTTGCTCCAGCGCCTCACCGTCGAGCGTCACGCCGACTCCCTCGCCCGTACTGACCTGAACGATCGTTAGGCTATCGCATTCGCGCACCTCCCGGCGACCCACGACCGGCCGACGCTTCTTTGAACGAAACATTGAAATCTATTAATCTCTGTGGATAGGCTCCTGGCACCCCCTCCCGGATAGGAGTCAGCGATGACCTCACGACTCGGTCGGCTCTACGTCGCGTTTGTCGCGACGGCAGTTGCCACGCTCGGCGTCACGGTCGCCAACCCCGCGCCCGCGTCCGCCGCGATGACCATCTGCTACAACACCAGCCAGGCAGGCGCCTACGCCGGCACCGCCAACCAGGCCGCCTCGATCTGGAACAACGCCACCACGAACCTGACGCTTACCGCGAACTGCGGCTCCAACCTGCGGATCTACCAGATCACCGGCGGCGGCTCCTACGCCGTGCGGACCAGCCTCGGCAACGGCCGGGTCTACATCGACACCCAGCAGGCGGCGCAGTACAGCCCGCTGCGGATCATGACCCACGAGATCGGGCACATCCTCGGCCTGCCGGACAACTACAACGGCAACTGCGCGATCCTGATGTCCGGCGGCAGCGCCGGCACCAGCTGCACCAACCCGTACCCGAGCACCGCCGAGGCGAACCGGGTGAGCAGCCTCTTCGCCGGCACCCTCAGCGCCACCGAGCGCAGCGCCGGCCGCAGCGCGGACATCTTCCGGGACAGCTGGCCGAGCGTGCTCACCCCGGTGAGCTGACCGACCTGGCACGAACGAAGGGGCCGGCGTGTTCGCCGGCCCCTTCGTCGCGTCCTCAGCTCGGCATCGGCGTCAGCCGGGTACGCGGGCCCGCCCGCAGCACACCGGACGGAAGCTTCTTGCCGAGCAGCTCCTCGGCCAGCTCGGCCACCTCGATCAGGGCAGCCAGGTCGATGCCGGTGTCGACGCCCATGTCGTGCAGCATGTGCACGGCCTCCTCGGTGGCGAGGTTGCCACTGGCCCCCGGGGCGTACGGGCAGCCGCCCAGGCCGCCGACGCTGGCGTCGAACTCGGTCACCCCCAGCTCCAGCGCGGTCAGCAGGTTGGCCAGCGCCGTACCCCGGGTGTTGTGGAAGTGCAGCAGCACCGGCACGTGCGCGTTGCGGTCGCGTACCGCGGTCAGCAGGTCACGGACCCGACGCGGAGTGGCCATGCCGGTCGTGTCGCCGAACGCCACCCGGTCCGCGCCGTCGCGGACCACGCGGTCGACGATGCCGGCGACCCGCCACGGGTCGATGTCCCCCTCGTACGGGCACCCGAAGCTGGTCGCCACGATCACCTCGACCCGCGCGGACGCCCCGTGCAGGAGGTCGATCAGCTCGGCGATGTCGTCCAACGACTCGTCGGTCGAGCGGTTGACGTTGCGCCGGTTGTGCGTGTCGCTGGCCGACACCACCACCTCGATCTCGGTGAACCCGGCGGCCAGGGCCCGCTGCGCGCCCCGGGTGTTCGGCACCAGCGCCGAGTAGCGCACCCCGTCGGCCTTCGTGGCCCGCTGCCACACCTCGTCGGCGTCGGCCATCTGCGGGATCGCCAACGGGTGCACGAACGACACCGCCTCGATCCGGCGTACGCCGGTGCCGGAGAGCGCGTCGAGCAGCCGCACCTTCGCGTCGGCGGGAATCGGCTCCTCATTCTGCAGCCCGTCCCGCGGCCCGACCTCACGAATCGACACGAAATCTGGCAGTTCAGCCAAGGGGTCACCTCACTGTGACAGAGCTGTGCTGGGGTTCTCCCAGCATGCCACCCCCCAGTGTCGATCAAGAGGTTCGCGTCATCCGGGACCGGAATCCTGACGCGAACCTCTTGATCAACGATGACGGCGGGTCAGCGCATGCGGGAGACGATGCCGGTGTCGTACGCGCCGCTGAGGAACTCCTCGTTCTCCAGCAGCTCGGCGAAGAACGGGAGGTTGTTCTTCGGGCCTTCGATCCGGAAGGCGGCCACCGCCGCCTTCGCGCGCTCCAATGCCTCTTCGCGGGTGTCGCCGCTGACGATCAGCTTGGCCATCAGGCTGTCGTAGAACGGGGTCACCGTGTTGCCGCCGGTGTAGCCGGAATCCACCCGGACGCCCGCACCAGTGGGCTCCACCCAGGTCTTCACCACGCCGGGGCCGGGCAGGAAGCGCTTCGGATCCTCCGCGTTGATCCGCATCTCGACCGCGTGCCCGCTCGGCGTCAACGCGTCCGGGTCGAACGTCGGCGCCAGCCCGGACGCCACCCGCAACTGCTCCTCCACCAGGTCGATCCCGTAGACGTACTCGGTCACCGGGTGCTCCACCTGCAACCGCGTGTTCATCTCCAGGAAGAAGAACTCGTTCGTGGTCGGGTCGAGCAGACACTCGACAGTTCCCGCGTTGCGGTAACCCACGGCCTCACCGGCGCGCACCGCCGCGGCCAGGAAACGCTGCCGCAGCTCCGGCGAGACCGCCGGGGACGGCGACTCCTCGACCAGCTTCTGGTTGCGCCGCTGCACCGAGCACTCCCGTTCGCCGAGCGCCACCACCCGACCGTCGGCCAGGCCGAGGATCTGCACCTCCACGTGGCGCACCCGGGGGAAGTACCGCTCGATCAACACCGAACCGTCGCCGAACATCCGCTCGGCGAACGCGCGCACCTTGTCGTACTCGGTGCGCAGCGCGGCCTCGTCGACGGCCACGCCCATGCCCATGCCCCCGCCACCCGCGGCGGCCTTGACCATCACCGGGTAGCCGATCTCCGCAGCGGCGGCGACCGCCGCGTCCAGGTCGGCGGCCGGGTCGGTGGTGCCGGGCGCGACCGGGACGCCGGCCGCCGCCATCAGGTTCCGGGCATTGATCTTGTCGCCCATCGCGGTGATCGCGTCCGCGCCGGGCCCGACCCAGATCAGCCCGCTCGCCTCGACGGTACGGGCGAACTCGGCGTTCTCCGACAGGAACCCGTAGCCGGGGTGGATGGCCTGTGCGCCGGTCGACTTCGCGGCGGCGAGGATCGCCTCGACGTTGCGGTAGCTCTGGGCCGGGTTCGGCGGGCCGATGAGGACGGCCTCGTCCGCCTCGGCGACGAAGGGCAGGTCGGCGTCGGCCTCCGAGTACACCGCGATCGCGCGGATGCCGAGCCGCTTGGCGGTCCGGATGACCCGGCGGGCGATCTCGCCCCGATTGGCGACCAGCAGTGACTCGATCATGTTTCCTCCCGGCGTCCGGATGGTGGGACGATGCCAGGGAACCACGACCGGCCCACTCCTGACGAGCCGGGGCTCAGGCAAGCAGCGCGGCCGGGCTCAGGCGAGCAGGGCGGCCAGGGCTCAGGCGAGCAGCGCGGCCAGGGTGGCGCCGCGCAGCAGCTCGGCGCGACGCCGACGGTCCACCTCGCCGCCCAGGAACGGGGTCGAGTTCATCAGGCCGAACGCGGCGTGCGCCAGCACCCGCGCCTCACCGTCGGGCATGCCCGGGTGCAGCGCGGTCAGCACCGTCACCCACTCCTCGACGTACATCCGCTGCAGGCGGCGGATCCGTCGTCGCGGCTCCTCCGGCAGGCGGTCCAGCTCGTGCAGGTGCAGTGCGATCACCGCCGGGTTGGCCAGCGCGAACTCGACGTGGAAGTCGATCAGCGACTCCAGCGCGCCGCGCGGGTCGTCCGGATGCCCGGCGGCGCGTTCCCGGCCGCCGGCCAACAGCCCCTCGCTGACCGGGATCAGCGCGGCGGCCAGCATGGCCTCCTTGCCGGCGAAGTGGTGGTAGAGCGCGGGGCCGGTCACCCCGGCTGCCGCACCGATGTCGTCCATCGACACGCCGTGATAGCCACGGGCGGCGAACAGACCGACCGCGATCTCCAGGATCTCGTCCTTGCGGGACCGGCGCCGGCCCGCACCCGCCGCACCCCGTGCCTGCTGTTCCACCGTCACGGGGCAAGCGTAGACCGCGAGCTGACCGCGGTGGGGCGGCGGTTACCGGTCGGTTGCGTGCGCCACGCCACCGGCCGGCCCCCGCTCGGGCGGGGCCGACCGGTCGGCGAACAGGTCTACTCGTCCGGGTCGAGGTCGTGCTCCGCGCGCAGCGCGGCGGCCTCCGTGGGTCGATCCAGCAGGTCCAGGGCGCGGGCCAGCAGCCAGGCCGTCTGGCGGACCGGCCGCGAGCCGGCCGGGAGCCCACCGAGTACGCGGCGCAGCAGCGGCTCCGCCTCGGCCGGCCGGTCCAGGCGCAGCAGCAGCTCACCGACGAGAATCTCGACCTGGGCCGCCTCGCCGAACGCCTCGATCGACCGGAGCCGGTCCGGCACCCCGGCGAGCCGGTTCAGCGCCTCGTCCGGCCGCCCCTCCCCGACCAACACCCGCGCACCGGCCTCGGCCGCCATCGCCAGCTCGTACGTCACCGGCGGCTCCGGCTCCGGCTGCCCGGCCAACGCGGCCGCCAACCCGTCCACCAGCTCGATGGTCCGGACCGCCGCCGGTCGGTCGTCGGACCAGAACCAGGCGTACGCCTCCCGCCGACGGGCGCGCAGCTCGTCCAACGGCAGGTCGGCGAGCCGGTACGCCGTGGCGGCGGCGGCGAACCGCTCGGCGGCAACCACGTCCCGGTCGGCGTCGTAGAGGATCCCGCCGGCCTCCTCCAGCACCTGCGCCCGGTGCGGGAGGTTGTCCGGGCCGTCCAGGTTGGTGGACAACTGCTCCAGCAGGGCCAGCGCCGGATCGATCTCGCCGAGCCCGGCGTACACGCCGGCTAGCAGGTGCCGACAGCGGTCGGCCTCCGCCTGGGCGCCCAGCCGGTCCAGGCCGAGCACGGCCTCCTCGGCGACCTCGGCCGCCTCGGCGAGCCGGCCCACCATCCGGTACGCGTTCGCCAGCTCCCAGCGCAGGAACGCGTCCCCCTCGGCGCCGCGCTCCACGCAGAGCGTCACCGCCTCGACGAAATCGTCCACCGCGTCGGCGGCCCGGCCGGCGGAGAGCAGTGCCCGCGCGCGGGCGACCCGGACGGGCAGCTCCGCGTCCGCCGGCGCCACCCGCAGCGCCTCGTCGCAGGCGGCCACCGCCTCCGCCGGGTCGTCGACCGCCCGCGCCCAGGCCAGGCAGGCCGCCGTGAGCAGTTCACCGATGCCCAGCTCACGACCAATGCCGCGAGCCTCCTCGGCGGCGGCGCGGGCCTCGTCGACGCGGTCGGACTGCTCCAGCAGGTGTGCCCGGTGCAGCGCCATCCGAGCCGCCAGGTGCAGGTCGCCACCCGCGTCGGCCGGTGCCCGGTCCAGCGCCGCGAGGGCGTCCGCCCACCGTTGCTGGTGCAGCAGCGCCAACGCCAGCCGGTCGTGCCCCGCGGCCCGCTGCCGGGCGTCACCGAGCCGGTCCAGCACCTCGGCGGCCTCCCGGACCAGCGCGAGCCCCTCCTCGGCGTGCTCGTCGGCCCTGGTCAGCAGCACGCCGAGCCGCCCGGCGACCACCTGGGCGGGCACCTCCTCGCCCGCCGAGCGGTACAGGTCCAGCGCCGCCCGGTTCAACTCGACCGCGCCCTCGATGTCGTCCTCGTCGCCGCGCTCGGCGGCCCGCAGCGCCAGCCGGTGCGCGACCGTACGCGCCGGCAGGTCGGCGGAGCCGAACCGATCGTCGCACGCGGCCAGCGCCGCCTGGAACGCGGCCCGGTCGTGTCGGCCCCAGCTCTCCTCGGCGAGGGTCAGCAACTCGTCCGCGTCGGCGTCGGCGGGCAGGGTCACGGCGGGCGCCTCGGCCCGATCCCGGCCACCTCGGTCGGCGGACGCGGGCGTGGCCGCACCGAGCGCAACGGTTTGATCGGCCGGACGGCGGCGGACGCTCGCGGAGAGCGGCAGGTGCTCGCCACTGGGCCGGACGGCGAGCCGGCGGGCGATCCACTCCGACTGGTGCGTGGTGCCGTTGCGGGCGTCGAAGCGGGCGGCCAGCGCGGTCGCGGTCCCGGCCAGCTCGTCGGCCAGCGTCGGCGCGGGCACCTCGGCGGCCGGCCGGCCCTCGGCGGCCCGGCGGTACACCGTCGCCGCACCCGCCTGACGCAGCGCGGCGGCGGCGGTCGCCGCGAAGTGCATGGCGGCGGCCGGCGACGGCGGCCGGTCCAGCCAGTCCAGGTGCCGCTCGACCAGCTCGACCGCCCGCGCCTCGTTGCCGGTCAGCGTGCAGAACTCGATGTGGTCGCCGATGTCCCACAGGTCGGCGAGGTTGCCGCGCAGCTTGCGGTACGCCTCCCGGTGCGCGTCGCGCGCCGACTCACCTCGACCGGTACGCAGGTAGGGCAGAAGGAGCGCCGTGAGGATCGCCTGCGGCTGCTCGGTGCAGGTCAGTCTGCCGGCGAGCACCGGCTCGGCAAGTGCCACCGCCTCGGCGTCCCGCCCGGTGTCGGCGAGGTAGCCCACCTGGCTCGTCGGGTCACAGCCGGCACAGTCGGACAGCTCGTCGCGGGGTGTTGTCTGCCAGAGCCGGTACCAGTGCGCGGCGGCCTCGGCGTCGCCCACGTGGTCGGCGACCCGGAACCGGTGCTTGTGGACGGTCTGCAGGCTGTGCCCACCGGCCCGGTAACGCCGCTCCATGTCGTCGAGCACCGCGTACGTGCGGTCCAGCGGCACCTCGGGGAACTTCAGCAGGCCGGACACCATGTACTTGAAGTGCCACAGCAACTGGTGCAGATGGCGCTGGTGGTAGGGCTGCGGGTCGCGGTCGAACTCGGACAGACACCAGGAGAAGGTCACGAACGACTTCGCCGGCTCACCGCCGTAGACGTACCCGGTGGTGGCCTGCATCCGGGTGACGAAAGCGAGGTGCCGGTCGTCGGCGGCGTCGACCCGGCGCAGCAACTGCTCCAGCGCGGCGATCTGCCCCGCCCCGTACGGCATGTCGGCGATGCCACGCAGCACCCGCCACAGGTCCTCGTCGCTCATGGTCACTCCCGTCCCGGCACGGCCCGGCCGAGCAGGCCGAGGAAGGAATCGTTCAGCAGCGCGGCGTCGGCAGCGCGGATCGGATGGTGGCCGAGCAGCAGCGCCTGCCCGTACAGCGCCTCGATGGCGAGGCCGACCAGCTCCGGGTCGCCAAGCATCGTGACCCGCCGGACCAGCGGGTTGCGGTGGTTGAGCACCAGTTGCGGGCGGTCCGGTGGGGCGGTGGCGGCGAGCGCGTCGAGCACTCCGCCCCACAGCTCGTCGGCGCGGTCGCGGCTGGCGGCGAGCTGGTCGTTGAACGCCGCCGAGCGGCTGACCAGGTAGAGCGCGGGCAGCGAGACCGGGTCGTACGCCCGGATGACCACCTCGCAGCCGGACCGTTCGACGGCCCGCTGCGCGGCGGTGAGGAACGGCCGCAGCGCCAGTTCGACCTGCGGGTCGAGAGCCTCGAACCGGGTGGTGAGGTCGCTCGGCTCCAGCCGTTCGATAAGCACCGACCGGTCCACCGCCGGTAGCCGCTCGATCAGCTCGGTGTCGTACGTGTAGCCGGCGTTCACCACCGCCAGGTCCTGTGCGGCGGCCACGGCGGCGAGTTGGCGGAACTCGTCGAGGCTGGCCGCGTAGCGGAGCACCCCGTGGCGTTCGCGGAACTCGGCGAGCGTGAGCGTGCCGACGTTGGTGTCCATCGGCCACCACCTGTCGACCAGCCGGAGCATCTCGTCGTCGTGCAGCGCCAGCGCCTTCACGCCGAGGTGGTGCACCTGGAGGAACTCGGCCAGCCGGTGCGGGTCGTGTCGCGCCAGCCGGACCAGCCAGCCGCGTACCTGGTCGCCGAGCGCCTCCCGGGTCGCGGTGAGCAGGGTGTCCTCGTAGAGGGCCTCGCGGCTGGCCGTCGGGCGCAGCTCGGTCGCGTCGACCACGCAGTGCGCGAAGAACGCCCAGTCCGGCAGCAGGCTGTCGGCGTTCTCGGTGAGCAGCATCCGCTTGAGGTAGACGCGGTGCCCGGCCCGGGCCGCCGGGTTCACCGGGGTGGGCAGGATGACGGCGACACCGGTCAGCCCGGCCTCCGGCACGGCCAGCGGCAGCACGTCGAACGGCTCCACGCCGAGCGTCTCCCGGGCGTACCTGATCAACGCCGCGCGGTCGAGCGGCGCCCCCGGCGCGGTCGACCACGGCGGTTCGCCGGTGGTGGTGACCGTGTCGCCGACCCGGACGGTGACCGGCAGCAGCGAGCCGAAGAGCCGCGCCAGGTCGGTGACGGTCGGGGTGGCGAACCACTGGTCGGCGTCGCGACGGGGCACCAGCGTGACAGTGGTGCCCGGCTCGACGCGGGCGGCCTCCGGCGGGGCCACGGTCACGGCGTAGCGGCCGTCGGCGTACCCGGTCCACCGGACCGTGGGGTTGTCGCCGTGCCGGGTGAGCACCTGGATCTCGTCGGCGACCAGGAAGCAGGAGAGCAGGCCGATGCCGAACTGGCCGAGGAACTCGTGCCGGGAGAAGCCCAGCTCGTCGCGTTTGGAGCTGCGGCCGATGGTGGCCAACAGCTCGTGCACCTGCGCCTCGGTCAGGCCGACGCCGGTGTCGTACACCCGCAGGGTGCCGTCGCCGGTGATCTCCGGCGGCTCGATGCGGACCAGCGCCGGGGCGTCCGGCTCGGTCGTACGCCGGGCGGTGATCGCGTCCACGGCGTTCTGGAGCAGCTCACGGACGTAGACCCGTGGGCTGCCGTAGAGGTGATGGCTGAGCAGGTCGACCACGCCACGCAGGTCGACCTGGAAAGTGTGGTCCACGCCTGAGTTCTCCCCGGTCCCGATGCCGGCGCCCACCGTACCGATGATCACCGACGGCTCGCGTCCCCCTTTCGCCCGGCGGCTTGACCCTCGACCCGGTCGAGAGGGCACGTTCGGCGGCATGACCTCCTCCGCTCTGGGCCGGGACTTCCGGCTGCTCTGGACCGCCGCCGTCTCGTCCCGGCTCGGGGACGCGCTGCGCACGCCGGCTCTGGCCCTGCTGGCCGCCACGCTGACCCGTGATCCTCGGATCATCGCGGCGGTCACCGTGGCCGGGCAGCTGCCGCCGCTGCTCTTCGGCCTGGTCGGCGGCGTGTACGCGGACCGCTGGGACCGCCGACGGACGATGGCCTGCATCGACGGCGTACGCGCGGCGGTGGTGGCGGCGCTGGCCGTGGCGGTCGTCCTCGACCGGGCTGCCGTCGTGACGCTGCTGGCGGCCGCGTTCCTCCTCGCCGCGTTGGGCACCCTCTTCGACTCGGCCTCGTTCGCGCTGCTGCCCACGGTCGTGTCGCCGGCCGCGCTGCCCCGGGCGAACGGACGGCTCCAGGCGGGGAGCGCGGTGGCCGGCGGCTTCCTCGGTGCGCCGGCCGCCGGTGTCCTCTTCGCCACCGCCCCCGCGCTGCCGTTCGCCGTGGACGCCGTCACCTTCGCGGTGGCGGCCCTGCTCGTGCTGGCCCTCACTCCGACGCCCGCCGTGGTCACCGGGCCGGCCGTTGGACGCCTGTCGGTGTGGAGCGAGATCACCGAGGGGATGCGCTGGCTGCGCGGCGACCGGACACTGTGGCGGGTCACCCTGCTGGCCGCCGCGAGCAACCTGGCGATCAGCGGTCTGATGGCGGTGCTGGTGCTCTACGCGCTGGACGTGCTGCGCGTGCCGGCGGCCGGATACGGGCTGTTCGCGGCGGGCGCCATTCTCGGCGGCGTGGGCGGGGCGCTCGGGGCGGGCCGGCTCGCCGCCCGGCTCGGCACGGTGCCCGCGCTGCGGGCGGTGCTCGCCGTGCAGACCGTCGCGCTTGTCGGGTTCGCGCTGGCCCGGCAACCGGTGCCGGGCGGGATCGCGCTGGCCGTCTTCGCCGCCGGCACCGTCGTGTGGAACAGCCTGTCGGCGTCGTACGGGCAGCGGCACGTGCCGGGCGGGCTGCTCGGTCGGGTGGGTGCCGCACAGCGGATGGTCGGGCTGCTCACCGCACCCGTCGGCGCGGCGCTCGCCGGGCTGGCCGCCGCCGCGTACGGGACGGTGCCGGTGGCGGGTGCCGCGGCCGGCACGTTCGCGCTGGTCACGCTGGCGGCGTGGCGAACGCTGCGGCCGGTCGCTTCGGTGCCGCCGGTCGCCGTCCCCACCGACAGCGGGACAGCAGCCCGGCCAGAGCGGCAGCCGTCGCGTTGAGGAGCACGTCGTCCACCTCAGCCGGTGCCGCGTTCGGAGTGGGACAGCCCGGACAGGCGCAGCGCGATCCGCTGCCGGACCGGGGGTACGGCGCCGAGCAGCCGCAGCAGCGCGTCCCGGGCCGGTCGGCGGGCCGGGGAGGTGGTGGCCAGCCGGGTCAGCCCGGCGGCGAAGCTCATCACGTCCTCGGCCATCGGGCGCTGCCGCGCGGTGTAGTCATCGAGCAGCGTCTCCGGGCCGCCGGCGAGCACCTCGGCCAGCGCGGTGCCGAGGGCCACCGCGTCGCAGATGCCGAGGTTCATGCCCTGCCCGCCGGCGGGGCTGTGCACGTGCCCGGCGTCCCCGGCCAGCAGCACCGGCCCGGCCCGGAAGGTGTCGGCGATCCGGTGGTGCACCCGGAACCGGGAACCCCAGAGCACCTCGGTCACCCGGTCGGGTCGGCGGGTCGGGCCGCGCTCGTCGAGCAGCGCCTGGAGGTACGCCCGATCCGGCTCGGGCGGTGCCGTCGGCACGGCGGCGACCAACCGGACCACGCCGTCCGGCAGTGGCGCCCAGACCAGCGGCCCGGGGCGGGCGAGGAACAGCGCGGCCTCGTCGCGGGGCAGCGCGCTGTCGACCCGCACGTCGGCGAGCACGAAGGACTCCTCGTCGCTGGGGCCGGCGAAGCCGATGCCGGCCGCCTGCCGGACCGTGCTGTGCAGGCCGTCCGCGCCGACCACGTACCGGGCGCGCAGGTCCGCACCGTCGACCCGCGCGAGCACCCCGTCGGCGGTCGGGCTCAAGTCGGTCAGCCGGCACGGCCGCCGTGCCCGGACGCCGAGGTCGGCCAACTGCCCGACGAGCACGGCCTCGGTGACCGCCTGGGAGACCAGCAGGGCGTAGGGGAAACGGGACGGCAACCGGTGGAACGGAACCGACAGCAGCGTCCGGTCCCGGTCGCGGACCGTGAAGCGCGGCGCACGCACCCCCTGGGCCACCAGTGGCGCCGCGACGCCGATCCGGTCCAGCACCTCCAGGGTGTACGCGTGCACGACGGCCGCGCGGGACGTCTGTGGCGGTTCGGCCTGCTGGTCCAGCACTGTCACGTCGATCCCGCGACGGGCCAGCGTCAGTGCGGTGGCGAGGCCGGTGGGGCCGGCACCCACCACCAGGACGTCGGTGCTCGTGGGCAGCATGGCCACCTCCGGAACGGCTGTTGCCAACGGGTGTTGGCAAACGGTTGTTGGCAACGCTAGGACGGCGGTCGTTGTGTGTCAACAACCGTTGGCATACGGTCGTTGACATGACCGCGCCCGCCCACCCGACCCACCCCCGCCGATCGGACGCCACCCGCGCGGCGATCCTGCGAGCAGCCCGCGAGCGGTTCGCCGCCGACGGATACGAGCGCGCCACGATCCGGGCCATCGCCGCCGACGCCCGGATCGACCCGTCGATGGTCATGCGGTACTACGGCAGCAAGGAGGGTCTGTTCGCGGCGGCGGCCGAGTTCGACCTCCGCCTGCCCGACCTGGCCGCCGTGTCGTCCGAGCAGCTCGGCGAGGTGCTGGTCCGGCACTTCCTCGCCCGGTGGGAGGGCGACGAGACGCTTGTGGCGCTGCTGCGGGCCGCCAGCACCAACCCGGGCGCGGCCGAACGGATGCGCGGCATCTTCGCCGACCAGCTCACCGCGGCCGTGGCCACGTTCGGCACCGACCCGGCGCTGACCGCCCGGCGTGCCGGCCTGGTGGCCAGCCAGATCCTGGGCCTCGCCTTCACCCGCTACGTCGTCCGGCTCCCACCGATGGTGGACGTCGACCCGGAGGAGCTGGTCTCCTGGGTCGCGCCGACCCTCCAGCGCTACCTGACCGGGCTGCCGCAGACCTGACCCAACCTTTTTCCCCTCCCCATGCGTCTGTCGGGTGACGCGCTGGCCGGCTGAGGGCCGTCGAATGCGTCGAACGCTCAGCCTGCCAACTCCCGCGCAACGGTCAGGCGGCGATGCCGCCGGGCTGGTCGCCCTTCACCACGGGCGCCCGGACCAGGTTGCCCCACTCCGTCCACGAGCCGTCGTAGTTGCGCACCTGCGGGTAGCCCAGCAGGTGCCGCAGCACGAACCAGGTGTGGCTGGACCGCTCACCGATCCGGCAGTACGCGATCACGTCGTCGTCCGGGCTCAACCCGAGCTGATCGGCGTAGATGGCCTTCAGCTCGTCGGCGGACTTGAACGTGCCGTCCTCGTTCGCCGCCGACTTCCAGGGCTTGCTGACCGCGCCCGGGATGTGCCCGCCGCGCAGCGCGCCCTCCTGCGGGTAGTCGGGCATGTGCAGCATCTCGCCCGTGTACTCGCCCGGGGACCGGACGTCGACCAGCGGCCGGCCCACGGCGATGTGCGCCATCACCTGCTCACGGAACGCCCGCAGCGGCGCGTCGTCCCGCAGCGGCACGGGGTAGTCGGCGCGGGGCCGGGCCGGCTTGTCGCGGGTCACCTCGCGCCCCTCGGCGATCCACTTCTGCCGGCCGCCGTCGAGCAGGCGCACGTCGGCGTGGCCGAAGAGCGAGAACACCCAGAGGGCGTACGCGGCCCACCAGTTGAAGTTGTCGCCGTAGAAGACCACGGTGTCGCCCCGGCCGATGCCCTTCGCGGCACACATCTCGGCGAAGCTCGTCGCGTCGAGGTAGTCCCGGGTGACCTGGTCGTTCAGGTCGAGGTGCCAGTCGACCTTGACGGCACCGGGAATGTGACCGGATTCGTAGAGCAGGACGTCCTCGTCGGACTCGACCACGACGAGGCCCTCGTCGCCCAGGTGCTCGGCCAACCAGTCGGTGGTGACCAGCCGCTGCGGGTCGGCGTACGACTGGAGGCGGGGATCAGGATCGTTCGGCACAGACATGATCCCCAAGGTACGCCGCGACACCGCCCCGGACCGCGCTAACACGACCGGCCCACCACCCGCAGGGGATGGTGGGCCGGTCCGTGTGACAAGCGTCGCGCGAGGTCCGACTACTCCGCCGGGGCGTCGGCGACCAGGAAGGAGTACGTCCGCTCCATGGACACCGTTCCGTCCGCGAACACACTGCGCACCACCAGGGTGTGCGTACCGCTATTGTCCGGGGTCCAGCTGACAAGCGCGCTGCCGTTGACATCGGCTCCGACCCCCTGCTCGGGGCCATCGTCGAAGCGGTACCGGAACTCGGTGCTGCCGGACACCTCGGAGCTGATCAGGAAGTCGCCGGCCTGACCCGGGCCGCCGGCAGGGTAGCCGGGGTCATAGAGGAATCCCTGGATGACCGGCAACAGATCACGCACGAAGAAGACGAAACTCGTCGACTCCGACTGGACACCGTCGCGGTTGACGCTCCAGACCGTGAGCGAGGTGAAGCCGGCCTTCGTCGGTGCCCAGGTCACCGACGCGGATCCGTCGGCCGCCGCGGTGACGGTGCTGGTCTGGGTGCCGAAGCGGTAGCGGTAGCTGACCACGCCAGGCTGACGCGGGGTGAAGGTGAACACTCCCGGCACACCCTGGCCGCCGCTGGTGGCCCCCTGCGCGTAGACCGTCGCGGTGACCTTCGGCGCGGTGCTCAGGCGGAAGGTGCGCACCGCGGTGGCGGTCACCCCGTCGGCGGTCACGCTGGTCACCGAGAGGGTGCGGTTGCCGCCCCGGGTGTCGGTAACGGTCAGGGAGGCCGTGCCATCGGCCGCCGCCTCGACCGTCTGCTCCGGGTCGCCGTCCAACTGGAAGCGGTAGCGGACAACCCCCGGCATCCCCGGCTGGACGGAGAACGTGGCCGGGGCCCCGATCTCCGTCAGGTTGCCGGTGACGACCGGTGCGACGTCGCTGGCCCGGAACTCGTACCGTGCCTCGGGCGACCGGTTCCCGGCCGCGTCCACGCTCACCACAGTGAGGCTCCTGGGCCCGGCGTTCGGGGTAATGGTGACCGTGGCCGTGCCGCCCGGCCGGTCCGCCGACACCGTCGCCTCGACTCCTCCGTCGAGCCGGTACCGGAAGGCGATCGCGTCCGCCGCCGCACCGGCGTCGAAGGTGAACTGGCCGGGCAGCGCCGGATGCCAGCTCAAGTCGGCGGGGAAGTCGGTGGAGGAGACGATCGGCGCGGTCGCCGGGCCGTGGAAGTCGGTACGGAAGTAGCAGAGGCTGCTCCACTCACCGTTCGCCCGGCTGTCCGCCGCCCGCACCTGCCAGGCGTACACCCGGTCATGGGTGAGGGTGTCGCGGGGGAAGAGGACGCCCGTCCGGTTGCCGTCCGAGCCGTTTCCGGTCCGCTCGATCCGGGCCGCCGGGTCGTCGACCGGCCACAGGGCGAATGTGGCGGTCAGTTGCTCGGCGACGCCGCTGCTGGCGTTCTGGTCGTGCAAGACCGCGGAGAGCCCCAGGTCGGTGCTGAGCTCGAACTGGTACGGCTCCGCCGTCGTGCACGGCTTACCGGAGCTCTGCAGCTCGGTGGGCACGCCGGGCGGGTAGTTGTAGTCGATGGAGAGGCCAACCGCGCTGGCGTACTGGCGGCCCAGCGTCCGGTCCGCCTCCACCCCGGCCGGCAGCCGGAGCGAGAGGGTGAGCGACGAGGCACCCTCGGCCAGTGCCTGCCGCAGCCCTTCGACGGCGTTCCACTCCACGTAGGGGGCGGGACAGCCGGCGACGTCGGGCAACGTGGCCGTGGACAGCTTCGCCAGCGCGGCCGGCGGCTTGGCCCAGCTCGACTGGGCGGTGTACGACCCGGTACGCCACAGCTCGACGCCCGGGCGCTTCGTGCAGTCGACGACCGAGGTCTCCTTGGCGGAGAAGACGGCCGACTCGATCTCCGCTCCCCGGTAGCGGGAGATGTCGAAGGTGAAGTAGGCCCGGGCCGTGTGCGTGCGCCCACGGTCGTCCCGCCAGGACCCGACCGGCACATCACCGGCCTGGTCAATCTTGATCGTCTTGGGCTGGCGGGAGTCCGTGTAGGCCCAGGAGTTGTTCTTCTCGTACCGCATCTCGTACGCCGCAGCTGGCGCGGCCGTGAGGGTGAGCAGACCTGCGGCGACCGTCATGGACAGCGCAGTGGCCAGCAGGGCCCGCCGCGGTCTTGCGGATATCGTCATGCCAGGCATGAGGGTCATCCCTCATCCACCTTTCCCCGATGTCCCCGCCTTCTGATCGACGGGGGCAGCGGATGCTATCCGGCACGGCGGACATCGGGCGATCACAATACGGCCGGTGCCTCCACAGAGGACCGCCGTGACCCGTGCGCCTGTCGGCTGGCAGCGTTCAGGCGCGCCGGTGGACGATCCGACCGGCGACCACGGTCACCAGGCAGGTGCCGTCGGCGTCGTGGACCGCCAGGTCGGCCCGCCCGCCCGGGAGCACTTCCGGCACCACGGCTGCCGGCAGCACCAGCAGGTCACTCCTGTCGACGGCGGCTCGCAGCGCCGGGTCGGCCAGGTGCTCGGCCAGCACCGCTGTCACCCCGCGCCCCAGCAGCGCGTGCACCCGCTCGCGCGGGGTGGGCGCCGCCGGCAGTGGACCGTCGTGCAGCAGCCCCGGCCCCAATATGCCCGGCCAGCGACGGACCCGCACACCCGCGTACGTCTCGCTCAGCTCGGCCAGCGGACCGACGGCCTCGACCCGGTCGCCGCCGACCAGCACGGCCTGGCCCGGCACCGGTTCGCCGTCGGCGGTACGCCGGAGCAGCGGCGCGGTGTGCAGGGTGAGCACGGTCAGTCGACGAACGGCCCGAGCAGCGGACGCTTCGCGGTCACCGTGTCGCCGGAGGAGCGGCCGGTGAGCCGCCGCCTGATCCACGGGGCCAGGTGCTGCCCGGCCCAGCGCAGGTCGGCCGCGCGAGCGGCCAGCCACGGCGACGGCGCCGGGTGCGGCGGGACCATCAGCCACTCCTCGTCGCAGCCCACCCCGAGCGCGTTCAGCACCTGACCGGCAACCCGCCGGTGCCCCGCCGGGGAGAGGTGCAGCCGGTCGGTGCTCCAGAGCATCGGGTTGAGGAACGTGTCGTCGGCGTACAGGTCGACCAGGATGGCGCCGTGCCGCTCGGCGGTTTCACCGACCGCCTGGTTGAGCAACTCCACCCGGGGAGCGACGAGACGTTGACCGGGCAGCCGTGCCATCACGTCCGCGAATCGGAAGAGGAGCACGTCCGCGCCACCCGAGCGCAACTGCCGGACGACCTCGTCGAAGCGGGAAAGCAGCGCTTCCGGGTCGAAGGTGCGCCGCAGCACGTCGTTGCCGCCGGCCGCGAAGCTGATCAGATCGGGCTTCATGGCCACCGCAGAGGGCACCTGCTCGGCCACCACGCTGGGGAAGAGCCGGCCCCGAATGGCCAGGTTCGCGTACCGGAAGTCGGGGCCGGCCTCGGCGGCGAGACGGGTCGCCACCAGATCCGCCCAACCCCGGTAGGTGCCATCCGGGTACGCGTCGTCCATACCCTCGGTGAAGCTGTCCCCGACCGCGACAAAACTGCGCCAGCGCACCCCGCGCCTCCCTCACCCGTTGCCTGCGGCGACCAGTCTGTCACCGGGGCCACGGCCAACGGTGCCCCGACCGGACGACGTGGCGGAGGTCATGCGACACGAACCGGTCTCCTCGACCAGCGCCCATGATCGACACGAGTTCACGGAAATCGCGCCATCTGAGCCGAGTTGATACCGCGACATCGGTGAACTCGTGTCGATCACCCGCGACGTTGGGCCTCCGACATCACTGGCCTGGTGCGCTCTCCTTTACGTACACGCCGGCACCCGGCAGCGACTCCGTGAGGCCTTGCATCTTCAGGATGAGGAAGACCCGGTCCGCGACGAAGCTGGAGACCTCGTACTGCTCACACAGCTCGGCCCTGCTCGGCAGGCGTGCGCCCGGCGGAAACTCCCCGGACTGGATCCGCTTGATCAAATCTTCGGCTACGCGCTGGTAGGCGTACTGCGGCGGCACTGGAGGTTCCCCTATCGGTCGGCACCTCCCACTCAATCACCCATGGTGAGTGCTTGACTAGCAATGGTTAGCCATGGCAGGTTTCCAGTAGCACCCCTATCGGTCGGCAACTGACGGGGTGCATGGATAGCGGTCCGGCTACCTGATCAGGGATCGGTGGCCGGACCTGCCCAGCTCGGGAGGTGCCGTGATCGAGCGCGAACTACCCCGTTCGGAATGGGTGCCGATGCTGGCCAAGCAGATCATCCGCCGACATTGGATCCTGGGTTCCTGCGAGCGGTGCCACGGTCGGACCGAGACATGCGGAGCACTGGGTTGGGCCAGAGAGCGAATCAAGGCGTACCGCTCGGCCGGCAACAGACCGGACCGGCACTAGACGATTAAGGCCTAACTCGAGACGGGGCTGGGGTTGCGGCGAAGGGCGCTGGCCATCCGCTGTGGCTGCCCGCCGTGTCGATGTGCTGTTGAGCGGTATACCTCAGAGGTATGAATATGACTCTGAGGTATACCGCTGACTACCGCATCCGCCCTCAGGGAGGTGACCGACGGTCACCGCCGGCCGCCGGCTGCGCCCACCGCCCCAACAGGGTTGGGAATTACTCGTCTAGAGCCAACGTGGAGCAGTCGGCTATCCGGCTGGTGGCGGGCTGCCCTGACTCGCTTCCAGGCCCCACAATGGGAGGCCGGTCACCGGGCCGCGCAGTGGGGAGGGCCTAGTTGAGTCAGGCAAGTGAGCCGAGCCCCACCGGGCCGGCCCCGGCGGTGCCCACATCGCCGCGCACCGCACGGACCCGTCAGATCCGGCTCGTGGGGCTCGTCGTCGCGCTGGCCGTCCTGGCCGCCGCCCTGGTCCCGATCGTCCTCGCGATGGGCCCGCCCACCCGCGACCAGCTGCTGGAAGACGCCGGCCTCAAGGGCAAGCAGCAGCTCGTCATCGGCGTGAAGGACGACCAGCCGGGCATCTCGCAGCACCTCCCGAACAACGTCTGGAAGGGCTTCGACGTCGACATCGCCTACATGATCGCGAGCTACCTCGGGTTCGACCACTCCCAGGTGCGTTTCGTGCCGATCGAGAGCGAGGACCGGGCTCGTCGACAGGCCCAGGACGCCGATGGGTTCGTCATCGTCGACCTGGTCATCGCCTCGTACAGCATCAACGACAAGCGCAGGGAGGAGGGCGCCGTCTTCTCGGCCGCGTACCTGAACACCGAGCAGTCGGTGGTGACGTTGAAGAGCTACCAGAAGCAGGTGAGCAGCCTGGAGGATCTGCGTGGGCTGACGGTCTGCTCGCTGACCACCTCGACGTCCATTCAGCGCCTCGCCGAGGCCGGCGCCTCGCCGGTGGGTCGAAACAGGATCAGCGAGTGCATCCAGGAGCTGTACGACGGCAAGGTGCAGGCCGTCACCACCGACGCGGCGATCCTCGCCGGCTTCGTCACCGGCGACCAGCCGGACGGCGACGGTCAACACTTCCCGGTGACCCTCAAGAACGTGAAACCGCTGCGGCACTGGGACATCGGCTCGTCGCCCCAGGAGCGCTGGGGCGTCAACACCGGCCCCAACCAGGCCCTGCTCGACCTGGTCGACCTGGCGCTCTACAAGTCGGCCAAGGACGAGAACGACTCGGCCTGGGAGAACGCGTACAACGCCAACCTCCGTTGGCAGCAGGGATACAACCTCCCGCAGCCGGTCGCGGAACAGCAGCAACCCGATCCGAGGAAGGTGGAGGTGCGACAGTGGCCGTGGGAGAGGATCGCGCTACCGCCCCCGGCGTACCCCGGATCACCACCAGCTCCGCCAAGGCGGTCCGCCCGCGCCGGATGGCGGGGGCGCGGCAGGCGCAGCAGTGGCTGCTGACCCTCCTTCCCACCTTCCCCGTCCTGCTCCTGGTGCTGCGACTGTGGCAGCTCAGCCAACAGGACATGTCCACGATGCTGCTGCTGGTCCAGTACGTCAGTCCGCTCGGCCTGCTCAGCGCGCTGCTGATCGCCCTGGTGTGGGCGTTCCCCGTGGTCGTGCTCACCTTCGGCGTCCTCGGTCGACTGCTCCGGCTCAGCGCTCCGGACCGGTTCGACCCGGAACGGTCACTACTGGCCTCCGGGACGGCACGTACCCCCGGTTGGGTGATCAGCGCGGCGGTCGCGCTGGGGGCCCTCACCTGGCAGCTCCGCTTCCTGCCGTCGCTGCTGATGCTCGGCCTCTGGCTGCTCGCGCTGCGCACCCGCTACCTGCATCCTGACCAGCCGACCCGGATCCTGCTGGTCAGCGTGGCCCTGCCGCTGGCCGCGGCGGTCCTGGCGTACACCGTGCTGGGCCCGGCCATCTGGACGGCGTATCAGGATGGCGAGGTGGCCACGGCCGCGCTGCTGGCGGTGCCGCCCGCCGCCACCGTGCTGCTCACCGGCCCGATCCCCGGCTGGATCGCCCCGGCGCTGACCCACGGTCTGGCGTTCACGGTCGCCGCCGTGCTCCCGGTGGTGATGGGCGCGGTCTTCCTCCGGGTGCCGCTGCTGCCCACCGCCGCGGTCGAGGTGGTCCCGAAGCAATCGGCCTCGCCGGCCCCGGACGTCACGGCCTCGGCAGCCCCGGGCGGCCCGGCCTCGAGCGCGTCGGCTGCTCCGACGAACGGCGGCACGGCAGGCCTGGACGGTGGGGACGGCCCGCCGACGGCCAACGGCGGCCCGGAGGTGGTGCTCGGCGCGTTCATCACGGTTACCGACACGTCGACGATCATGCTGGACCGGACCGCCACCGTGCGGTTCCTGCCGAACGGGTGGGTCGAGTCGCAGGTCCTCTGCCCCGAGCCGGCGGCGGTTCCGTACAGCCTGGTGTCGGTGCGGGGCTGGCCGGTGGAGGAGACCGCGCTCAACTGGATGATGCCCCGGCGGCCGGTGGCCGACCCGGACGTCCGCTGCGAGGGCCGCCTTCCCGGCGACACGTGACCCGGGACCGAATTGGATCGCCGCACCGGGACCGGCGGTCTTAGGCTGCCCGAATGCTGCTACGCATGTCGACCCTGTTGCTGCGGACCCTTCGCGAGGATCCGGCCGACGCGGAGGTGCCGAGCCATCGGCTGCTGCTGCGCGCCGGTTACATCCGTCGCGCCGCACCGGGCGGCTACACGTGGCTGCCGCTGGGCAAGCTGGTGCTGGACCGGATCACCGAGGTGGTACGTGCCGAGCTGGTCGCGATCGGCGACCAGGAGGTGCACTTCCCGGCGCTGCTGCCCGCCGAGCCGTACCGGACGAGCGGCCGGTGGACGGAGTACGGCGACCTCCTCTTCACCCTCGCCGACCGGCGCGGCGCCGAGCACCTGCTGGCACCCACCCACGAGGAGATGGCGGCGCTGCTGGTCAAGGACCTGTTCACCTCGTACCGGGATTTCCCGGTGACGCTGTTCCAGGTGCAGACGAAGTTCCGCGACGAGGCGCGGCCCCGCGCCGGTGTGCTGCGCGGCCGGGAGTTCCTGATGAAGGACGCGTACTCCTTCGACCTGGACGAGGCGGGGCTGCGGGACGCGTACGCGCGGCACCGGGCGGCGTACCAGCGGATCTTCGACCGGCTGGGCCTGGAGCACACGGTGGTGCACGCGATGTCCGGCGCGATGGGCGGCTCGGCGTCGGAGGAGTTCCTGGCCGCGACCCCGGTCGGCGAGGACACCTTCGTCGGCTGCACCGCGTGCGGCTACGCGGCCAACACCGAGGCCGTCGTCACCCGGGCACCCGCCGCCAGCGACCTCGCCACCGCACCCGCGACGCAGGTGCACGACACCCCCGAGACCGCGACGATCGCCAGCCTGGTCGAGGTGGCGAACGCCCGCCGGCTCGGGGACCGGGACGACTGGACCGCCGCCGACACCCTGAAGAACGTCGTGTTGACAGTGCGTCAGCCGGGCGCCGAGCGGGCCGAACTCCTGGTGATCGGGCTGCCCGGTGACCGGGAGGTCGACCTGAAGCGGCTCGCCGCCGCGCTGGAGCCCGCCCAGGTGGCCGTCTTCGACGAATGGGCCGGGCATCCGGAGCTGGTGCGCGGCTACATCGGTCCGCAGATGCTCGGCAAGCTGGGCATCCGTTATCTGGTCGACCCTCGCGTGGTGACCGGCTCCGCGTGGCTGACCGGGGCGAACGAGCCGGGTCGCCACGCGACGGGCGTGGTCTGCGGGCGGGACTTCACGCCCGACGGCACGGTCGAGGCAGCCGAGGTGCGCGCCGGCGACCCGTGCCCCGACTGCGGCGACGGCGAGCTGGCCATCCGGCGGGGCATCGAGATCGGGCACATCTTCCAGCTCGGTCGCCGCTACACCGACGCGTTCGCGGTCGACGTGCTCGGGCCCGCCGGAAAGCCGGTCCGGCCCACCATGGGCTGCTACGGCATCGGGATCTCCCGGGCGGTCGCGGCCATCGCCGAGCAGCACCACGACGACCGGGGACTCATCTGGCCGGCGGCAATCGCGCCGTGTGACGTACACCTGGTGGTCGCCGGCAAGGGTCCGCAGCTCGACGCGGCGCTGGACCTCGGCGGGCGCCTGGCCGCCGCCGGCCTGCGGGTGCTGGTCGACGACCGGACGCACGTCTCGGCCGGGGTGAAGTTCACCGACGCGGAGCTGATCGGCATCCCCCGCACCGTCGTGGTCGGCCGCCGACTGGCCGACGGGTACGTGGAGTTGCGCGAGCGGGCCGGCGACGGGCGCGCGGAGCTGCCGGTGGACGGTGTGGTGGAGCGGATCGTTGACGAGGCCCGCCGGGAGCGTGCGAACCTGGTGTAGCCACCGCGTCACGGGGTAGTGCAGTCGGATCGGGTGATACGTCTTCGGAGGATTTCATGACCGGTTACCGGGTCAGCGATGTGATGACCAAACAGGTCGTGTACCTGTCGGCCGAGACCACCCTGGACGAGGCGGCCAGGGTGATGAAGGAGGCGGACATCGGCGACGTGGTGGTCACCGACGGCGCCACCCTCGCCGGCATGCTCACCGACCGGGACATCGTGGTGCGGGCGGTGGCCGAGAACAGCTCACCGGCGGCCACCACCATCGGCTCGATCGTCACCCGCGAGGTGGTCATGATCGAGCAGCACTGCACGGCGGGTGAGGCTGCGGCGCTCATGCGGGAACGGGGCATCCGCCGGGTGCTGGTCTGCGACAGCGACCGCAAGCTGGTGGGGATCGTCTCGCTCGGTGACCTGGCCATGCAGCTCGACCCGACCAGCGCGTTGAGCGAGATCAGCGAACAGTCTCCGACCACGTGAGCCGTCGGCGCCAGCGGTAGCCTCGACACATGGCTGACATGCCGGCCCGACTGGCCGAGATCGTCGACGAGTTCGCCGCCGCGCCACGCGACCTGGTGCTGGAGATGCTGCTGGAGTACGCCGACGTCATTTCGCCGTTACCCGCCGACGCCGCCGGGCACGAGGGCATGGAGCAGGTGCCCGAGTGCCAGACCGCGTTCTTCCTGCGCGCCCGGGTGACGCCGGACGGGACCGTCGAGACCCTCTTCGACTGCCCGCCAGAGGCGCCCACCACCCGGGCGTTCGCCGGGATCCTCGCCGAGGGTCTGGCCGGCGCGAGCGCCGAGGAGGTGCTGGCCGTGCCGGACGACCTCTACCAGCGGATGGGCCTGGCCCAGGCGATCAGCCCGCTGCGGGTGCGCGGCGGCACGGCGATCCTGGGCCGGCTCAAGCGGCAGGTCCGGGAACAACTCGACTGAGCAGGCAGTTGTCACCGGTCATGGAGATCGAGATCTACGCGGACGTCGTCTGCCCGTGGTGCTACCTCGGCAAGCGTCGACTGGATGAGGCAATCGCCCGCTACGACGGCGAGGTGACCGTCCGGTACCGACCGTTCCAGCTCGACCCGTCGCCGGTGCCCGAACCCCGCCCGGTCATCGACGCGCTGGCCGACAAGTTCGGCGGCCCGGAGCGCGCGCGGCAGATGGTCGCGCGGGTGACCCAGGCCGCGGCGGGTGACGGGCTTCGGCTGGACTACGACCGTGCGGTGGCCGCGAACACCTTCGACGCCCACCGACTGGTCGCCTACGCCACCGAGCACGGCCGGGCGGCCGAGATGGTGGAGGCCCTGTACCAGGCGCACTTCACCAAGGGCGTCGACGTCGGCTCGCGGGAGGCGCTGGCCGCTGTCGCTGGTGGGATCGGCCTGGACGCCGCCGACGCACGCCGGTTCCTCGACTCCGACGAGCGGACCGCCGACATCGCCGCCGAACTGGCCGCCGCCCGGGATCTGGGCATCACCAGCGTGCCGACCTTCGTGCTTGCCGGGAAGTACGCGGTCAGCGGCGCACAGGAGGCCTCGACGCTCCTCGCGGCGCTGGCCGAGGTCGAACAGCGCGAGGCCGCAGGGCTATAGCCATCGACCGACGTGATGTTTCACGTGCAACGGTATCGATGTCGGTGCCTGGTCAGGCCGGCCTGGCCAGCCCTTCGACCACCTGCGCGCCGGGCAGCGCGCCCAGCGCCGGCCCCGGCAGCGCGATCTTGCTGTGCCGTACGCCGGACCCGATGATCACGTGCGGGGTGGCGATCACCCGCGCGTCCACCAGGATCGGCCACTGGGCCGGCAGCCCGATCGGGGTGATGCCGCCGTACTCCATGCCGGTCAACTCGACCGCGTCGGTCATCGGGGCGAAGCTCGCCTTGCGCACGTCCAGCGCCCGCCGGGCCACGCCGTTCACGTCGGCCCGGGTGGTGGCCAGCACGATGCAGGCCGCGTAGCGGACCACACCCTCGCGCTTTCCGGCCACCACGACGCAGTTGGCCGACACGTCCAGCCCCACCTCGTACGCCTCGCAGAACGCCGCCGTGTCGGCGAGATCGGCGTCGATCGGCGCGACCAGGACGTCGTCGACGTCCACCGGCGCGTTGGCCGGCCACTGGGCGATGGCCTCCGCCACCGGCGCGGCGAGCAGATCGAGGCGGGCACGGGCCGGTTCGGTCTTCAGCGTTCCCATCACGGGTGCGATCCTCGCACCCGCGCCGCCGGATCGCCCGCCGACTCCCGAGCCGTCTCGCGACACCACCTCCACGTCGCGGCTCAACTGCCGGCGAGGAACGCGTTGTCGCGTAGGAAGGAACGGTCGCGGGCGGCCGCCAGTTCCTCCTCGCGTCGGGCTTTGGCCCGCTGCAACTCCAGGTCTTCCAGCGCGTGCCGGACACCCAGCCGGATCACGCCGTAGAGGAAGACGAAACCGAAAACGTAGAGGATCACCGTGGTGACGACAACGAACATGAGGTCACCGTAAGGCGAACGTGAACCGGTATCCCTCTCATCTCCGCGCGGTTCCCCCGTACGTGTCCGCGAGGTGGTCGGCCCAGGTACGCACACCGCGAGGCAGCGCCTCGGTGACCAACCCACCGGCGCGCAGTTCGCGCCCGAGGCGGCCGGGGATTCGTACCGGCAGCAGCGGTCGGCGTGACCCGCGCGCCTCCCGCCAGGCACGGACCGCCTCGTCGAAGCGGAGCACCTGCGGCCCACCGAACTCCTCGGTGCCCCCGAGCGGGCCGGCGGCCACCCGGGCCGCGAGCCGGGCGGCCACCTCACCCGGATCGACCGGCTGGGCGAGCACCGCCCGGTCGCCGAACACCGGGCCCAGCCGCGCGCTGGTCGCCAGCAGATCGTCGAGGAACTCGGGGAACTGGGTGGCGCGCAGCACCGACCACGGCACCGGGCCGGCCGCGACCACCTGCTCGGCTGCCAGCTTGTGCCGGTAGTACGGGATCGGCACCCGGTCCACCCCGACGATCGAGATGTAGACCAGGTGCTGGACGCCGGCCGCGCCGGCGGCGAGCACCAGCCGACGGGTGCCCAGCACGTCCACCTGGTGGGTACGCCCCCGGGGCGAGGACGCCAGGTGCACCACCGCGTCCACCCCGGTCACCGCCTCGGCCAGCCCGTCGCCGGTGGCCAGGTCGGCCACGACCCACTCGACGTCCGAGCCGGTACGCGGCCGGCGGCTGCTGGCCCGGACGCTCATCCCGTCGTCGCGCAGCCGCGCCAGCACGTGGCTCCCCAGTCGACCACCCGCCCCGGTGACCAGAACCCTCATCGTCTCCTCCTGTTCCGCCCTGGCACGTACCGCGCCGTCGGGCTGATGACGACACCGCGACCGGACACGTGACCGGCTGCCTCACCCAAAACGGATCAGGTCCAGCACGGTCAGGAGCGCGAAGAACGCGATCACGATCTCGTTGACGATCCAGGAGTGCCCCTCGGCCCACTCCCGCATCCGGGCCAACACCCGCGCCGCCTTCTGCCCGAGCAGCACCAACGCCAGCAGCGGCACCGCGAGCAGGAGCACGGTGAGCAGCACGAACGGCACCAGGTGCCACCAGGGGAGGTTGTGTCGGGCCACTGTCGCGCCGACCGTCGCCATGGTGAGGTCGTCGGCGGGTGTCACCGCGAAGAGCAGGGCGCCCATCCGTGCGGCCCAGCGCGGATCGGCGTGGCTCACGCTGCCCAACCAACGCGGCGGCCCGGACCGGTTGCGGCGCAGCCAGACCACCAGGGCCAGGCACACCAGCAGCGCGAGCACCACCAGGTCGATGACCGGACCGCGATCGATCCTGCTGGCGGCCGCGCTGGCGTCGGTCGCCAACCCGCCCAGCAACCGGGTCAACAACCAGCTCACGGTCACCCCGACGGCGACCACCAGGCCGGCGCCGGCGAGGAAGCCCAGCGACGCGGCCCGGGGCCGGTCGGACGAGGCGAGGAAGACCGCCACGACCAGTTGCGTCCCGGCGACCATCACCACGGCCAGCGGCAGGACGGTCAGGAGGTTCATCGCCTGCCATCCTCGCGCCCGCCCGGTGCGGACACGTCGAATCCTCAGCCGATCACCCGCCCGGCCGTGTGGTCTGCGTCCATCACCACCCGGCCGGCCAGCAGCGCGCCGACCAGTGCCAGACCGGCCGCCACCACCAGGGTCACCACGTAGCTGGCGGGGCCGGGCGCACTCCCGGCAGCCAGTACGGCACCGGTGAGCGCCAGCACGGTCGCCGCGAAGAGCGAGTCGCCCAGTTGCAGCGACGAGCTGTTGCGCCCCTGCTCGCCGGGCGCGGACAGCTCCAGGGTGAGCACCGACAACGACGGGTACAGCAGTCCCATACCGAGCCCCGCCACCGCCCAGCCCAGCACGGCGACGGCCACCGGCAGCTCGGGTCGGACGGCCAACGCCACCGTCGCGGTGCCGGCCGTGATGCAGCACAACCCGACGCGGGGGAAGCTGGCCCGGGAGGCCGGCACGGGAAAACGGCCCTGCACCCAGGAGCCCACCGACCAGGCCAACGCGCCCACCGTGAGTACAAGCCCGGCGGCTGTCGGCGACAGCCCTCGCTCCCGGGAGAGCATCAGCGGGATGACCACCTCCGCGCCGACGAACGCCGCCGACGCCAGACCGCGCAGACCGATCACGGTGGGCAGTCCGCGGGCCGCCCGGAGGAACCCGGGCGGCAGCAGGCGCGGAGCGCAGACCAGCAGGCCGGCCAGGGCGAGCGCGATCACCGCCAGGGCCGTCACGCCGCGCTGCTGTCCCCCGATGTGCAGCAGTGCGGCGCTCACGCCCGCCCCACAGGCCCAGCCGATGCGGGCCATCGCGCCGGCCGGTGGCCGGCTCGGCACGGTCCCGTCGAGCGACCGCAGGCCCGGATGAATCAGCAGCACCGCCGGGACGGCCACCGCCGGCACCACGAGAAAGACCCACCGCCAGCCCAGGTACTCGACAATCAGGCCGGCCAGCGCCGGCCCGACCAGCGACGGTACGACCCACGCCGCAGCGAACGCGGCGAAGATGCGCCGATGCAACTCCTCGGGGTACGCCTGCCCGACGATCACGTAGAGCGCCACCGAGAGCAACCCCGAGCCGAACCCCTGCACGACCCGTCCGACCACCAACGCGGTCATCGTCGGCGCGGTCCCGGCGACCAGCAGCCCGACCACGAACCAGCCGACGCCGTGCCACATCGGTCCTCGGGGCCCCCGTGCGTCACACCAGATCCCGGAAACGACCATGGCCACCACACCGGCGGCGAACGGGCCACCGAACGCGATCCCGTACAGCGCCAGCCCGTCCAGGCTGCGCGCGACGGTCGGCATGGCCGTGCCGACCGCCAACGCCTCGAACGCCAGCAGCGACACCAGCGCGACGCTGCCCACCGTCATCGCCCGCAGCCGGGGGGCGAACAACCCGGCGGGGACCGGAACGGGGGTGGCGGTTCGGCTCGACATGCACCGAGCCTGCGACCTCAACCCGGATTCATGTCAACCGGGGGTGACCCGGCTCTCGTCAGGCTTCCTGGAGCGCCTCCCCGACGCCGCGTACCAGTCCCGAGAAGTGCTGGTCCGCCAGGAGATGCCCGGCGGTGATCACCAGGGCGAGCGGCCATTCGATCACCTGCAACGCGGCCAGCACACCGAGCCCGGCGTAGTAGGCGATCTTGTCCGGTGGTGGCACCGCCACCTCGCCCACCATCGGCAGCTCCACCCGTCGGCTGTAAATCCGAACGTTCTCGTGTGAACCGTTGAGGTGTCGTGTCAGCGTGCTCATTCCGGCCTCCCCGTGTCCGGTGATGGTCGTCGGATTCCACCGTCCACCCCGTCCATGCGCGGCCAGCCCCGCAAAGTTCCGGTGGTCCGAGGGGCATAACGGACGCCAGGTCGGGAAGCCAGGCCGCCGGACGTGAGGCGGTGGGAGGGCGAGATGACCGACGGCACAAGCGACAACGGGGAGTCGGGTCGGCGTCCGTCCGGCCGTACGCCTCGATGACGGCGGCGGGTCGCGCCGCCGGCCGCCTCCTGCCGTCCATCGGCGTGCCGCACCTGGTCGGGGAGGCGTCCCGGACCGTCGGGTCGGCGGCGACCCGGCTGGCCCGGACGGTCGGGCTGACCCGGCGTCGGGTCTGGTCGCGCCCCGGCCGGCACCACATCGAGGTGCACGGCGTCTGCCAGGACGGTGGCGACCGGTTGGCCCGGCAGGTGGAGGCCGCGCTGGAGCGGTTGCCCGGGGTGGCCTGGGCCCGGGTGAACGCCCCGTCCGGCCGGGTGGTGGTGGCCGTGCAGGCGCCCGAGCCGCGGCTGCGGGACCTCATCGCCACGATCGGGCGGATCGAGGGAACCTGCGACCACGAACCGGATCCGGAGATCCCGCCCCCGCATCCGCCGGAGGAGGGGCCGCGTACGCCGCGCACCCTGGGCGCCCTCGCCTCGGACGCACTGGGCCTGACCATCACGGCGGCCACCCGGCTCCTGCCGTTCGCGCCGCTGCCCGGCGAGGTCGCCGGCCTGCTGGCCGCTGCGGACCTGCAACCGAAGCTGCACGCCTTCGTCGGCAGGCGGCTGCGCTCCGACCCGCGCGCCGACGTCATCTTTCCGCTGGCCGAGGCGGTGGTGCAGGGTCTGACCGGCCGGTGGACGGGGATAGTGCTCGACGGCGCCCAACGGATGGTGCAGTGGGGGGAGGCGCGGGCCCAACTCGCCGCGTGGGAGAAGGCCGAGCCGCGGCTGACCGGCGACCCCGAGCGCGCCACCGCGCGGTGGCCCGCGGTCGACCGTCCCCGCCCGAAACCGGACGGCCCGGTCGAGCACTACATCAACCGTATGTTGACCGCCGGCGTGGCTGCCGCCGCGGCGGCGACACCGATCGCCGGGCGCAAGCGAGCCGCCGCGCTGGGCCTGTCCGCGCTGCCCAAGGCGCCGGGCAGTGGGCGAGAGGGGTACGCGGCACAGCTCGGCCGGATCCTCGCCCGGCGCGGGGTGATCGCGATGGACCGTGGCGTGCTGCGGGAGCTGGACCGGATCGACACGCTGGTGCTGGACGCGGCGGTGCTCGGATCGGAGCGGGGCGTACTCGCCGACCTGGCTCCGGCGGCCGAGGTGGACGTCGACGAGGTGGCGGAGCGGGCGTTCGCGCTGTTCGACCCGAGCGACCCGACCGGTTCACCGGAGCTAGACGGCTGGCGGCTGGCACCCCTGGACCAATTCCCGGCGGGCGATCCCGGCGACGTGCCGGACGGCGAGCGGCTGCGCGCGGCCGGCGGGCAACTGCTCGGGCTCACCCACTCGGGTCGGCTCACGGCGCTGCTGCGGGTCGAACCCGAACCCGCGCCGGGTGTCGACAGCCTGCCGGCCGCTGCCCGCCACGCCGGCCTGAAGCTGATCGTGGCCGGCGGCGACGAGCAGCGGTACGGCTTCGCCGACGCGCTGCTGCCCGGCGGGGACCACCTGGCCGACACGGTACGTGCGTTGCAGCGCGACGGGGCGGTCGTGATGCTGGTCTCCGGGGACCGGGCGGCGCTCGGCGCGTCCGACTGCGGCCTCGGGATGTCCGCTCCGGACGAGCTGCCGCCGTGGGGAGCGCACCTGCTGGTCGGCACCGACCTGCGAGTGGTGGCCCTGGTCATCGAGGCGACCGGGGCGGCCCGGCGGATGACGCGGCAGAACATCCGGCTCGCCATGGCGGGCACCGGCCTCGGGGCGCTGGGCGCGTTCACCGCCCCACCGACCCAGCTGCCCCACAAGTCGCTCGTCGCGGTCAACGGCGCGGCCGGCCTCGCCTTCGCGAACGGGGTCTGGCGGGCCAGCCGGTTGCCCGACCGGTCGGACACGCCGGTGCCGGTGGCGACCGCCTGGCACCTGATGCCGGTCCGGACCGTGCTCGACCAGCTGGGCACCACGCCGGACGGGCTGGCCAGCGCGGAGGCGCAGCGCCGACACGACGGCCAGGGGGCGGGCGGCAGCGACACACCCGCCGGTGGTGGCCTGCTGCGGGCGTTCCTGGACGAGCTGTCCAACCCGCTCACCCCCGTACTGGCCGCCGGGGCGGTGCTCTCCGCGTCGTTCGGCTCGCTTGTCGACGCCGCGCTGGTGGGCAGCGTCGTCGGCGGGTCGGCCCTGATCGGGGCGGTGCACGAACGCAACACCGAACGGTCGCTGGCGGAGCTGCTGTCGCGTTCGGCGGTGACGGCCCGGGTCCGCCGGGACGGCGTCGAGCGAATCGTCGCGGCCGAAGACCTCGTCCGCGGAGACGTCATCACCCTCGAATCGGGAGACTCGGTGCCGGCCGACTGCCGGGTGCTCGAATCGGTGGGGCTGGAGGCGGACGAGTCGTCGCTGACCGGCGAGTCGCTGCCGGTCGCCAAGAGCAGCCGGGCGGTCGTCGCCGCGGCCATCGCCGACCGGCACTCGATGCTGTACGAGGGCACCACCGTCGCCGCCGGCCAAGGAACCGCCGTGGTGGTGGCGACCGGCGTCGACACCGAGTCCGGACGCAGCCTGGCGCTGGTCCGGCAGGCGCCCCCGACCAGCGGGGTGGAGGCCCGGCTCGGCTCGTTGACCAGCGCCGCCATTCCGTTGGCCGCGGGTTCGGCGATCGCCGTGGCCGGGGCGGGGCTGCTACGGGGCGTACCGCTGGCCGAAACGGCGGCGACCGCCGCGAACCTCGCCGTCGCGTCGGTGCCGGAGGGGCTGCCGTTCCTGGTCAGCGCCGCGCAGCTGGCCGCCGCGCGGCGGCTGGCCGAGCACGGCGCGTTGGTCCGCAACCCCCGCACGATCGAGGCGTTGGGCCGGGTGGACGTGCTCTGCTTCGACAAGACCGGCACCCTCACCGAGGGCCAGTTGCTGCTCGCCGGGGTCGGCGACGGCGTCGGCGACCGGTACGCCGCGGTGGACCGGCTCGACGACCGACTCCGACTGACCCTCGCCACGGCGCTGCGGGCCACCCCCGCCGCGGCCAAGCCGGAGGAGTTGGCGTTGCAGACCGATCGGGCCGTCCGGCGGGGCGCCGCCACGGCCCAGGTGGTGGAGCAGACCGGCGCCGCCGGCTGGCGGGCGGCCGGCGGGCTGCCGTTCGAACCGTCCCGCGGCTACCACGCGAGCATCGGCGAGACCGAGGGCCGCCTGCTGCTGAGCGTCAAGGGCGCCCCGGAGACGGTGTTGCCGCGCTGCGCGACGCGGCGTGCCGACGGCCGGCAGGAGCCGCTGGACGACGCCGGCCGCGCGGAACTGCACCGTCTGCTGGCCGACCGGGCCGGGGCGGGGCACCGGATCCTGGCCGTCGCGGAGTGCGAGGTGGACGCCGCGCACATCACCGACTCCGACGTCCGAGGTCTGACCTTCGTGGGGTTCCTGGCCCTCGCGGACGGGGTCCGGGAGAGCGCCGCCCCGGCGGTACGCCGGATCCGGCAGGCCGGGGTGCACACCATCATGATCACCGGCGACCACCCGGCCACCGCCGAGGCGATCGCCGCCACCATCAGCGAGCACAACGAGCAGCGGGTGGTCACCGCCACCGAACTCGACCAGTTGGACGACGAGGCGCTCGCCGAGCGGCTGGCCAACACCGACGTGGTGGCCCGCTGCACCCCGGCGCACAAGGTGCGCATCATCCAGGCGTTGCAGAAGTGCGGGCGGACCGTGGCGATGACCGGCGACGGCGCCAACGACGCCCCGGCGATCCGGCTGGCCGACGTCGGCATCGCCCTCGGCCAACGCGGCACGCCGGCGGCCCGGGCCGCCGCCGACCTGGTGGTCACCGACGACCGGTTGGAGACCATCATCGCCACCCTGGTCGAGGGTCGCGCGATGTGGTCGTCGGTCCGCCACGCGCTGAGCATCCTCGTCGGCGGCAACCTCGGCGAGATCGCGTTCAGCGTGCTCACCGCCGCGGTGACCGGCCGTTCCGCCCTCACCGGGCGGCAACTGCTGCTGGTCAACCTGCTCACCGACCTGGCGCCGGCGCTGGCCATCGCGGTCCGCCCACCCGCCTCGGACCGCACCGACGGTCTGCTCCGGGAGGGCCCCGACACGTCGCTCGGTGAGACCCTCAGCAGGGAGATCGGGCTCCGTGCGGCGTCCACCACGCTGGGCGCGACCGTCGGCTGGACGTTGGCGCGGTACACCGGCCGCCAGCGGCGGGCCGGAACGGTCGCCCTCGTCTCGCTCGTCGGCACCCAGCTCGGCCAGACCATCCTGGCCGGCGGCACCAGCCCGGCAGTGCTGGCGTCCACGGCGGCGTCGCTGGGAGTGCTGGTCGTGGTGGTGCAGACGCCGGGGGTGAGCCAGTTCTTCGGCTGCACGCCGCTCGGCCCGGTGGGCTGGACCATCGGCGCCGGATCGGCGCTCGGTGCCACCTTCGCCAACGGCGCGCTGACCAAACTGGTGGAACACCTGCCGCCGGCCCGACCCGACCTCGCCGGCGCTGCGGCGTCACCTGCATCCGAGAGCGCTATACCTCAGAGTCATATTCATACCTCAGAGTCATAACGCTCGACGGGACACGGCCAAGCCGCCAACCTGCGGCTAGCTCTCCTTGCGCAAGGGTCGCGGGCCGGTCCCTGTTCCGCCCAGCAAAAACCACCGCGAAACTCCACCCCCGGGATGTGCTCGACGAGCCGGCCGATGTCCACCACACTCGTCAATGAATTGGGAAGATCCGTCCGCAGCTCCTCGGCTGCCGTCTCCAGGTCGTCCTCCTCTGTGGACCAGTCGATGTCGGCCAGGTCGGCCACCGCGCGAGCGGTGACCGTCGCGGGATCGGTGACGATCACCTCGACCCGGCAGTACAGGTGCATGGTTACCGGCGTTGGTTGTTCGACCATCCAGTGATCATCACAAGTCTGGATCTCGTCCGTGGCCCGCCGTCGCCGGCCGGGACCATGAGCCGCCAGGTGAAGGCACCGGTGACCATCACCAGAGCGACGACGCCGAGCAGGGCTCCGATCAGCACCGTGCTGTGCACGCCGTGGCTCGGTAGCGCGAGTCCGGCGACCAGGGCGCCACCGGTGATGCCGACGTTGACAGCGGCGGAGACGGTGGCGGCGGCGAGGTCGGAGCGCCCGGGCGCCACCTGCAGCACCACGCCACCGAGCGCTGCGGTGAACGCCGCGAACGCCAGTCCGGCCAGAGCAAGCAGGCTGACGGCAGCCGACGGCCGGTGGCCGAGCGCGTACAGCCCGAGCAGTGCCACCGACTGCAGCGCGACGGTCACGACCAGCGCGAGCCACGGGCTGCGGTCCACCACCGCTCCGACAGCGAGGATCCCAAGCACGCTGGCGACACCGCGCGCCAGCAGGATGGCCCCGACCGACGTGGCGGAGAACCCGCTGACCTCGGTGACGAAGAGGGCGACATAGGTGTAGGCGGCGATGGCCCCGGCGGTCGTGAGGACGGCCACCGCGACCAGTAGCCAGAAGCGGTAGACGTCGGGCGTCGCACCCCGGGCGGCATGTCCCTGGTCGGGCGGCGTCGAGGGCAGCAGCGTGGCCACCGCGACGAGCACAATCGCGCCGAGGCCGGCCACCGCCAGGAACGACATCCGCCAGCCGGCCCGTTCGCCCAGCCAGGTGCCCGCAGGCACCCCCAGGAGCAGAGCGACGTTGCCTCCGGCGAACACGATCGCGACCACCCGCCCGCGTAGTCCGGGTCGGAACAGCCCGGCCGCGGTCGGGACCACTACCGCCCAGAACAAGGCATGGGTCGCCGCAGTTGCCATCCTGGCCGCCAGCAGCAGCGGGAACGTGCTCGCGAACACGGTGGCCGCAGTGCTGACGACGAAGCCGGCCAGCAGCGCAGACAGTAGTCGCTGGCGAGGGACCTTCCTGGCCAGCACCGTCAACGGGATCGAGGCGACGACGACCACCGCGCCGTACGCGGTGACGAGCATGCCCACTTGCGACGGTGTGACGGCCAGGTCCGTGACCATCGGGATCAGCAGCCCGATCGGCAGCGCCTCGGCGGTGGTGTAGAGGAACGTCCCCCCGGACAAGCCGATCAGTGCTCCCACTGCCCGCCTGTGGCCCATCCAACGCTCCCATCGTTACCGGCTAAACGACCTATGCCGGCAACAGGCTAGGCGTACCCCAGCACGGGGTCAACTGGTAAAGTGGGCTTTGATGGAAACAGTTGAGGGCGTCAAGCGGATGCACCTGGTGGGCGGCAATCTCGCCCTGGACTTCATCAACACCCGCACCGGTCCACCCGGCGGACCCTCGGACGACGACGTGCTCACCGGCTATCCCGAGCTGGTCGCCTGGGGCGCGTACGCGGGCGCCCTCACCGACACCGAGACGGCAGCGTTGCACCGGCTGTCTCGCAACGATCCAGACGGCGCTCGCGCCGCCTTCGCGCGAACGCTGCGAACCCGCGACAACCTCGACGAGGTGTTCCGACCGCTGGCCGCCGGAAAGAGTCCGAGCGCGCGTGCGCTGGCCCAGTTGCGGGACGACGAAGCAGACGCGCTCGGCCACGCACAACTTGAGCGTGGGAGCACGTTCGTGTGGGCCTGGCGGGAGGACCGGACGCTTGCCCGGCCGCTACGGCCCGTTGTGCACGCGGCGGTCCAACTGCTCACCGCGGGGGCGCTGGACCGAATCAAAGGATGCGGAGGCTGTCGCTTCATCTTCATCGACGAGAGCAAGAACCGCAGTCGCCGCTGGTGCAGCATGGACGACTGCGGAACCGCGGAGAAGATGCGCCGCTACGTCGCCGCGCGCCGCACACGTGCAACGCGGTGAGCGCCCAGCCCACCACGCCGATCCGCATGGACATTGCCTGTTGAGGTGCCAGGAGGCAAAGGACTACGAGTGCGTGGCGGAGGCGATCGCCGCAGCCGCCGCTTGAGCGCGATCATGGGAAAGGCTCTGCCAGTGAAGCGACCGCAGAAGGTTGTGGCCTACATCGTCCGCGAGGATCGGCTGCTGGTATTCGTCCATGCCGACGACGGACAGTTCGATCAATCCGGCCTCCAGGTTCCTGCGGGCACCGTTCGTTATGGCGAGCTACCTGAACAGGCTGTGCTGCGCGAGGCATCTGAGGAAACCGGCCTGCACGGACTACGCATCGAGCGGTACCTGGGGGCAGCAGAGTGGGACATGCGTCCGTACGTCGATGCGGTTCATGTGCGGCATTTCTTTCAGCTATCCGTCGAGGACGCCGAGGTTCCGAAGCGGTGGATCGTTGAGGAACACGCCGATGGCACCGACAAGCCGATCCGCTTCGAGCTGTACTGGCTGCCTCTGGCGCAAGGACACGTCCTCGCCGCCGGCCAGTCTGCCCTGCTCGGCAGGCTTTTTGATTGACGGTCTTGGGGCGCCAGTTTGAAGGTCGAAGATCACTATCCGTGCGCCGACAGGAAGGCATTCAGTCGGGTCGAGACGGCTGTGGGGTCCTCGAGCCACGGGAAATGTCCCGCCTCGGGGATGGTGGCGAGCGTGGCACCGGGGAGGATGTCGAGGAGTCTTCGGGTGTTGGCCAGTGGTCGTGGGTCTTGCTCACCATGGATTATCAGAGTCGGAGCGGTCACCTTCCCGGCGAGCGTGGTCACGTCGGGCAGGCCGGACGCAAGTGCTCGGTTGGCCTGCCAGTTGATCTCAAAGGGGGCCGACGCAGCGGCCCTCGCCCACACCTCGGCCCTCGACGGGTCGGCATAGTCCGGTAGCCAGCACAGCATGCGGAACTCGACTTCCTCCTCCCAGCTCCGCTTCCGGCGCTCCAGCTCATCACGGCGTTCCTGCTGTCCGGCGGTGAGGCGGTTGGCGACTTCTGCGTGGTACGGCGCCCGCCACGCCGTCCCCGGCCCAACCCCGCCGCAGTAGATCACCGCCTGCACGTGTTCGGGATATGTCCAGGCGTATGCGAGGACGAGAGTGGCTCCCCACGAGTGGCCGAAGACCGTCCATCGGTCATAACCCCAGTGTCGACGTAGGGCATCGAGGTCGGCGAGTGCCCGGTCGAGCCTGTAGTCATGCGGTCCGGTCGAGCGGCCGCAGCCTCGCTGGTCGTACCGATGGACATGATGGGCCGGATCCAACATGGCTGGAATCGGGCCGAGGTAGTCCCAGAGCCCGGGCCCTCCATGGCAGAGGACAACGGGCGATCCACCGGCGGGTCCGGAACTCAGTGTCCAGAGACGCGCGCCGTCGTCGACCGTCACCGCGCACTCCCCGGTCTCGCCCACCGGCACAGACTCCAGGGATGGGAACCTGCGGTCAAGCGTGGCTGGCACGAGTGTGCTGGGCGAGAGGACAGCGTGACCGCTTGGCTGTACGGATCGCTGCACTCGCGACCGCCGACTGGACGTTGGCCCGGTACACCGGCCGCCGGCAGCGGGCCGGAACCGTCGCCCTCATCTCCCTGGTCGGCACCCAGCTCGGCCAGACCATCCTGGCCGGCGGCACCAGCCCGGCCGTGCTGGCGTCCACGGCGGCGTCGCTGGGAGTGCTGGTCGTGGTGGTGCAGACGCCGGGGCTGAGTCAGTTCTTCGGGTGCACGCCGCTCGGCCCGGTGGGCTGGACCATCGGCGCCGGATCGGCGCTCGGTGCCACCTTCGCCAACGGCGCGCTCACCAGACTGGTGGAGCACCTTCCGTCGGCACGACCCGACCTCGCGCAGCCCACTCCCGGGACCGAGGGGACGGCCACGGACGGCTGACGCTTGAGCGGGACCGGCTGGGGTACCGGAGCCGGGGGAGGTGGGCACGATGGCCGAGCATCCACAGGTGACGTTCATCGGCACCGCGACGACAGTGCTGCGGATCGGCGGGTTCACCCTGCTGACCGATCCGAACTTCCTGCACCGCGGTCAGCGGGCGTACCTCGGAAAGGGTCTGTGGTCGCGCCGACGCACGGACCCTGCGCTGCGGATCGCCCAGCTTCCCCACCTGGACGCCGTGGTCCTGTCCCACCTGCACGGCGACCACTTCGACCGGGTGGCCCGCCGGGAGCTGGACCGGGAGCTGCCCATCGTCACCACGCCCGTCGCCGAACGCAAGCTGCGCCGCTGGGGCTTCCACGCCGCCGAGGGCCTGCCGACCTGGTCGTCACGAGAGCTGCACCGCGACGGTACGACCCTGCGGCTGACCTCGATGCCCGGCAAGCACGGCCCCGGCGCGCTGGACCGGCTGCTGCCCGACGTGATGGGCACGATGATCGACGTGGAACGCGGCGGGCGGCGCGAGTTCCGGCTGTCTTCCGCTCCCCGCTGGCGCACTTCGTCGACGAGGCCCGCCGCCGGGGCTGGGTCAAGCAGGTACGCACCCTCGCGCGCGGCGAGACCGCGTCGCTCGCCCCGCCCTCCTGAACGGTGGATCCGGCGAGCGGGTGGGATTGGCAGTGGGCCGGGCAACCTCATTGATCTCGCTGACTAGCCTGACGCCATGCCGTCGTTCTTGGCCAATGGAACTCGTCCGAAGGCCTGGCCGGCCCTACCGCTGGCGCTGCTACTGCCGTGCAGCCTGCTGGTACTGATGGGTGTCACCGACGACCGCGAGCCGCCCCCACCGGCCGGCGTGCTGATGCCGGCGACGGTGGTCGCGGTGGAACCGGCCCAGACCGCCCAAGGCCCCTACGTGCTGGTACGCGTCGACACGGCCGACGGGCCGACCACCTGCGGCATCTACGAGCGGTCGTTCCCCGAGCGGCGGCTACCCCCGCTGTACCAGCGACTGACAGTCGACTACACCCCGGCCAACTGCATGCCGATGCCGGTCAACACCGAGCTGCCCCGAGGCGTGATCGTCGCCATGGGGGCCACTGGATTGACGGCGTCGCTCTTCTGGCTCTGGGCCGGTCCGCGCTTTCAGCGGTTGGACCGCCGACGGCGCTCCCGCTTCTGACGCCCTCCGTCACCGCTCTTCGGCACGGAACGGGTCCCGGGCCGGCCCCTGTTCGGCCCAACACAGACCACCGCGAAACTCCACGCCCGGTATGCCGTCACCGAGCTGGCTGATGTCCACCACGGCTGCCAGGGAGGTGGCGAGGTCCGACCGTAGTTCCTCGACGGCCGTCTCGAGATCGTCCGCCTCTTCGGACCAGTCGATGTCGGCCGCACGCAGGTCGGCGATCGTGTGGCCGGTGACCGCTGCGGGGTCGGTCACGACGACCTCGACCCGACAGTAGATGTGCACGGTGACGGGGGTTGGTTGCTCATCCATCCGCGGATCATGACAAGTGCGCTGCCCGACCCGACAGGCAATTGCCGAAGCGGTCAGTGAGCGAGCCTTCCGGGGCCTTGCCAATCCCCAGACGACGGTAATATCCCCAGTCTTTGATCTACAACGGGGAAAAAAATCCACATGCGATGGAAGATCCCGGCCGGCGTGGCAATAGCGCTGGCCTTTATGGTTCCGGCGGCACCGGCGGTGGCGCAGACCGGGTCGCCCGGGCTCAACGAAACCTGCCAGACGGTCGAGCGCAAGACGTACAAGGACATCCGCGAGCTCTTCACCATCGACCTGGACACCGCCACCACCACCCAGCTCCGGGTGCTGACGGCCCAGATCCTGTACGCCGCGAACACCGAGTCCCTGCCCACCCTGCCTGACGTCATTCAGAAGAAACTCGATGGCAGCTCGGACGATCTCCGCGCATTCCTCAAGAAGGACGTGCAGACCGTCTGGTCGGTGAATCTGCGGGTCAAGGTGGACCAGACGTTGACCGGCGCCGGCCCCAAGGTGAAGAAGGCCGCGCAGACGACGCTCGACGACGCGACCACCGATGGCTACCTGGCCTACCTGAACGAGGGCCTGTACGCCGCGCGTGCGCTCGACTGCGCGTCGCAGCCCACCCCGACGCCGACGACGACGGCCTCGTCGCAGCCCACTCCGACTCCGAGCGCCACGACGACCGTCGCTCCGACCGCGGCCACCTCCACGAGCCCGGTCGCTGCCGGCGGCGAGGGCGGCGGACTGCCGCTGACCGGTGCCGACACCGCGACCGTGGCCGGCATCGGCGGTGCGCTCCTGCTCGTCGGTGGCGCGAGCTTCGTGCTCGCACGGCGACGCCGCTCCCGCTTCGTGGCGTAGCTCGATCTGACGCGCCCGGTCCGACACTTCGTCGGGCCGGGCGCGTTGGCGTTCAACGACGTCATGCTGGTTGGTCAGGAGTCCGTTCCGCGGTGACGCGGGAGTCGCCGGCTCAGATCGTTGACAGCGCAGCAGCTCGACGCTCGGCGTGTCATGCCGCTCATGCGTCAACGATCAGCACCGCTCGGTCCACGACCACGAGACTCGGGGCGCGGGGCCGAGGGGGAAGTGATGGTGGAGCCCAGGGGACTCGAACCCCTAACCCCTGCCTTGCAAAGGCAGTGCTCTGCCAGTTGAGCTAGGGCCCCGTGAGCGGCTGCGGCGGCGGTGCGTCGCTCGCCGCGGGCCGGACGTCAGCGCAGGTCGGGCGCGGTGGTCGCCTCGTGCCACAGGGCACGCTCGTCGTTGGCGGCCTTGACCTTGTTGAAGACGACGGCAGCCACGCCGACGACGCCGGCCAGGATCAGCAGCTTCTTGAACATGGGGCGACCCCTCGCGCTCGACTAGCGTCGGACGATGTGCGGTGGGGCTAGATGGAATCGAACCATCGACCTCAGAGTTATCAGCTCTGCGCTCTAACCGACTGAGCTATAGCCCCGCGTTGCGACGAGCAAGATTAACCCATCCGCTCTGCCGGCCCCAAATCGGGGTCCGAACCTGCGAGCCGGGCCGTCGCCGCCTGCAAAACCTAACCGAGTACGGGGCGCCGGAGCGACCGCATTCCGCGGTGCCCCGGCGCCCCGGTCACACTCAGTCCCGCTCGGCGAGCGTCAGCTCGATCCCGCCGACCAGGTCGGCGCAGACGTTGTAGACGAACGCTCCCAGCGTGGCCAGCGCGGTGAACAGCACCACGTTGACCAGGCCGATCAGCGCCGAGCTGAGGATCACACCCTTGGCGGTGATCTGGAACCCGTTGGTGCTCTGCCCACCGCCCGCGTTGACCAGGTCGCTGAGGCTGTCGTTGACGCTCTGGAACACGCCCATCGCGTCCAGCGCCAGGTAGAGCACCGACGTGGCGACCACCACGACGATGAACAGCACCACCGAGACGGCGAACGCGAACTTCATCACGGACCAGGGGTCGATCCGCTTGAGGTTCAGCCGGGCCCGGCGCGGTCCGCGGGACGCCGCCGAGCTGACCGAGGTACGCGCGGCGCGTACCGCCTCACCGACGCGAGCGGCCCCGACGGCCGACGCGTTGCCGATCCCCGGCGGCAGGCCACCACCGCTCGCGGGGCGACCGCCAGCGGCCGTACGCCCCGAGTCGGGCTGGGTCATGCCCGGCGTGATCCGCGGCTGGGTGCCGGTGGCCCCGGTCGATGTCGCCTGACCGGGCCGGGTGTTGATCGGCTGGGTGGTCGTCGGCCGAGCCGGGGTCGGGGCGGCCGCCGGGGGGGCCACCCCGGCGGACGTCGGTGCCTCGACAGCCGACGTCTCGGCCTTGGCGTCGCCCGATCCCCCGTCCTCGCCGGGCTGCTCCGGTGGAGGTGTCATGCCGGGAGCCCGGGTGAATTTCGGGGCAGGCGCGTCGGCGGGAACCGTGGCCCGGCCCACGGCCGCGCGGCCGGTCGCTGGTGTGCCGCCCTTGGCGGCCTCCTCGTCGACCGGGTTGGCCGAGGTCCCCGTGTTCCCCGACTTCGCCTGTGTCTCCGTCATTCAACTAGTCCTGTTCGTCAGGCTCGTCGGCATTGCGAGCAATCGCCACGATAGTCACGCCGTCCGGGAGGTCCATCAGCTTGACCCCCATTGTGTTCCGGTCACGCGTACGGCGTACAGGCTTCACCGGAGTCCGGATGACACCACCGTTGCTGGTGATCGCGAACAACTCGTCGTCTGGGTCGATCACCACGGCACCGACCAGACCACCGCGCCGTTCGGTGATCTTCGCAGTCAGCACGCCCTTACCTCCCCGGCCCTGCACCGGGTATTCCTCGATCGGGGTACGTTTCGCGTATCCCCCGTTCGTGGCCACCAGGACGTCCAAACCGTCCCGAACGACCTCCATGGCGAGCAGGACGTCGTCGTCCGTGAAGCGCATGCCGATCACGCCCGAGGTGGCCCGGCCCATCGGCCGCAGCGCCTCGTCGGAGGCGTTGAACCGGATCGCCTGCGCCTTCTTGGAGACCAGTAGCAGGTCGTTCTCCGGCGCCACCAGCGCAGCACCGACCAGCTCGTCCTCATCGCGCAGGTTGATCGCGATGATTCCGCCGGAACGGTTGGAGTCGAACTCCTCGAGCCGCGTCTTCTTCACCAGGCCGTTCTTCGTGGCCAGTACCAGATAGGGGGCTACCTGGTAGTTCGGGATTTCGATGATCTGCGCGATCTGCTCGTCAGGTAGGAAGGCGAGCAGATTGGCCACGTGTTGGCCCTTGGCTACCCTACTGGCCTCCGGCAACTCGTACGCCTTGGCCCGGTACACCCGACCCTTGTTCGTGAAGAACAGGATCCAGTCGTGCGTCGAGCATACGAAGAAGTGGCTCACTATGTCGTCCTGCCGCAGCGTGGCGCCACTGACGCCCTTGCCGCCGCGCCGCTGCGAGCGGTACAGATCGACCTTGGTCCGCTTGGCGTACCCCGTCCGGGTGATCGTGACGACCACGTCCTCCCGGGCGATGAGGTCCTCCATCGAGACCTCGCCGTCGAACGGAATGATCTGCGTACGCCGCTCGTCGCCCCACTTGGCGACGATCTCGCCCAGCTCCTCCGAGACGATCCGGCGCTGCCGCTCCGGCTTGGCGAGGATGTCCTTGAGGTCGGCGATCTCGATTTCGAGCTTGGCCAGGTCGTCGACGATCCGCTGCCGCTCCAGGGCGGCGAGGCGGCGCAGCTGCATGTCCAGGATCGCGGTCGCCTGGATCTCGTCGATCTCCAGCAGCCGGATCAGGCCCTGCCGGGCGTCGTCCACGGTCGGCGAGCGCCGGATCAGGGCGATCACCTCGTCCAGCGCGTCCAGTGCCTTGCCCAGACCGCGCAGGATGTGCGCCCGCTCCTCGGCCTTGCGCAGCCGGAACGCGGTCCGCCGGCGGATCACGTCGATCTGGTGCTCGACGTAGTAGCGGATGAACTGGGCCAGGTTGAGCGTGCGCGGCACCCCGTCGACCAGCGCCAGCATGTTGGCGCCGAAGGTCTCCTGGAGCTGGGTGTGCTTGTAGAGGTTGTTCAGCACCACCTTGGCGACCGCGTCGCGCTTGAGCACCAGCACGATCCGCATGCCCGTACGCCCGGAGGACTCGTCGCGGATGTCGGCGATGCCGGCGAGCTTGCCCTCCTTGATCAGCTCAGCGATCCGCTCGGCCAGGTTGTCCGGGTTGACCTGGTAGGGCAGCTCGCTGACGACCAGGCAGGGCCGACCCCGCTTGTCCTCCTCGACCTCCACCACGGCCCGCATCCGGATCGAACCACGACCCGTGCGGTACGCGTCCTGGATGGCGGTCGTGCCGACGATCAGGCCGTGGGTCGGGAAGTCCGGGCCCTTGACGATGCCGAGCAGGGCTTCGAGGGTGGTCTCCTCGTCCTCCTCAGGGTGCTCCAGGCACCACTGCACCGCCGCGCCGATCTCCCGCAGGTTGTGCGGCGGGATCTTGGTGGCCATGCCGACCGCGATGCCCTCGGAGCCGTTCACCAGCAGGTTGGGGATCCGCGACGGCAGGATCGTGGGCTCCTTGGCCCGGCCGTCGTAGTTGTCCTGCAGGTCGACGGTGTCCTCGTCGATGTCCCGCAGCATCTCCATCGCGAGGGGGTCGAGCTTGCACTCGGTGTTGTGGCTGACGAACCCGTCCGAGACGAACGAGTGGTCGTCGGTGTCCACCCGGACGCTGTAGACCGGCTGCACGCCGGCGTCCGTGATCTGCGCCACCTCGGCGTAGTAGAACCGCCCGTCGACCAACGGCTCGACCACGTCGAGCACCTCGGAGTTGGTGATCCGGGACGCGATCTCGTCGCGGTCGCGTTCCCACCGCTCGACCCGGTCCACGTTGTGCCGGCGCAGCCAGTCCCGCTCCGTCCAGCGCTGCGCGCCGTGCTCACGGATGAAGTCGGCGACCAACGGCACGTGGTCGCTGGAGAGCGCCGTGCTGCTCGCCGGCACCTGGGCCAGCTCGGCCTCCAACTTGGCCTGCTTCCGACCGAGGAACCCGACGTGCGCGGCGAAGATTCGGGCGTCGCGACGGTTGGTCATCACGACCTTGATCTCGCCATTGTCGTAGCGGGTCTGCCGGCTGATCACACCGAACTCCAGCAGCAGCTGCTGGACCTCGGCCGCCAGGCGCTCGCTGCGGGTCGAGTACGAGATCTGCATGGTGTTGCGCGGCAGCAGCGACGACGAGCCGTCACCCTCGAACAGCGCCTGGAGGAACGCCCGCTTGACCGCGGCCGGCCCCTGCCAGACGAACTCGGGAACGAACTTCGCGGCGCTACGAGCGCCCACAAGGTCGCCGAGAAGGCTCGTCCGCAGCGCGCTGAGGTCCTGCACGTCGAGTTCGTGCAGAGTGCTGCCGGAGGCGATGACCCGCTCGCTGGCGTAACGCGGACCCCCCACCGCAAGGTCGTAGGCCGCGAGAACCCGGACGAAGAACTCCCGGTCGACGTTGTTGAACCCGGCCCGGTTCGGGGAGACCCAGCCCTCGCTGACGAAAGCACCGGCGAGGACAGCAGCCTCGACGTGCTCCAGCATCGGGTAGCCGATCTCGTCCGGCACGCTGCGCTGGAGGACCACCCGGTCGCCGGGGGAGATCTCGGCGAGCAGCTTCCAGAGCAGGGTCGGCACGCCGGCGACGTCCACCAGGCAGAGCACCGGGTGGTTGTGGGTGCCAGTCAGCTCGTACCCCTCGCGGGTCCGCAGCCGCAGGGTGGGGTGCTCGCCGGAGTGGAAGAACTTCGAGGCGCGGACCAGGTCGCCGTTGCGGTCGCGGACCTTCAGGTCGATGTCGGTTTCGCTGGACGGCGCGGCGTCCGCCACCATGTCCGCGATCCGCACGCTACCATCGGCAGTACGAATACGGACATTTCCCGAAATACAGTAACGCATCGCCGCAGCCGGATCATTACCCGGCGAGCCGAAGTTGCCGTTGCCGTCGACCAGTGGGTAGCGCAGCGACCAGGGCTGCGCCATCCGGACCAGCGCGTCGTAGATCGCCGAGTCGCCGTGCGGGTGGAACTGACCCATCACGTCGCCGACGACCCGGGAGCACTTCACGTAGCCGCGGTCCGGCCGGTAGCCGGAGTCGAACATCGCGTAGAGGATCTTGCGGTGGACCGGCTTGAGCCCGTCCCGGACGTCCGGCAGCGCGCGCCCGACGATCACGCTCATCGCGTAGTCGAGGTAGGAGCGCTGCATCTCCACCTCGAGCCCGACCGGCTCGATCCGGTCGTGCGCGACCACGGCGGCGAGTGCCTCGGCGGGAACCTCGGGCTCGTTCGGTGTGGACTCGGGGGAATCGGTCACTGTATACCCTTATCAGACTCAGAGTCGTTTTCGTACTGTGGATAACGGCTGTGGATACCGACCAAGCTGTGGATAACTCTGTGGACCGGCGAACCGGCCGGGTGGTGCCCGACCGGCCCGCCGAGGTCCGTCAGATATCCAGGAACCGCACGTCCTTGGCGTTGCGCTGGATGAACGACCGGCGCGCCTCGACGTCCTCACCCATCAGGACGCTGAACAACTCGTCCGCGGTTGCGGCGTCGTCGAGCGTGACCTGACGCAGGGTACGCGTCGCCGGATTCATCGTGGTTTCCCACAGCTCGGGATAGTTCATCTCGCCGAGGCCCTTGAAGCGCTGGATGTCGTCCGGCTTGGCGTTCGGCTTCTTCTGCTGACGCAGCGCGATGAGCCCGTCCCGCTCGCGGTCGGAGTAGGCGTACTGCGCGTCGTCGCCCTTCTTGTTCCACTTGATCTTGTAGAGCGGCGGAGCGGCCAGGTAGACGTGGCCCAGCTCGACCAGTGGACGCATGAAGCGGAACAGCAGGGTGAGCAGCAGCGTCTGGATGTGCTGGCCGTCGACGTCCGCGTCGGCCATCAGCACCACCTTGTGGTAGCGCAGCTTCTCCATGTCGAAGTCGTCGTGGATGCCGGTGCCCAGCGCGGTGATCAGCGCCTGGACCTCGTTGTTCTTCAGGACCCGGTCGATCCGGGCCTTCTCCACGTTGAGGATCTTGCCGCGGATCGGCAGGATCGCCTGGGTCCGCGGGTCGCGGCCCTGCTTGGCCGAGCCACCGGCCGAGTCACCCTCGACGATGAACACCTCGGACTCGCGGGGGTCGGTCGACTGGCAGTCGGCCAGCTTGCCCGGCATCGAGCCGGACTCCAACAGCGACTTGCGCCGGGCCAGCTTGCGCGCCTGCTGCGCGGCGATCCGGGCACGGGCCGCCTGGGACGCCTTCGTGATGATCATCTTGGCTTCGGCCGGGTTGCGGTCGAACCAGTCGACCAGTCGGTCGTTGCAGACCCGCTGCACGAAGCTCTTCACCGGGGTGTTGCCGAGCTTGGTCTTGGTCTGGCCCTCGAACTGCGGGTTGGCCAGCTTGACCGAGATGATCGCCGCGAGCCCTTCCCGGATGTCCTCGCCGGAGAGCTTCTCGTCGCCCTTGAGCAGCTTCTTGTCGGTGCCGTACCGGTTCACCACGCTGGTCAGCGCGGACCGGAAGCCCTCCTCGTGAGTGCCGCCCTCGTGGGTGTTGATCGTGTTGGCGAAGGTGTAGACCGACTCGCCGTACGACTCGTTCCACTGCATGGCGATCTCAACCGACATGCCCTCCTCCTCGGCCTCGAACTCGACCACCGTCTTGTGGATCGGGTTCTTGGAGGCGTTAAGGTGCCGGACGAAGTCGGCGATGCCGCCCTCGTAGAAGAAGGTGACCTCGCGCTGCCGGCCGTCCTCCTCCTCGGCCACCCGCTCGTCGAGCAGGTGGATGCGCAGGGCGCGGTTGAGGAAGGCCATCTCCTGCAGGCGCCGGTAGATGGTCTGGAAGTCGAAGTCGACCGTCTCGAAGACGTCGGGGTCCGGCCAGAAGGAGACCGCCGAACCGGTGCGGTCGGTGGTCTCGCCCTTCTCCAGCGGGCTCGGCTTGGAGTTGGTGTAGTGCTGCCGCCACACGGAGCCGGACTTGTGGATCTCGACGAACATCCGCGTGGAGAGCGCGTTCACGACGGAGACGCCCACGCCGTGCAGACCGCCGGAGACCGCGTACGCCTTGCCGTCGAACTTGCCGCCGGCGTGCAGGATGGTCAGCGCGACCTCGACACCCGGCTTCTTCAGCTTCGGGTGCAGGTCGACGGGGAAGCCTCGGCCGTTGTCGGTGACCCGGACGCCGCCGTCGGCGAGCAGCACCACGTCGATGGTGTCGCAGTATCCGGCCAGCGCCTCGTCGACCGCGTTGTCGACGACCTCCCAGACGAGGTGATGCAGACCGCGTTCGCCGGTGGACCCGATGTACATACCGGGCCGCTTGCGAACCGCCTCCAGCCCCTCGAGAACGGTGATCGACTCTGCGCCGTACTCCTGCTTGTCCTGCGCTGCCACCCTCGGCCACTTTCTCGCGTCGTCGGCGCCGGGAGGGCGCGTCGGGCGCGGGTTCGGCGGACAGGACGCGACGTCGACGCGTGGACCGGTGCCCGAGACCTCCGGACAGCGGGTCGAACGCGCCGGTCGCCGCGGTTGCCCGCGGATCGCGATCGGCTCAACCCGGAGTGGAGAATGATGCTGGGGCCACCGGCCCCGTCCCTCGCCCCGCACCGGGTCTTCGTCTCACTGTCAATCCTACTGTGCGCGGAGGACAGAACCACCACTCGGCACCCTCAACGAGGCGGCTGAGATGTCCGTAGCCGGCAGAACCCCATTACCCTCGACTCCCCCCACACGCCAGGCTTTGATCGGACGCGCCGCCCCCGGACGGGTTGACCCGCGCTCGGGCGGGTCGGGGGTCGCGGCCAGACCGTCCGTGCCGTACGTTTGCGGCGCCCCGGAAGCGGCCTTGATCTTTACCGGCCGGAACCGGGACGATCGACCCGATCGACCCGACACGTGCTCTCTAAGAGGTGACAGATGGGGCTGGACAACGTCGCGGTGCACTGGCCGCGGACCGGCCGCTTCTACGATCCGGTGGCGCCGGCCGAGTTCGTCGACTTCGGCGAGATCGTCGACCTGCCACGGATCTCCGCGCCGACGGCGGCGCTGGCCGAGCTGATCGCGAAGACCGGCACCGTCCGGGCGACCGCGTACACCGAGCTGGTGGATCTTCTGCTCGGCCTCGAAGGTGTGTTGTATGCCACAGACGCCGCCGCCGAGGACGAGGATCCGGTGATCGACCCGGACGGCTGCGCCTGGATCGCCGGCGGCATCGAGCGGTTCGTGGCCGGCCACCGGGAGTACGGCGAGACGGTCACCTTCGACTCGGTGAGCACGGTGCTGCGGGCGCTGCTCGGCGACGGCCGGTTGGCCGAGCAGCAGCTGCGCTGGCTGGAGACCCGACTCGACGCGCTGCGCGACGAGCGCGGTGATCCGCCGCAGTGGAACTTCACCTGTGCGGAGCTGGGCGTGCTGGCGGCGTTCTACCGACGCTGCGCCGAGCGCGGCTTCGCCGTCTACGCCGACGCCTGAGCGGCCGTCCCGCTCTGCGGGGCGGCCGGGTCGCCGCCGGGCCGGTTGGCCGCCGCGATCACCTGCGTGAGCACCGCGTGCAGGTGCTGCAGGTCCTCGACGGGCAGCCCGAGGCGTTGCACGATCGCGGCCGGGATCCGCTCGGCCTGGGCGCGCAGCGCGGCACCGGTGGCGGTGAGGGTGACGGCGAGGCTGCGCTCGTCGGCGGCGTCGCGTTCCCGGCGCAGGTAGCCGGCTGCTTCGAGCCGCCTGAGCAGGGGCGACAGGGTGCCCGGGTCGAGCTGCAGCAGGCGGCTGAGGTCGCGGCCGGACAGCGGCGCGTCCTGCCACAGCGCCAGCATCACCAGGTACTGCGGGTGGGTCAGCCCCATCGGTTCCAGCAGCGGCCGGTAGACGGCCACCACGCTGCGTGCGGCGACCGACAGGGCGAAGCAGACCTGTTGCTCCAGCGCCAACGGATCGACGCCCTCCGGCTGCCCGCTCATCGGTTGCTCGCTGACTGCATGCTGACTATCGTAGCGATCGTTGGTGTGCCAATCATTGGTGTGGCAACTGATCGCGTGGAGGGACTGCGGATGAGCGAGGACGGCACGGCGAACAGGACGCCGGGCGAGGGTGGTCGCCTGATGCGGTGGACGTTCCGGAACCTCGCCGGCCCGGCCGACGGGGTCGCGGGCGCCGTGCAGGGTGGCTCGGCCGAGGCCCGCGAGGCGTGGAAACGCGACCTGGCCGAGCGCAAGCGCTACACCCAGGAGCAGCGCGAGCGCAAGCGGGCGGCCCGCGAAGCCGACCGGCGGCGCTGAGAGGGCCGGGCTCAGCCGTACGTGTCGCGCGGCCCCCGACCGCGCACCCGGCGCGGCCCCTTCTGCCAGGACGGCGCGGCCGGGCCGTGGATGTGCAGCTTGCGCACCACGTTGTGCCCGACCTCCTGGGCGATCTGCTTGAGCAGCGAGCCGGCGAGCAGCCGCAGTTGGGTCGCCCAGGCCGTCGAGCGCGCCTCCACGGTCAGTTCGCCGTTCTCCAGCTTGACCGGCCGGCTGTGCTGGGCGACCTCGGCGCCGACCACCCGCTCCCAGGCGCCGAACACGGTGGCCTCGGCGGCGGGCTGCTGCCAGCCGCGCGCCTTGACCAACCGGTTCAGCACGGCGCTGAGGGGTTGCGGGTCGCGCGGGTCGGGGCCGGGGCCCGAGTAGCCACGCAGCCGCCGTCCCGAGCCGCTGGCGCCGTCCGCGCCGCTCCCGGGGGTACGCCGGGTGCGCGCCGCCTGCCGGCGGGACAGCGCCGCGTCGAGCACCGCCCGGGCCAGCTCCGGCCCGGTCGCACCGTCCGCCGGCCCGCCGCCGTCGACACCGGCCGCGCCGCTTCCGGCCACGACCGGACCGCCGGCGCCGTCTCCGGTCGCTCCCGACCGTGCGGTACGCGCGTTCGCGGCGTCACCGGCCTGCCGGCCGCTGCCGGTGCGGTTGGCGCCTGACCGCCTGGCGTCCGGTTCATCCGACACGTCGTACCGTCCCCTCGCCGACCTGGTAGCGGGTGCCGCGCAGCGCGGCCGGCACGTCGTCGTCCACGGCGCAGGTGACCAGCAGCTGACTCGCCCCGCCGACCAGCTCCGCCAGCCGCTCCCGGCGCCCGGTGTCCAGCTCGGCGAAGACGTCGTCGAGCACCAGGACCGGCTCGATACCGTCGGCGCGCAGCAGGTCGTACCCGGCCAGCCGCAGGGCGAGCGCGAAGGACCAGGACTCGCCGTGGCTGGCGTACCCCTTGGCGGGGAGCGGACCGAGGGACAGGGCCAGCTCGTCGCGGTGCGGGCCGACGAGGGTGGTTCCCCGTTCGATCTCGGCGGTGCGGGAGGCGGCGAGCGCGGTCGTCAGCGCCTCGGCCAGCGTGGCCCGGTCGGTGGTCGGCTCGGCCAGCTCGATCGACGGCCGGTAGGCGATACCGGCCGCACCCCGCCCGGCGGCCACCGCGTCGTACGCCTTGGCGACGTGCGGGGTGAGCGCGGCGACCAGCTCCAGCCGCCCGGCGAGCAGCTCCGCGCCGTGCTGGGCCAGGTGGGTGTCCCAGACGGCGAGGGTGCCGAGGTCGCCGCCCCGGGAGCCGCCGGTCTTGCGGGCGAGGTACGCGGTACGCAGCAGAGCGTTGCGCTGCTTGACGACCCGCTCGTAGTCGGCCCGTACTCCCGCATAGCGGGGTTGCCGGTTGACGAGGAGGTCGTCCAGGTAGCGACGGCGCTCGGCCGGATCGCCGCGGACCAGCTCCAGGTCCTCCGGCGCGAAGAGCACCAGTCGCAGGGCGCCGAGCACGTCCCGCGCCCGGCGCGCCGGGGAGCGGCCCAGCCGCGCCCGGTTGGCCCGGCCCGGCACGATCTCCAGCTCAACGAGGAGTTCCCGGCCGTCGTGGATTACCGCGCAGCGGATCACCGCCGAGGTGGCGCCCATCCGGACCAGCGGCGCGTCCGTGGCGACCCGGTGCGAATCCAGGGTCGCCACGTAGCCGAGCGCCTCGACGAGGTTGGTCTTGCCGACGCCGTTGGCGCCGATCAGGACGTTCGCCCCCGGCTGGAGGTCGACGGCGACCCGCTCGTACGAGCGGAAGTCGACCAGTTCCAGCCGCTGGACGTACACAGGGTGTGGATACCGCTCAGCGCTTGTGGACGGCGTGGCCGCCGAACTGCTGGCGCAGCGCGGCGACGGCCTTCATGGCGGGTGAGTCGTCCTGCCGGGAGGCGAACCGGGCGAACAGGGAGGCGGTGATGACGTTCAGCGGGACGGCGAGCCGGACCGCCTCGTCGACGGTCCAGCGACCCTCGCCGGTGTCCTCGGTGTAGCCGCTCAGGTCGGCCAGCTCCGGGTCCTCGTCGAGGGCCCGGTCCAGCAGGTCGAGCAGCCAGGAGCGGACCACGGTGCCCTCGCGCCAGGACTTGAACACGCCCGGGACGTTGGTCACCAGCTCGGAGGCGGTCAACAGCTCGTAGCCCTCGGCGTAGGCGTGCATGAGGCCGTACTCGATGCCGTTGTGCACCATCTTCGAGTAGTGCCCGGCGCCGACGGGGCCGGCGTGCACGAAACCGAACTCACCCTCCGGCTTGAGCGCTTGGAAGATCGGCATGAGCCGGTCGACGTGCTCCTGGGCGCCGCCGACCATCAGCCCGTAGCCGTTCTGCCGGCCCCAGACGCCCCCGGAGACGCCGACGTCCACGTAGCCGATGCCGCGCTCGTTCAGCCGCTCGGCCCGGGGAGCGTCGTCGCTGAAGCGGGAGTTGCCGCCGTCGATGATGATGTCGCCGTCGCCGAGCACCCCGGCGAGTTCGTCGATTGTGGCGTCGGTGACGCCGGCGGGCACCATGACCCAGACCGCCCGCGGCGATTCCAGCTTCTGCGCCAGCTCGACGAGGCTTGCCGCGTCGCTCAGCTGCGGGTTGTGATCGAACCCGACCACCTCGTGGCCGGCAGCCCGCAACCGCTCGCGCATGTTGCCGCCCATCCGGCCGAGTCCTACCAGGCCGAGCTGCATTTGTTCCTACCTCCGTGGATCTGGGTGTTGCTGGGCGCGATCAGCGAGACACGCGGATCGGCATGATGAGGTACCGATACCCCGGAATGGCCTCGCCATCCTCGCCGGCGGGTGAGATCACCGCGGGTTTGAAGGCGTCGACGAACGACAGCACGGCGGTCTGCGAGCCCAGGTTCGCCAGGCCGTCGATGAGGTACTGCGGGTTGAAGCCGATGGTCAGCGCGTCACCGGTGAAGGTGGCCTCCATCGCCTCGCTCGCCCGTGCCTCCTCGGAGCCGCCGGCCTCGACCACCAGCCCGTCGGCGCTGAAGCTGAGCAGCACCGGGGTGGTGCGCTCGGCCACCAGGGCGACCCGCTTGACGACCTCGATCAGGGTGCTGACCGACACCCGGGCCTCGGCGTTGTGGGTGGCCGGGAAGAGCGAGCGCACCGGCGGGTAGTTGGCGCCGTCGAGGAGCCGGCTGGTGGTGCGACGGGTGCCGCCGGCGAGGCCGACCATGCCCTCGCCCGCCGCGCCCTGAGCGAGGGCGAGGGTGACCTCGCCGCCCAGCGGGCCGAGCGCCTTGGCGGTGTCGTTCAGGGTGCGGGCCGGGACCAGGGCGTTGATGCTGACCTCAGGGTCGTCGGGCCGCCACTGGATCTCGCGCAAGGCCAGCCGGTACCGGTCGGTGGCGAGCATCGACAGCGTGTTGCCGGAGAGCTCGACGCGGACGCCGGTCATCATCGGCAGCGTCTCGTCCCGGCCGGCGGCGATGGCCACCTGGGAGACCGCTGTGGCGAACGCCGCGGCGTCGACGGTGCCGGCGCTCTGCGGCATCTCGGGCAGGGCGGGGTAGTCCTCCACCGGCATGGTGGGCAGGGTGAACCGGGCGCTGCCGCAGACCAGCTCGAGGTGGGCGCCGACCGCGGCGATGTCGACCGGCTTGGCCGGCAGCGCCTTGGTGATCTCGGCGAGCAGGCGGCCGGAGACCAGCGCGGCGCCGTCGGCGTCACCCTGCACCTCGACGGTCACCTGACTGGAAACCTCGTAGTCGAAACCGGAGACCCGCAGGTTGCCGTCGGTGACGCGGAGCATCACCCCGGCGAGCACCGGTACGGATGGCCGGTTCGGCAGGCTCTTCGCGGTCCACGCCACGGCCTCGGCGAGCGCGTCGCGCTCCACTCGGAACTTCATCAATGCCTCCGCGTCGACGTCAGCGACAACTCTCTCATGCCGACCGCTGCCTACCGTCCCGCCCGACCGTGCGGGTACCCATCGCACCTTAGGGCGCGGGGACATCGGCTGTGCGCCCGACCCCGTGGATCGTGTCGATGCTGACCGGCCTGTCCGGCAACGTTCGGCCCGATCCACAGAAAGCCCAACGGTGATGATTGGTTTTTGTTCTCTTAGAAGAGATAACCCATCGTCTTCATCGCACCTGTGCAAACTGTGGAGAACTCGGGTCTGCGCAGCTCAGACAGGTTATCCACCGGTGAGTTGGCTGTGGAGAACCGGGGGTACAACTGCCTCGGTTGTCCACAGCCCGGCGACGACGGCCGGTTGTCCACCGTTGTCCACCGGTTGTCCACCGGTAATCCACCGACTTTCTCCCCATGCCTGTGGACGACCGAGAAGATCACCATTGCTGTTGTCCCCAGAACCTTCAACAGCTCGTACACAGGTCGACGATCATCGGTGGACAACCTCGTCGTTGTCCCCAGCCGTCCACAGCGTCGTACACAGGGTTTCTCCACAGCCTGTGGGTAACTGGCGGAGGACGGACCGTAGTTATCCACCGACGGTGGATAACGAGCTGTGGACAACGAGTGAGTATCAAGGTGGACACGGCGTCGATCCTGTGGTCTGCACCATGTCGAGGGTCAAGCCGAAGCCGCCCGGGAGGCGAGCCGAGGCCCCGCCGGGAACGAAAAAAGAACGCCCGGCCGGATCTCCGGCCGGGCGTGTCCGCCGCGTCGTGCGACGTACCCCTCAGGTGTTCTGCTTGATCCGGTTGGTCAGCTCGGCGATCTGGTTGTAGAGCGAACGCCGCTCGGCCATTTGCTGGCGGATCTTGCGGTCCGCGTGCATGACCGTGGTGTGGTCCCGGCCGCCGAACGCCTGCCCGATCCGGGGCAGCGACAACTCGGTCAGCTCCCGACACAGGTACATGGCCACCTGGCGGGCGTTGACGAGCACCCTCGACCTCGACTGGCCGCGCAGGTCCTCCAGGCTCACCCCGAAGTAGTCGGCGGTCGAGGCCATGATCTGGTCGGCGTTGATCTCCGGGCCGGCGCCGTCGGGCATGAAGTCCCGAAGCACCTCCTCGGCCAGCGACAGCTCGACGGTCGACCGGGTCAGGCTCGCGAACGCGGTCACCCGGATCAGCGCGCCCTCCAGCTCCCGGATCGAGTTCGACACCCGGGAAGCGATGAACTCCAACACGTCCGGCGGGGCGTACATCCGCTCCTGCGCCGCCTTCTTCTGCAGGATCGCGATCCGGGTCTCCAGGTCTGGTGGCTGGATGTCGGCCAGCAGCCCCCACTCGAACCGGGTTCGCATCCGGTCCTCGAGGGTGGCGAGCTGGCGCGGCGACCGGTCGGAGGTGATCACGATCTGCTTGTTGGCGTTGTGCAGGGTGTTGAAGGTGTGGAAGAACTCCTCCTGCGTACGCTCGCGGTTCTCCAGGAACTGGATGTCGTCGATCAACAGGATGTCGACGTCGCGGTAGCGCCGCTGGAACGCGCTGGTCTTGTCGTCCCGCAGCGAGTTGATGAAGTCGTTGGTGAACTCCTCGGTCGAGACGTACCGCACCGACCGGGCGTTGCCGAGCGTCGTGGCGTAGTGCCCGATGGCGTGCAGCAGGTGCGTCTTGCCCAGCCCGGAATGCCCGTAGATGAACAGCGGGTTGTACGCCTTGGCCGGTGACTCCGCCACCGCCACGCTCGCGGCGTGGGCGAAGCGGTTGGACGAGCCGATGACGAACGTCTCGAACATGTACTTCGGGTTCAGCCGGTTGCCGCCGGTGTCGGTGCCGGGCAGTCGGCGGTCGTCGCGGCCGCCCGCGCGGTGTTCCATCCCACTGCGGCCCGGACCGCTGTCCGTCGCACCGTCACGGGGCAGCGAACGGATCACGTGCTGGTCCCGGGGGGACGCGGCGCCCTCGGAGTAGCGGGGCTCGTACGGCCGGGTGTCGGGGCCGGGCGGGTCGAGGCGGGCCGCCTGTTCGTCGTACCCGCGCCGCTCGGGCGCCGGTCGGGGCGACCGCATCGGCTCCACGAAGGCCGCGCTGAAGAGGGCCTCCTGCCCGTCCCGGCTGGCGGGGATCAGGCCGGACCGGTGCCCGTCGACGGCCGACGCGGGAGGCGGACCCGCCGGCGCCGGCGGTACGGCGCTCGCGGGTGGGCGCTCCTGCTCACCGATGGCCTCATCGGCCACACCTCGCCCGGTGTACTCGTCGCCGAGCGGGGCGGACGGCGGATCCTCGACATCGAGCAGCCCCGGCTCGGGGGTGCTGCGGTAGACGGTGCCGGCAGGGCGCCCGGTGGCGTCCTCGGCCACCCGCACGGTCACGGCCACCTGGATCGGCCGGCCGAGCCGGCGGGTCAGCGCCTCGGTGATCGCCGGGCGGAGCCGCGACTCGATCACGTCCCGGGTGAACGCGTCCGGTACGGAGAGCAGCGCGGTGTCCTCGACGATCGCCCGGAGCCGGGTCAGCCGGAGGTAGGCACGTTGCTGGGCAGAGATGATCTCGTCGGCGAGCTCGTCGGTCGCCGCCAACCACACCGCGGCAAGGTCGGTCGTACCGGCCACCGTCGTGCCACCCCCTCGCCTCTGCTCCCGGCCGCCGCTGTCTGCCAGCCGGCCGTCCCGGGCCCGCCGCGTGCGCGGGTGGAACAACACCCACCCGGACAGCTGACCAGCGGTCGTCCACAGGTTATCCACAGCCTGTGTACCGACCGATTGTGGCCGCCCGCCGGGCGCGGGTGGGACCTGCCCCCTGCCTGGACGTGCGCTGAAGCGGGTTCACCGTGCCGAACGATTCACCAGCGTGTCCGGTCTTGCCTGCGCGCGACGACCGGAGCTTCCGACGCTCACCGCAATCGGGCACGGTAACAGCGTTGTCCCTGCCCCATCAACCGGCGACGCGGCAGCGGCCTTGTCGGCATCAGCGAAAACCGCCCCTTCGGTCCCGGGCGCGTCCCGATGTCCCCCGCTGTGGGTGTTTGACGGTCATTGCACCCCTGCGTAGGCTGGAGCGGCTGCTCTCTCGTCCTCTGCTAGGGTGATGGGTGCTTGCTGTCCGCGGTCGCATCCCCGCACCGCCGAGGTTCGGCTCCGCAGGGCAGCACCGATCGGTGGCCACCGTCGAGGTGGCCTGGACCACCCCACGACCCCGGCGATCCCGTCGCGCGGGGCGCGTACGAAAACGGAGAGCCTGACGTGAGCAAGCGCACCTACCAGCCGAACAACCGCCGGCGCGCGAAGACCCACGGCTTCCGGCTGCGCATGCGCACCCGTGCCGGCCGTGCCATCCTCTCGAGCCGCCGCGCCAAGGGTCGCACCACCCTGTCGGCCTGAGCCGACCGGGCCGGTCCGGGGGACGTGGGCAGTCGTGCTGGCCGCCGCACAGCGACTGCGGCGTAGCACTGACTTCGCCGCAGCGGTTCGCGGTGGCCGTCGCGTCGGCCGAGGCGCGGTCGTGGTCCACCTGACCATGCCGTCGGCCACCGGGACCAGCACAACGACCTCGCCGGAGCCGGCGCGGGACACCGTTGCGGAGCAGCCCTCCGCTCCGGCCCGCGCCGGCTTCGTCGTATCCAAGGCCGTCGGAAACGCGGTGGTCCGCAACAAGGTCCGGCGTCGACTGCGGGCGTTGGTCCGGGAGCGGCTGGACGCGCTGCCCGCCGGCAGCACCCTTGTCGTCCGGGCGCTGCCCGCCGCGGCCGAGGCGTCGTATCCCCGGCTCGCCGCGGATCTGGACTCCGCCATCGCGGTTGCCCGCACCCCCCGGGAGAGGCGGTCCCGGTGAGCACCGACCCGACCGCCCCGCGCCCGACGTCAACCGGTGCCAGGGTGCTGATCGCGCCCATCATCGCGTACCGTCGGTGGATAAGTCCGGCACTGCCGGCTCGCTGTCGGTTCTACCCGTCGTGCAGTGCGTACGCCCAGGAGGCGGTGGCCCGGCACGGCGCGCTCCGGGGAGCCGCGCTGGCGGTCCGGCGGCTGTTGCGCTGCCACCCCTTCCACCCTGGTGGACATGACCCGGTGCCGGAGCCGGGCGGTCGCCGCCGTGCCGATGTGACTGGAGCACCGAATTGAGTCTCGACTGGATCTACTACGCGATTTCGTGGATCCTGCTGACCTGGCACTCCGCCTGGGACGCCATCGGGGTGCCCATCGACGCGGTGATCGGCACCAACTTCGCCTGGATCCTGGCCATCGTCTTCCTGGTGGTCTCCGTCCGGGTGATCCTGTTCCCGGTCTTCGTCAAGCAGATCAAGTCTCAGCGGGCGATGCAGGCACTGCAGCCCAAGGTCAAGGAGCTGCAGGAGAAGCACAAGGGTGACCGGGAGACGCTCCAGAAGGAAATGATGGAGCTCTACCGGAAGGAAAAGGCCAACCCGCTCATGGGCTGCCTTCCGATGTTCCTCCAGATCCCCGTCTTCCTCGGCCTCTTCCACGTGCTGCGCCGCCTCGACCCGGCCAAGCAGAGCAAGACCCTCTACGGCTGGACGGTCGAACAGTTCGACAGCGCGTCGAACGCCAAGCTGTTCACCGCCCCGATCGCCGGCAAGTTCGGCTCCAGCGCCGACGAGCTGGCCCGTCTCGGCGCCAACGGCACCACGGTCAAGATCATCGCCGGTATCCTGGTCCTGGTCATGATCGCGACCACCTACCTGACCAGCCGTCAGATGATCCTCAAGACCGGGTGGGCTGAGGACCCGCAGCAGCGGATGATCCAGCGGCTGATGCTCTACGGCATCCCAGCCTCGCTGTTGATCTCCGGCTCGATCTTCCCGATCGGTGTGATCATCTACTGGGTCACGAACAACCTCTTCACCCTCGGGCAGCAGCAGTGGGTGCTGCGGAAGTTCCCGCCGCCGGTGACCGCCAAGAAGGCCACCGCCCCCGCGGCCACTCGCAACCCGGTGCAGCCCGCCAAGTCGGGCGGCCTGTTCGGGCGCGGCAAGGCCGCCCCCACGGCCCCGGTCAAGGCGACCGCGCCGAAGGTGGCGGGCCCGAAGCCGGGCGCCAAGCCGGCCAACCCGAAGAAGAGCCGCCCGGCCAAGCGGCAGGGCTGAATCCCGTAGGGGCGTCGCCGGGCAACCGGCGGCGGCCCGACCCCGCACCGCGCAGCCGCCGTACGGCCGGCGCCGGGCGGAACCGACCGCGCACGACGCGGTCACGGGCGACACTGCCCGTACAGACGTGCCCGTGGGCACCGGCGACCTCCCGCCGGCCCCCGGGAAACCAGCGGACCCGACGGTCCGGCCGAGCGAGTACGGAGATGAGACCGTGACCGAGACCAGCATCCCCCGCGCCGAGCAGTCCCTGGACGAGGAGGAGACCGCGACGCTCGCGGTGGACGGCGACGACACCGAGGACGACGAGACCGAGGCCGACGGCGACGACACCGAGGCCGCCGCCGGTGGTCGTGAGAAGAAGGCCGTGGGCGAGTCCGACCTGTTCCGGCAGAGCGAGATCGCGGCCGACTACGTCGAGGGGCTGCTCGACATCCTCGACTACGACGGCGACATCGACGAGCTGGTCGCTGGCGGCCGTCCGGTGGTCGAGGTGGTCGGTGCTCGACTGCAGAACCTGGTCGGCCAGCGCGGCGCCACCCTGGAGGCGCTCCAGGAGCTGACCCGGCTCGCCGTCTTCCGGCAGACCGGTACGCCGAGCCGCCTGCTGCTCGACGTCGGCGGCTACCGGGCGAACCGCCGCAAGGAACTCGCCGCCGTCGCCAAGAACGCCGTCGAGAAGGTCAAGGAGTACGGCGAGCCGGTGCGCCTGGAGGCGATGTCCGCGTTCGAGCGCAAGTGCGTCCACGACGTCGTCAACGCCATGTCCGGCGTGGAGAGCGAGTCGGAGGGCGTAGAGCCCAACCGGCGCATCGTCGTGCGACCGGCGGACTGACCGGGTGACCCACGACGACACCACGGCTGACGCCGTGACCGGCCCGGGCGGCACGCCGTCCGGGCCGTCCGCTGTCCGGCGTGCCACTGCCGACACCGACCCGACGGGGTACGACGAGGCTGCCGCCGGCCCGTCCTCGGCTCTCTCGGCCGACGGTTCGGCGCCACCGGCCGCCTCGGCCGACGGCACACCGTCGCCGTCGGACGTCGCGCTGCCGCCCGAGCTGGCCCCGGCCGCACTGACCCTCTTCGGTGACCGGCTCGACCTGGCCGCCGCGTACGCCGAAATCCTGGCCACCGACGGTGTGGTCCGCGGTCTGATCGGCCCGCGCGAGGCGCCGCGGATCTGGGACCGTCATCTCCTCAACTGCGCCGCGGTGGTCGAACGCATTCCGACCGGGGCGAGCGTGCTCGACGTGGGCTCCGGCGCCGGTCTGCCCGGTCTGGTGCTGGCCATCGCGCGCCCCGACCTGACGGTCACCCTGATCGAACCGCTGGCTCGGCGGACGTCGTTCCTGATCGAGGTCGTTGAGCGGCTCGGCCTGACCAGGTCGGTACGGGTGTTCCGCGGCCGCGCCGACGAAGCCGCCAGCGGATCGAGTGGCCGGGAACCGATCAGCGGCGACGTGGTGACGGCCCGCGCGGTCGCACCGCTGGACCGGTTGGCGACCTGGTGCCTCCCACTGGCCGCGCGGGGTGGGCGGCTGCTGGCGCTCAAGGGATCGTCCGCCGCTGCGGAGATCGAGGAGCACGCCGACGTCGTGGCGCGACTCGGTGGCGGGGAAGCCGCCGTACACCTCTGTGGTGTCGGGGTGATCGACCCGCCCACGACCGTGGTGGAGATCGTCCGTGAGCGGATGGTCGGTCCGGCCCGGCCGGCTGCCAGTAAGCGCTCCCGCGGCGGGCGAGCTCGCCGCCGCTGACCATCGCGCCATCGGGCGTCCGGTCGGAGGGTTGCCTCGTTGTACCGGTACGGATGGACGAGCGAATGAGAACCCGACGTGGACCGGCCGCGCCCGTCCGCCGTAGGCTGACCGCGCGTCGATAATGTGGAGCGGCCGACGGACGTCGCGGACTCCGACCGCTCCCGAGGGGCCGTACGCTCCGGGGTGCGAGCGCGGGTGTGGCCAAGTTGACCGGGGCGCGGACCGACCATCCGAAGCGGGCAGGGATGACAGGTGCATGACGACGGCAGGTACGACGATCCACGCGTGACCGGGTCAACCAGCGACCCTGTTTCACGTGAAACCGACTACCCCAGCTGGTCGCCCGGTGCCACCGGGGCGTCCACCCCTCCGGCGGACAGCGATCCGCTGGTATCGCGGGACGACCCGGCGGTTCACCTCGCCGGGTTGGAGACTCCCGAGCCGACGGCTGGTCGTCGAGCATCCGACGGACCCAGTCGACCGGTCAACGCCGCCGAGGTGCGACAGCCGCTCGGCCGGCGGAACACGGCCGCGGCGGTTCGCTTCGAGCCGGCAGTGCCGCACCAGCCGACCGCAGCGGCGGCACGCGATGCGGCGCCGGTGGTCCCGGACGTACCGGTCACGTCGACCGAGTCGCTGGCCGCGGTCGCGGCCGATCCCACGTACGTTTCACGTGAAACCCCGACGCGCGAAGAGGATGACCCACCGTTGGCTATGGAGGCGATGCGCGCCGTGCAGATCCTGAATCCCAGTGGCGAGGTGACCATGCCTCGACCGGACCGGACCCGGGTCATGTGCGTCGCCAACCAGAAGGGCGGCGTGGGTAAGACCACGACCACGGTCAACCTCGCGGTGGCACTCGCCCTGCATGGCAACCGGGTGCTCGTGGTCGATCTCGACCCGCAGGGCAACGCCTCGACCGGCCTCAACGTGCCGCACCACACCGGCATCCCCGACGTCTACGACTGTCTGATCAACAGCGTGCCGCTCTCCGAGGTGGCGCAGGCGGTTGAGGGCATCCCCAACCTGTGGTGCGTACCGGCCACGATCGACCTCGCCGGCGCGGAGATCGAGCTGGTGTCGGTGGTGGCGCGGGAGTCGCGCCTCGACCGTGCGATCGCCGCCTACCCGGGCCAGTTCGACTACGTCTTCATCGACTGCCCGCCCTCGCTCGGCCTGCTCACGGTCAACGCTCTGGTCGCCGCGCAGGAGGTGCTGATCCCGATCCAGTGCGAGTACTACGCCCTGGAGGGGCTCAACCAGCTGATCAACAACATCAACCTGGTGCGGCAACACCTCAACCCGAAGCTCGACGTGTCCACCATCCTGCTCACCATGTACGACCGGCGTACCCGCCTCGCGGACGCGGTCGAGCAGGACGTCCGGAACCACTTCGGCGACAAGGTCCTCCAAGCGGTCATCCCCCGCAACGTGCGGGTCTCCGAGGCACCCAGCTACGGCCAGTCGGTGATGACCTACGATCCCGGTTCGCGGGGCGCCACGAGTTACTTCGAGGCCGCCCAGGAGATCGCCGAGCGGGGCGTCAAGGAGCCGGTGGGTCGGAATGCGTAGTGGGGACAAGTCGCTGGGAGGCGTGGCATGAAGAACCGTCCTCGGGGCGGTCTGGGACGGGGCCTGGGGGCGCTCATCCCGACCGGGCCGGTGCCGGGTGCCGCCGGCACCGTGACGGCCGAGCCGGAGAACGGGCACGTTGACGTCGACGACGGTGCGACCGCCGGGACCCAGTCGACGGCTCCCGTCGTGTCGACAGTCCACCAGCCCGAGCCCACGCTCAGTCCCGTGCCGGGTGCCCGGTTCGCGGAGATCCCGGTCGACGCGATCGTGCCGAACCCGAAGCAGCCCCGCCAGGTCTTCGACGAGGAGGCGCTGGAGGAACTGAAGACCTCGATCCAGGAGGTCGGTTTCCTCCAGCCGATCGTCGTGCGTCAGCTCGACGACGAGAAGTACGAGCTGGTGATGGGCGAGCGCCGTTGGCGGGCTGCCCAGGCGGTGGGCCGGGAGAACATCCCGGCGATCGTCCGGGACACCCGCGACGACGCCATGCTCCGCGACGCGCTGCTGGAGAACATCCATCGGGCCAACCTGAACCCGTTGGAAGAGGCCGCCGCGTACCAGCAGTTGCTGGAGGAGTTCGGTGCCACCCACGAGGAGTTGGCCCGCCGGATCGGCCGCAGCCGGCCGCAGATCTCCAACACGATCCGGCTCTTGAACCTGCCGGCCCAGGTGCAGCGCCGGGTTGCCGCGGGCATCCTGTCTGCCGGCCACGCCCGCGCGCTGTTGAGCCTCGACGACTCGGAGGCCCAGGAGCAGTTGGCGTTGCGCATCGTGGCCGAAGGGCTGTCGGTGCGGGCGACCGAGGAGATCGTGGCTCTCACCCTGAACGACGGCCCCGCGAAGGGCCAGGCCGCCAAGCGGCGACCGAAGCCGCACGCGCCCGCCCTGTCGGATCTCGCCGATCGACTGTCGGACCGCTTCGACACCCGGGTGAAGGTGGACATCGGCCGGAGCAAGGGCAAGATCACGATCGAGTTCGCCACGGTGGACGACCTGGAGCGGATCGTCGGCATCATCGGCGTGCCGCAGGAGGAGGAGACGGAGGACTGAGCGTCCCGTCTCCCATTACGGCCGCGCGTCCCCTCGGGGTGCGCGGCCGTTCCGCATCCGTCCTCGTTTCACGTGAAACGGCACCACGCGCTCAGCGGTCAGAACCTGTTCGCTCTCGGCTGGCCAGCCCCCGGCCCCGGGTGCCGGCTCGGCCGCAGGTGCCTGGCGGCGAGCGCATGAACCGGTGCCATCTCGGTGCGGCACACGAGAGTTCGGTAAGTCGAAGTGGTCGACCCCTCGGCGACGCGCTGCCCGTACCTAGGCTGGGATGGTCGACGCCTCAGCGGCGCGGTGCCAGGACTGGGCCGCGATAGTCGGCCCCTCGGCGGCGCGGTGCCAGATCCAGGCCGGGACGGTCGGCCCTCGGTGGCGCGGCGCCCAGACCTAGACCGAGATGGTCGACCCCTGGGCGGCGCGGCGCCAGAACTGCGGCGGGACGGTCGGCCCTCGGTGGCGCGGTGCCAGATCTGGGCCGGGACGGCCGGTCCCTCGACGGGGCGCTGTCGGATCCTGGGGAGTCGACGGGCCCGAGAGGCCGAGCGCCGGCTGCGCGAAGCGCAGCGTGGGTCGACCGCGAAGTCAGTGTGGGCTCACGCTCGCGAAGCTGGCGAGCGTGGCGCGGAGTGAGCGCCGACGGTCGCGCGATGTCCGTGCGGCTTCAGCCGTGCAGAGTCAGCGCGGGTCGACCCGTGCAGAGTCAGCGAGGACAGCGCCGAGTCAGTTGGAGCAGAGCACGGAACCGACCAGCCCACGGCGCGCGAGACCCGCGAGGGCGGACCGGACGGCGGATGACCTACACGAGCGACGAGGGCGCTCGCAGGGCGCCGGGTCGACCCGAGGCACCCCTCTCCGTCCTCGGGACGGCAGCGGCTCACTGAGGGGCCGCACGGGGCACCTACTCGTCTGCCCTGAAGGGCGTTCCGTCGCGGGATTCGGCCAGGGCCACCCGTTTCACGTGAAACGGCGACCACGCAAGCACCGGCCCCGCCGGCACATGGCACACCGCCAAGGCCCCAACCCTCCGGGCGAGGCGACCTCGGTGCCGCCCGGTACCAACACGGCGACGACGGGGTACGCCGGCAACGACTGAGGGGCCGAAAAGTTATCCACACCCGTTGTCCACAGGCACCCCTCGTTTCACGTGAAACCCCGCGTGAAAGCGGGTGCCAGCCTGTGGATGACGGCCTGTGTTTGCGTTCTCGGCAGCCTGTGGATATCGCTCCGGCGGTCAGCGCTGACGGGAACAGCGATCGACGATGAACGCTGATCGGGAGGGTCGGGACCGGTCGAACAGGTAGGGGACAGCGGTGCCAGACTCGGTTAGGGTCAGCGTCGTGCACGACACCCCTCCCTCAGTCCCGGACTTCACCCAGTGGCCCTCGTTTCCCTTCGAGGGTGACCTCCGCGTGAAGCAGCTCGACGACCCGGTCCCGGTCGAACCGCCACGCAAGGGCGAGGGCCTCCGGGAATGCACCGCCTGCAACGCTCCGGACGACGCCTACATCTGGGTGGGAGAGCGGTGGCGGGTCCGCGCCATGGACCGGCCGACCGGCCTGCCGATGGTGCTCATCCTGGAATCGCGGACCCACCTCGACCTGGGTGACCTGCCGAATCTGCTCGCCGCCGAGCTGGGCGTGATGACCGTACGTCTGGAGCGGGCCATCCGGTCTCTGGACGGCGTGGCGCGGGTGCACGTCAACCGGTGGGGCGACGGCTCCGCCCACCTGCACATGTGGTTCCTGGCTCGACCGTACGGCCGGCTTCAGTTGCGAGGGACCTTCCTGTCCCTGTGGGATTCGATCCTGCCGCCGATCTCCGAGGCGCAGTGGCGGGAAAATCTGGCGCTCGTCGCTGCCTGGCTCGCCGAGTTCGGTGGCCGGCCGCTCGCCGAGCCGCCCCGCATCCAGTGGCAGGCGCCGTCGAGCCTGCTGGCCCAGTCCGCTGCGGCGGCTGCCCATGCCGCAGCCGCCCAGGAGGAGGTCGTGTCGGTCATCGAGGCGGCCGAGGAGATCCCGGAGCCAGCAGTCGAGAGCGACGCCGACGCCCCCGACCCTGGCGCTGACGGGGACGGCGGCCCGAAGACCCCGGCCCTGGACACCAGCCCGGGGGCCGCGTCCCCCGGCGCCACGGTAACCGGCGCCACGGCAGCGGACGCTGCCGCGTCGACGCACTCCGACAGCTCGACTCCCGAAGCCGTGGCCGAATCCGCGAAGGCGCCCGAAGACGCCCCCGAGTCGACAGGCGATCAACGCGGCCCGGTCATTCCGTCCCCCCGCAGCGCCCCCACCATCGTCACCGACGACGGGCGCATCCCACCCGACGTACGCGCGCCACGCTGACCGCCGGTTCGGCCGTGGGTTGGCGAGAGGTCCGCGGATGCGGCACCCGCCGACCGCACGGCCGGCGGGAGTGCGATGGGTCGAGGTCAGGGTCAGGCCGTGCGGCGGGCGGCGGCCCGGGTCACCAGCGAGCCGAGGAGGCGGCCGAAGTCCAGGCCGGCGGCCTGGACGGCCAGCGGCAGCAGCGACGTCTCCGTCATGCCGGGCGAGACGTTGACCTCCAACACGTGCGGCTGGCCGGCGGCGTCCACGATCACGTCGACCCGGGACAGGTCCCGCAGACCGAGCGCGGTGTGCGCGGCGAGAGCGACCTCGGCCACCGAGGCGGCCACCTCCGGCTCCAGCCGGGCCGGAGCGTGCCACGTGGTCCGACCGGCGGTATAGCGGGCGGCGTAGTCGTACACGCCGTTACGCGGCACGATCTCCACCGGCGGCAGCGCCTGCGGGCCGTCCCCGAGGTCGATCACGGAGACCGCCACGTCCATGCCGGGCACGTACCGCTCCACCAGTGCCGTCGAGTCGTACGCGAAGCAACCGACCATCGCGGCCGGAAGTGACGCGGCGTCCCGGACCACCGCGGCGCCCAGACCCGAGCCGCCCTGCGTCGGCTTGACCATGAGCGGAAGACCGAGCCGGTCGGCGATCCGGTCCAGCACGGCAACCGCGCCCAGTTCGGAGAAGCGGTCGTGCGGCAGGGCCACCCAGTCCGGCGTGGGGATGCCCGCCTCGCGCAGGACCGCCTTCGCGGAGGGCTTGTCCCAGGCGAGCCGGGAGGCCCGGGCGTCGCAGCCGACGTACGGGATGCCGCACAGGTCCAGCACTCCCCGCAGCGAGCCGTCCTCCCCGGTGGCGCCGTGCAGGGCGATCACGACCGCGTCCGGCGGGTCGGCCGCGAGGGCGGGCAGGAGTGCCACGTCGGCATCCCGCAGCTCGGCCTCGACGCCCACGGCACGCAGAGCGTCGAGCACCCGACGACCGGAGCGCAACGACACGTCCCGTTCGTAGGAGAGCCCGCCGGCGAGCACCAGCACACGCAGGTCGGCCGCGACGGCGGAATCGGTCACGGAGAAGCGCTCGGCAGCGGTCGTACCCATGCCGGCATCATGCCAAGTCGGGACCCGGCACGTCGGAGCCGGGCCGGCCCCGCCGGCCGGCGGCACCGCCCACGGCGCCGAAGACGCGGCGCGTCGCGATCTCCTGCTCCATGACGCCGGCCAGTCGGCGGACGCCTTCGCGGATCCGCTCCGGGGGCGGGAAGCTGAAGTTCAGTCGCATGGCGCCGGTGCCCGTGCCGTCGGCGTAGAAGCCGGTGCCGGGCACGTAGGCGACCCGGGCGGCGATGGCGCGCGGCATCATGGCCTTCGAATCGAGCCCGTCCGGCAGGGTGGCCCAGACGAAGAGGCCACCGGCCGGGGTCGTCCAGCTGGTGCCCTCGGGCATCAGATCGGCCAGCGCGTCGAGCAGTGCGTCGCGGCGTTCGCGGTAGACCTCGCGGTAGACCTTGAGCTGTTGCCGCCACGGCATGGTGCCGAGGTAGGTCGCCACGGCGGCCTGCGCGTAGCCGCTGGGGCAGAGGATCTGCGCCTCGCTCGCGATGACCAGCTTGTCGCGGACCGCGTGGGGCGCGAGGATCCAACCGACCCGCAGGCCGGGCGCGAACGTCTTGGAGAAGGTGCTGAGGTAGAAGACACCGTCGCGCCGCCGGGCCCGCAGCGGTGCCGGGGCCTCACCCTCGAAACCCAGCTGGCCGTACGGGTCGTCCTCAATCACGAGCAGGCCGGCGCGCTCGCAGATGTCGAGCACGCGTTCCCGGCGCTCCTCGCTGAGCGTCACGCCGGTCGGGTTCTGGTAGGTGGGGATGGTGTAGAGGAACTTGACCCGCCGACCGGCACGGGCGAGGTCGGCGATGGCCGTCTCCAACGCCTCGGGGATCAGCCCGTCGGCGTCCATCGGCACGTGCACCACCTGCGCCTGGGCGGCCTGGAACACCCCGAGCGCGCCGACGTACGTCGGGCCCTCCGCGAGCACCACGTCACCGGGGTCGAGGAAGAGCCGGGCCACCAGGTCGAGCGCCTGCTGCCCGCCCACCGTGACCACCACGTCCTCGGGCGAGGCGCCGCACGCGGCGTCGATCCCGGAGAGGGACATCACCTCGCAGATCCGCTCGCGCAGCTCCAGGGTGCCCTGCCCGATGCCGTACTGCAGGGTGGTCACACCGTGCTCGGAGCCGAGCCGACCCAGCATCTCGCCGACCGCGTCGAGCGGCAGCGCGGCGATGTACGGGGCGCCACCGGCGAGGGAGACGACCTCGGGTCGACTGGCCACCGCGAAGAGTGCTCGGATTTCGGAGGCGGTCATCCCGCGTACCCGCCGGGCGTACCGGTCGGTGTAGTCGTCGAGTGTCGTGCCGGTCATGACCTCACCTCGATCGCAGCTCGGGTGGCTCCCGCCCCGGGTACCCCGCACGCTCCTGACCATGGCGGACGGGACACCGAATGTCGATCCTAGTCCGCCCAGGCCAGCCTGCCTCCGCGCCGGGACGGATCGACCACATGGCGGACCGTCCCCCGGTGGGGTGGGCATTTGCGCGTCCCCTCCCGTCCGGTCGATCGGCGGCGTACGATCGCTCGTCGGGGGCAGGAAGGCGGCGCTGTCGTTCCATGCCGGCCTCACCACCGAGCCTATTGTGGGGATGCGCCATATGTCGCGACGTCTGGTCAGCCTGACCCTCGACACGCTGGAGGACCTTCCGCGCCCCTGCCGCCAGTGCGTCTACTGGGAGCTGGATCCGGTCTCGGCCGACCGGGCCTGCGCCGCCGGTGACCCGGGCCTGGAGAAGGAGGCGTGGGTCTCCCAGACCCTGCTGGAGTGGGGCTCCTGCGGCAAGCTCGCGTACGTCGACGGCATGCCGGCGGGCTTCGTGATGTACGCCCCGCCCGCCTACGTGCCCCGCTCGATGGCCTTCCCGACGTCGCCGGTCTCCGCCGACGCCGCCCTGTTGATGACCGCCAACGTGGTCGCCGCGTTCGCCGGCGGCGGGTTGGGCCGCATGTTGGTGCAGGGCGTCGCCCGGGACCTGACGAAGCGGGGGATCAAGGCGATCGAGGCGTTCGGCGACGCCAAGTTCGGTGACGCGGACGATCCGGCCGGCGGGTGCGTGGCACCGGCCGACTTCTTCCTCTCCGTCGGCTTCAAGACGGTACGTCCGCATCCCCGGTTTCCCCGGCTGCGCCTCGAGCTGCGCACGGCGCTGAGCTGGAAGTCCGACGTCGAGTACGCCCTGGAGAAGCTGCTCGGGTCGATGAGCCCGGAGACCCTGCTCCGGCCGGTCCGGCCCGCCCCGGCCACCCGCTCCACCAGCGGCTGACGCGCTCGCCGTCAGTCGACCACCGTGCCGGCGGTCACCACCGCCCGCAGCTCGCTGACGTCGAGGGAGCCGGTCGGCACGTCCCGTTCGATCGGGTAGTACATCCGCTGCACCGCGGCCACGATCGCCTCCACCACCCGGTCCCGAAACCGGGGGTCGACGAGCCGGGCGCGGTCCACGGGTGAGGTGAGGTAGCCGACCTCGACCCGGACCGCAGGCATCCGCGTCAGCCGCAGCAGGTCCCACGCCTTGGCGTGCGTACGGCAGTCCCGCAGCCCGGTCCGCGCCACGATCTCCCGCTGCACCAACCCGGCCAGCCGCTCACCGGTCGCCGACGTCACCCCGTTGTCGGTGCCGTAGTGGTACGTCGCCACCCCGTCCGCGTCCGGATTGGCGTGCCCGTCCAGGTGCAGCGAGATGAAGACGTCGGCGCCGAGCGAATTCGCCAGCAGCGCCCGGTCGGTGTCCGGCAGGCACGTGTCGGGCGCGGGACCGCGGGTGAGCTGAACCCGCACCCCGGACGCGGCGAGCCGCCCCTCCAGCCTGCTCGCCAGGTCGTGTACGAGATCCGCCTCCGTCCAGCGCAGCGGCCCGTCCGGCACCACCATGCCCGGGTCGGTGCCACCGTGGCCGGGGTCGATGACCACCGTCTTGCCGACCAGCGCCGGCCCGGACTGGCGGATCGCGTCGGACTCGCGAAGCCACTGGGGGCGGCCGCCGACGACCTTGCGACCGATCCGGCGCAGCGCGTCCATGGTGTGCGGCCCGCAGGAGCCGTCGGGGGTGAGCCCGACCTCGCGCTGGAACTGCGCCACCGCACGGGAGGTCCGGATGCCGTAGATGGCGTCGGCGCGGCCGACGTCGTACCCCATCTCCAGCAGTCGTTCCTGCAGCGACCGGACGTCCTCGCCGGTGAGCGGCTCGGGGATCGCGTGATAGAGGGTGCGGGCGCCGAGCCGCCAGCGGGCGGCGTCCAACGCCCCCCAGGTCTCCGAGCCGACCCGGCCGTCCACGCTGAGCCCACGGGACTGCTGGAACGCCCGGACCGCGCGTTCCGTGTCCAGGTCGAACTCGTCGGTGTGCGGACCGGCGGCGGCGAGCAGGTCGAGGCCGGTGAGGATGGTACGGATCTCCGTGACCGCGGGTCCCCGGTCTCCGGCTCGGATCGGACGCACGCACGACCCCCTCTGCACGAATCTGGCTGGCCGGGCGGCCCCGGCTTGAGGTTATGCGTTCCGGGGCGACCAGGTGGCTCGGCCTGGAAAAACGCCGTTCGTGCCGGCCGGGAGACAGCGAACCCCGCACCCGACGGGCGGGTACGGGGTTCGGTGGTGTCTCTGCGGATCAGAGGGCTGACTCGATGAGCCGGACCAGCTCGCCCTTCGGCTTGGCGCCGGCGATCGACTGCACGGGCTGGCCGTTCTTGAAGACGGTGAGGGTCGGTACCGACATGACCCGGTAGGCGCGGGCGGTCTCCGGGTTCTCGTCGATGTTGAGCTTGACGATGGTGACCTGGTCGCCCATCTCGCCCGCGATCTCCTCGAGCAGCGGCGACACCTTGCGGCACGGCCCGCACCACTCGGCCCAGAAGTCCACCAGCACCGGCTTGTCGGCCTGCAGCACGTCAGCGACGAAGCTCGCGTCCGTGACCGCCTTGGTATTTCCCACTATTGCCCTCCTCCGGGATGTGTTTCCTGTTTCAGCTGAGCGTCGCGATGAACCGCTCGGCGTCGAGCGCGGCGGCGCAGCCGGTGCCGGCCGCGGTGATCGCCTGGCGGTAGGTGTGGTCGACCACGTCACCGGCGGCGAAGACGCCGGGCACGCTCGTCCGGGTGCTGGGGGCCTGGACCTTCACGTAACCCTCGTCGTCCAGCTCGACCTGGCCCTGGAAGAGCTCACTGCGCGGGTCGTGACCGATGGCCACGAACACACCGGTCACGTCCAGCACCTTGGTCTCGCCGGTGTGCACGTTGCGGACCCGTACGCCGGTGACCTTGCCGTCGGCGCCCAGGACCTCTTCGACGGTGCTGTTCCACTCGACCTTGATCTTCTCGTTGCTCAGCGCCCGGTCGGCCATGATCTTGCTGGCCCGGAACGAGTCGCGCCGGTGGATGATGGTCACCGAGTCGGCGAAGCGGGTGAGGAAGCTGGCCTCCTCCATCGCCGAGTCACCACCGCCGACGACGACGATGTGCTGGTTGCGGAAGAAGAAGCCGTCACAGGTGGCACACGAGGAGACACCGTGACCGAGGTATTCCTGCTCACCCGGCACACCCAGCGGACGCCAGGCCGAACCGGTGGAGAGGATGACCGAGCGGGCCCGGTAGGCCGTCTCGCCGACCCACACGGTGCTCACCGCGCCGGCGCCGGAGTCGCCGGTGTCGACCAGCTCGACCCGGGTCACGTCGTCGGTGAGGAACTCGGCGCCGAACCGCTCGGCCTGCTTGCGCATGTTGTCCATCAGCTCGGGGCCGAGGATGCCGTCGGCGAAGCCGGGGAAGTTTTCCACCTCGGTCGTGGTCATCAGCGCGCCACCGGACTGCACGCCCTCAATGATCAGCGGCTTCAGGTTGGCGCGCGCCGCATAGACCGCAGCCGTGTAACCGGCCGGGCCGGAGCCGATGATGATCAGGTTGCGGACCTCGTCCACTGCCGTCTCCCGAGTTGTGTGTGTTCGGCGTCGGCGCGCGCACCGATGCTGATCCGAGTGCCGACGCCTGGGGGGTGCCGGCAGCTGACTTCCAGAACGTCATCGTACGAAGCGGGGATTCCCGAGCCGGGTATCGGCGTGGGTCAGGTCACGTGGACGTTCATCGCACCGACGACCGCGGATTCACCCTACCCGCGCCGAATACCGGCTGTCCGAGCCGGACCCGGGTACGCCACACTCGGGGCCGCTCACCCAGGCCCAGCGGGCCCCGGTCGCGTCGGTGAACCGGATCACCAGCGCCTGCTCGCCCTGGAACCGCGCGTAGTCGATCACTTCGACGACCAGCGGGGCCGAGCCGTGCTCCGCCGCCACTGCCGACAGGCAGTCGGTCAACGCCGCCTCGCCGCTCAGCCGAGCCAGCTGGTCCGACCCGTCGGGGGCGGGCCGTCGACCCCCTTCGGCGTCCACCCCGTGCTGCTCGCGGGGGCCGCCGCTGCTCTCCCCCAGCAGCGGCGACGGCCGTGTGGTCGCTGTCTGGCCGAGGGTCTGCGGGGTGTAGTCGGTTCCGCTGTGCAACGCCGGCCCGGAGGTGCGGGCTGCCCCGGCCGCTGCCGCAACATCGGGTGCGCTGGCCGGACGGTCCATGGCACCGCTGTCCGTGGTGTTCGTCGAGAGTTGGTGCAGGCCCAGACCGACCGCGACGACGGCGACCGCCGCGGCGGCCACCGGAGCGGCGGTCCGAGCCCAGCGGCGCTGCCGGCGACCCGGGCCGGTGGCTCTGCCGCGACCCGACTCGGTCGGCGACGGGCCGCCGGGGCGACGCCCGCCCTGTGCCGGGACACTGACCGGCATCGCGGGAGCACCCGGCTCGGGCGACCCGGTGGCGCCGGTGAGGGTGGCCGAGGCGTCGTCCGTCGGGGTGTCGGCCGCGGCCAGCGCGGCGGCGATCCGTTCGGCGACGGCCGGGGGCAGCTCCGGGGAGGGCTCGGCCCAGCGGGCCAGCTCGGCGCGGACCTGCGTCACCGCGGGAGCCAGCAGCGCGTACGCCTCGGCCCAGGCCGGGTCCGCGTCGACCAGCCGGGCGATCTGGGCCTGCTGTGGTGTGCCGTCCAACGCGCCGCCGAGGTAGTCAGCGAGCAGGTCGGTGTCGACCTCCCTGAACCCCTCGTTCGTCACGCGTCCTCCTGGCTGGTGCCCTGCCGGTACCGAACCGACCCCGATCCGACGCCCTCGGCCGGGCGCGGGTTCCCCGGCGTGACGCCGGGCACGTCCGCGTTCCGGCCGGCCGGGACCGGCTGCGATGGCGTCGCCGGCCGCAGATGCCCGAGCAGCACCGCCAACCGTGCCCGACCCCGGGCACAGCGGCTCTTCACCGTCCCCTCGGCGACACCGAGGATGCGGGCCACCTCGGCCACCGGGTAGCCCTGCACGTCCACCAGCACCAGGGCGGCCCGCTGCTCGATCGGCAGCGCGGCGAGCGCGGCGCGGACGACCAGCGCCGTGTCATGGTCCTGTGCCGGCGCGGCCGGCTCGACCCCGCCGGTGCCCGATCCGTCGCCGGACCGGTTGCCGTCGGGCAGTGGAACGGTGGGGTGTGCCTGCCGGCGTCGGATCCGGTCCAGGCACGCGTTCACCACGATGCGGTGCAGCCACGTGGTGACGGCGGAGTCGCCACGGAATCGGCCGGCCGCCCGGTGTGCCGACAGCAGGGCGTCCTGGAGGGCGTCGGCGGCCTCCTCGCGATCACCGAGCGTCCGCAGGGCCACCGCCCAGAGCCGGTCGCGGTGCCGGTGGAAAAGCACCGCGAAGGCGTCCCGGTCACCGGCGACGTGGGCGCGCAGCAGCTCGAGGTCCGTTGCCGCGTCGCGCCCGTCCATCACCACGTCCAGCGGATGCGGTGCCCGGGTCGTGCTGGCCGGATCACGAACCCTGGACCGTAATCTCCTGCACGCCGAGCCGGAAGCCGTCCTCGTCGCCGATGGCCGGCAGCTCGGTGAACCAGAGCAGCAGGTAGCGGTACTTCTCGTCGGCGTTGAAGCCGTTGAAGGTCATCGTGGTGCCGTCGTGCTCCTTCAGGACACCGATCTCGGTCTTGTAGTTCGCCACCATCTGCTTGTCGCCGTTGGAGGTCGACGGGTAGCCGGACGTGCCGGCGAGCAGCTTCGCGGTGGCGCCTCGACCGGAGAGCACGGCCTGCACCGACTTCACCGTGTGCGGCGAGCCCAGGTCCAGCCAGACACCCATGCCGGCCTTGAGGTTCCCGTACGTGGCGTTCGGATAGCGGTCGGTCTCCCAACCCTTGTCGTTGTCGCCGTCGATGATCTTGTCGGCGCCGCCGAGTTCGTCGCGCTTGCTGCTGTCCGGGTCGATGATCCGGATGCCCTGCACGCCGAGGTTGCGGACCGTGGCGGCGGCCGGGGTGGCCTCGCCGGCCGGAGCGCTGGCGGTGGGCGTGGCCCCGGCGCTGTTCTGCGGGTCCTTGTCGTCGCCGCCCAGCGCGCTGATGCCGATGAGCAGACCGACCAGGGCGACCGCCAGCAGGCCGGCGATGCCGATGGCGACCTTGCGACCACCGGCCGCGGCCAGCGGCGACGGCTCGTCCTCGGTGTCGGCGGCGAACCGCAGCGGCCCGCCGTTGTCGAGGTAGTGCTCCTCCTCGGCGGGCACGTCCAGCCGGGCCAACTCGGCCGCCAGCACGTCGGACGACGGCGGAGCGATCTCGGCGTCGAGCAGATCCATGGTCAGGTCGTCCAGGTACGCGGGCACCCCGGCCCGAACCTGGCGGGGCGCCGCGAGGGCGCCCCCGGCGTCCCGGACCGCGTCCGGGATGGCGGCCCGACCATGGCCGGCGGTGGCGCCGCGCAGCGGCGCCTCGGCGTGCGGCCAGTGACCGGTCAGTGCGAAGTAGAGGACGCCGCCGACCGCCCGGATGTCACTCTCCTGGCTGTCGTCACCGTCGGTGCGTGCGTCGGCCAGGACCACGCGACCCTCGTCGCTGATCATCACGGTGCCGGGGTGGACGTTGCCGTGCACCATCCCGGTGGCGTGCACCGCGGCGAGCGCGCTGGCGACGGCGTTGCCGATCGCGGTGGCCCGCGCCGGGTCCAGCGGACCATCGGCGGCCAGGTCGCGCAACGACTGCCCGTCCACCCACTCACGGACCACGTACGCCCGCTCGGCCTCGTCGATCGCGTCGTAGACGCCGACCAGGTTGGGGTGGATGACGCGGCTGGCCGCGACAGCGGCCTGGAGCATCTCGGTGGCGGAGTTGCCACCCGGGTAGCGCAGCACCACCGCGACGGGGCGGCGCAGGATGACGTCGACTCCCCGCCATACCAGCCGACCCGCGCTGTCGTTGTTGATGTGCTCGACCAGCTCGTAACGTTCGGCGAGGATTTCACCGGCCGTGGGAGCACCGAAGGTCATGACCGGAGGAGCGCTCTCGTCCGCCTCCTGACCCTCGCCGACCTGGGTCACCCGTCCTCCCTCGGTGATCGTGTCGATCGATGGACCCGCACTGCTGGGCATGTGGCTTCCCGCTCTGCCGTCGAAGGAACCGGCCAACCGGTGTCGACGCGCAGCGTCGGCGCCTGCCGTACCCGTCGAGAGCGACCTTACCCGGGTTGCCCGTCTCCCCGACATGTCATCTTCTTGCCGTACCCGGCGGGGTGCCGGGAGTCGGGGAAGTCGTCCGGTTACGACCGTTGTCAGCCACGTTGCTGGCACATGTACTAGCCAATCTACGGCTTCACCGCAAGTGACCGACGCCGGGGCCGGGCCTGGCGTGGTGACCTCGCCAACCGCCTGTTCCCGCCGATCGGGCGACCACGCTCAGCCGTACGGTTGGTTATCCACAGGTCGATCCGGTTGTTGACCGGCGAATCGCGGAGTTATCCACAGGTGCATCCCCAGCCTGGTGATCCGTGGTCACGTTCCGTGTGGCTACGACTTTCGGTGCCCGGATCCTTGCGGTCAGCGACCGAGGCGGCGGCGGACCATGCCGACCACCTCGGTGATCTCCCCGATCCGCAGCACCATGGCGAGACCGAGGTACGTCCCACCGATCACCGCGCCACCGATCACGAGCTGGACGATGGCCTCCAGACGGGTCGGCGTGTCGTCGCCAGGCAACAGCTTGACCACGAGCAGGCCGACCAGCCCCGCGCCGAGTGACGCGACCAGGACCCGACCGCCGGTACGCATGATCTCCCCGAGGCCGATGCGCCCGACCCGGGGGCGCAGCAGCCAGGCGGAGCCGACCGCCGCCGCCAGGTAGGAGACCGCGTTGCCGATCATCATCCCGGCGCCGGCGAAGCTGGCGGAGAACGCCACGAAGAGCACGATCTGCACGCCGATCCGCAGCGCCACCACCGGAATGTTGATCAGCGCGGGGGTGCGGGTGTCCGGCAGGGCGTAGAAGGCGAAGGTGAAGAGCTGGCTCACCGCGAACGGAACCAGCGCCAGCGCGGCGGCGAGCAGCACGACGGAGGTGGCGGTGGCGTTGTTTTCGTTGAACGCGCCGAACCGGAACAGCGTGAACGCGATCGGAGTGGCGAGGACGGCGTAGCAGACCGCGATCGGGGCGAGCACCGCCGTGACCGTGCGGGTGCCGCGCGACAGGTCGGCGGCGACGTCGGCGTACCGGCCGTCGGCGGCGGCGGCGCTCATCCGGGGCATCAGCGCGGTGATGATCGAGACGGCGATGATCCCGTGTGCGGTCATCAGCAGCAGGAAGACGTTGTTGTAGATCAGCGGGCCGGCGGCGTTCTCCTTGCCGGCCCGGTTCAGCAGGTTGAACAGCACGATGAGGCCGACCTGGCTCACGGCGACGTAGCAGATCATCCACGCCCCGAGTCGGCCCAGGTCGCGTAGGCCGAGCGCGCGGAAGTCGAAGCGCAGCTTCCAGCGGAAGCCGACCTTGCGCAGCGCCGGCAGCAGACCCGCCGCCTGGACCGCGACGCCGAGAAGGGTGCCGCCGCCGATCAGCAGGATCCGCCCGGTGGTCATCTCCTCCGGGCGGACGATCTCCGCGCCGAACACGGCGATGTAGAGACCCGCCGTCCCGATCACCACGAGGTTGTTCAGGATCGGCGCCCACATCGGCGCGGCGAAGTGCCCCCGGGTGTTGAGCACCGCGCTGATCAGCGCGCTCAGTCCGGAGAAGAAGATCATCGGCAGCATGAGACGGGCCAGCCCCGTGACCAGCTGCGAATAATCGCCACTCGCCGGGCCGCTGCCGTAGAGCCACGTCAGCGTCGAGGCGAAGGCGACCGCGAGCAGCGCCGCGACGCCGAGGGCGAGCACCGCCAGGGTGAGCAGCCGTTGGGCGTACGCCTGGCCGCCGTCGACGTCGACCTTGCGGCGACGCACCAGCACCGGAATCAACACGCTGGTGAGCACGCCGCCGAGCAGGAACTCGTAGACCATCCCGGGCAGGATCTGCGCGGTGGTGTACGCGTCACCGACCAGCGCGCCGCCGAGCGCCGCCGCGATGACCAGGTTGCGCAGGAAGCCCGTACCCCGGCTGACCAGGCTGCCGACCGCCATCACCGCGCTGTTGGTCGCGGCGCTCGCCTCGCCCACCTGCTCCTGCGGTGGGGCGGTCGACTCCATGGCCGGCTGGTTCAGTGGCTCGGCCGAAATGAACGTGGCGCCGTCGGAGGGGCGGACGTTGGCTCCCGCACCGCCGTCCTGCGCGGCGTTCGCGCTGCGGTAGAGCCCGCCGCTCATCTCCAGCCTCCCAGGGGTACGTCGAGCCGGGCGCCGACCCGCACGTCACAGACCATAGTCAACCCCTGCCCGATACCCGCGCCCGGCGGATCGGATCACACCCCGGCCCGATAAGCTGGCGATCCCATGTCCGAAGCCTCCGCTCCTCACGCCGCCGACCGCCGCGAACTCACCGCCGCGCAGCGCAACGCCGTCGCCGAACTACTCCGGGTCTCTCCGGTCGCCGACGAGTTGGGCCGCCGCTTCGTCCGCGCTGGTCACGAGCTGCACCTGGTGGGCGGTTCGGTGCGGGACGCCCTGCTCGGCCGGCTCGGCGACGACCTGGATTTCTGCACCGACGCCCACCCCGACGAGACGCTGCGGATCATCAAGGGCTGGGCCGAGTCGATCTGGGAGACCGGCCGGGAGTTCGGCACCATCGGCGCTCAGCGCGACGGCCTCCGACTGGAGATCACCACCTTCCGCGCCGAGTCGTACGACCAGGTCAGCCGCAACCCGGTGGTGGTGTACGGCACCAGCCTCGACGAGGACCTGAAGCGGCGTGACTTCACCATCAACGCGATGGCCGTCAGCCTCCCGGAGCACCGCTTCACCGACCCGCACGGTGGGCTGGACGATCTCTCAGCCAAGGTCATCCGTACACCGAGCACCCCGCGTGAGTCGTTCGGCGACGACCCCCTGCGGATGCTGCGGGCGGCCCGGTTCGCCGCCCAACTGCGCTTCGCCGTGCACCCGGACGTGCACGCGGCGATGACCGAGATGGCCGCCGACCTGGACCGGATCACGGCCGAGCGGGTGCGGGACGAGTTCACCAAGCTGCTCTGCGGCGCCGACCCGATCACCGGGCTGCGGCTGCTGGTCGACACCGGGCTGGCCGAGCGGTTCCTGCCGGAGCTGACCGGCCTGAAGCTGGAGATCGACGAGCACGCCCAGCACAAGGACGTCTACGAGCACACGCTGACGGTCGTCGAGAACGCGGTCTCCTTCGAGGAGGAGGGCTGCGACTTCATCCTGCGGATGGCCGCCCTCATGCACGACGTGGGCAAGCCGGCGACCAAGTCCGTCGGGCCCGACGGCCGGGTCAGCTTCCACCACCACGAGGTGGTGGGCGCGCGGCTGACCAAGGCCCGGATGAAGGCCCTGCGCTATCCCAAGGAGATCACCGCGAAGGTGACCGCGCTTGTCGCGCTGCACCTGCGTTTCTACGGGTACGGGCGGGGCGAGTGGACCGACTCGGCGGTGCGCCGCTACGTCGCCGACGCCGGTGACCTGCTGCCCCGGCTGCAGAAGCTGACCCGCTCCGACTGCACCACCCGCAACCGGCGCAAGGCCGCCCAGCTCGCCGCCGACTACGACGCGTTGGAAGACCGGATCGCCCGGATCGCCGCCGAGGAGGACCTGGCCCGGGTCCGCCCCGACCTGGACGGCAACGCGATCATGGAGCTGCTCGGCGTACCGCCGGGGCCGGTCGTGGGGCGGGCCTGGAAGCACCTCAAGGAACAGCGCCTGGAGCACGGCCCGCTGGACCGCGACGCCGCCGAGGCCGAGCTGCTGCGCTGGGCCCGCGCCGAAGGCCTGATCCCCTGACGTTGGCTGGCGCGGCCGGGGCGTCGCTCCCGGAGTGAGAGCGACGCCCCGATCGGCGTTACCTACTAGCGCGTCTCGACGGCCGTTCCGTCCACGGACGGGCTCTTGCCCGCGGGGGTGCCGTTGCCGCTGGGCGTGGACGCCGAGCCCAGCCGCGCCAGCAGGCCGGCCAGGTCGATGCCGGTCAGGTCGCTGCCGAGCTGCAGTCCCTGGGCGACGTTGCCGGCCACCGACTTCGTCAGCGACGACGCGCCGTCGGTGGAGATGACGGTCATCTTGTCGATCGCCCCGATCGGAGCGCTCGCCGCCTCGACCACCTGCGGCAGCACCTTGACCAGGAGGTCCAGCACCGCGGCCTCGCCGTACGCCGCGAACGCCTCGGCCTTGCGGGCCATCGCGTCGGCCTCGGCCTGTCCTCGGGCCAGGATGGCCGCCGCCTCGGCCGTGCCCTCCCGCTCGACCGCCTCGGCGATCGCGGAGCGCCGCCGCTGCTCGGCCTCACCCTCCTTGGCGCCCTCGATCGCGTTCGCCTCGGCCAGCGCGGCCCGCCGGGCCCGCTCGCCCTCACCGGTGAGCCGTGCCTGCTCGGCGGAGGCCTGCGCGGCGGCGATGACCGCCTGTCGCTGCGCGTCGGCGCTCAGCACCGCAGCGTTGCGGGCCGCCTCGGCCTCCTGCTCCACCTTGTACCGGGCGGCGTCGGCCGGCTTGCGCACCTCGGTGTCCAGCTGACGCTGCTTGAGCTCGGCGTTGCGCTCCGCCACCTTCTGCTGCTCGGAGAGGATCGCCTGGTCCCGCTCCGCCTGGGCGAGCGGCCCGGCCGCGGCCGACTTGGCCTTCGCCGCGTCGATCTCCGCCTGGATGCCGGCCTGCTTGAGGGCCAGGTTCCGGTTCGCCTCGGCGATGGCCTCCTCGGCGAGCAGTCGCTCCTGCTCGGCCTGCTGCCGGGCCCGCGCCTCGGCGATCGCCGCGTCCTTGAGCACCCGGGCCGCCTCGGGTCGCCCCAGATCCTGCAGGTACGAGCCCTCGGCGAGGATGTCCTGGAGTTGGAAGGTGTCGAGCACCAGACCCTGGTTGGTCATCGAGTGCTCGGCCTCCTCGGCCACCGCGCTGGCGAACGCCGCCCGGTCCCGGATGACCTCCTCGACGGTGAGCCGGCCGACGATCGAGCGCAGCGCGCCGGCCAGCACCTCCCGGGTGAAGTTGTCGATCTCGTCCTGCTGGTGCAGGAACCGCTGGGCGGCCGCGCGGATCGCGTCCTCGGTGCCGCCGACCTTGACGATCGCCACGCCGTGCAGGTCGGCGCGGATGCCCTGCTTGCTGACCGCGCCCCGGATGCCGACGTCGATCCGCCGGCTGGACAGGTCGAGCGACTGGAGCTTCTGCACCACCGGGAGCACGAAGACCGAGGCGCCCAGCACCACCTTCTGCCCGGAATTGTCGGTCGACCGGGCACCGTCGGCGGTCTGCGTGGTGCGGCCCTTGCGGCCGGTGACGATGAACGCCTCGTTCGGCCCGGCCACCTTGATCCGGGACAGAACGAAGAACACCAGGACGAGCGCGAGGAGAACCGCGCCGCCGACAGCTATCAACAGGGGCATGGAGGGGAAGTCCCGTCTGCGAGGAGGAAATCAGTAGGTTTCGACGTGCACGCTGGTCTCGCTGAGCGCCTGTACGACGAAGATCTGAGCGCCGACCGGGATCGGCTGGTCGGCGCGGGCGTTGAGCTTGACCGGCTGACCGGCCACGCGTACCCGCACCTCGCCGTACCCGTTCACCGGCACCGGGGTCACCACCAGGCCGAGCGCGCCGACCAGGTCGTCGCGGGTGGGGGTGGGGTCGGTGCGCATGTTGCGCGCCGCCCGACTGAGCCGCGACGCCAACCACGCCGTGGGCACGGCCGCGAGCAGGCCGCCGGCCGCCGCACCCGCGATCAGCGCGGGGGTACGCGCGCCGAGCAGCTCGTTGACGATCGCCCCGCCGAACCCGAACGCGCCGGCGAACCCGGCGACCGTCTCGGTGGAGATCGGCCCGTCCACGTCGGCGTGCCCGAAGTGCAGCAGCTCGCTGCCGAGCAGAGCGAGCGCCAGCACCCCGACACCCGCCCCACCGATGATCAGAAAGATGAGCGTCCCCGTGGCCACGACCCGCACGGTATCGACGCCGCGCAAGGTCCAGGAGGCCTCGCGTCGGGGACAATGGCGGGATGAGCTGGACTGTGCTCGACTCGCCGATCGGGGAATTCTCCGTGGCCACCGACGACGAAAGTGTGTGCGGGGCGCACTTCGGTCGCGTCGAGGGCGCCGCCGAGGAGCCGGGCGATCCGCTGTCCCGGCAGGCCGTGGCCGAGCTACGGGCGTACTTCGCCGGTGAGCTGACGGCGTTCACGGTCCCCGTCTCGGCTCCGCGCGGCTCCGAGTTCGAGCGGGCGGTGTGGCGCGAGATGACCCGCATTCCGTACGGGGAGACGCTGACGTACGGCGAGGTGGCGCGGCTGGTCGGCGATCCCGGGGCGGCGCGGGCGGTGGGGGTGGCCTGCAACCGCAACCCGATCCCCGTGATCGTGCCGTGTCACCGAATCGTCGGCGCGGGCGGCAAGCTGGTCGGCTTCGGCGGCGGCCTGCCGCGCAAGGTAACGCTGCTGGAGTTGGAGGCGGGCGTGGCATTCGGCCGGCTCTGGAGTTGACCGGCACAGTTGCGTCGCACGCAGTATCGGCTCTACTACTATTTTGCTTCGTTCGATCGACCCGGCGCGGTCTCCACCGGATCGTCATGTCGCCGAGCCGACAGCCGGACACCACATTAGTGAGGCATCCGGCCAGCTGAATTCCTCCACAGTGGGCGAGCAGATTTCATGCGCTCGCTTCACGGGAGAGGTTGGCACCTTGCAGCATCACGAGGATTTCGGTCGTCGACTCTGCGTATCGGTGGACGCCGAGGGTTACGGCCAGCGCGACGACCGCGCGCAATATGACATGCAGCGGACCCTCGTCCAGATCCTGGACACCGCAGCGGCAAGGGCGGGCCTGGATCGGACGACCTGGCGCCGGCAGGGAGTGGGGGACGAGGAACTCTCCCTCATTCCGTTGGGCCCGGACGAGCCCCGGCTGATCGACGAGTTCCCGCGCCAGCTCGACGCCGAACTGGCACGTTTCAATTGTTCTCGCAAAGAGGACCGCCTGCGTCTGCGGATGGCATTGCACGTGGGCGTGGCCTACCCGGCGGACAACGGCTACGCCGGCCAGGGTGTCGTGGCGGTCAGCCGGTTGTTGAACGCGACGCCGCTCCGGCGGGCGCTCAAGCTCGCGACCTCTGCCAATCTTGCCTGGATGGTGTCGGAGGTCGTCTTCACGGATGTGATCCGGCAGGGCCACACGACACTCGGCGCAAACGATTTCCGCCAGGTGGACATCGCCGAGAAGGAGTACCAGGGGGTCGGCTGGCTCCGCGTGCCCGGGGTCGACGTGCACCGCCTCGATCTCGCGAACTCCACGACGTCGGCCACCTCGGAGCAGCCCTCCGCAACGCCGCATTCCAGCACTCCGCCACAGGACGCCGAACCCCGGAGCGGACCGGCTTCTCTGGTGACGAACGTCTTCAACCGCGAGGTTAACGCCGCCCACGGCACCTTCGGCATTTCTGGCGGGGTCCATGGCTGATAGGACGGCGGTCCCCTCCAGTCCCGATCTCGATGGATCGGTGCCGGCCGGGAACGACACCGCGCAGCATGGCGCCACTGGAGAAGCGGAACCGGCACGGACCTCGCCTACCGAGCCCCCGCTGCCCGCTGACGACGAGTCCGACGCTGGCGATCAGCGGTACGGCGCACGAGTCATCAACAAGTTCTACGGTCAGGTCCATGCCGCCCAGGCGACCTTTGGAGTGTCCGGCGGCACGATGGCCACTCCCGCCCTGGTGGGTCGACTGCGCTCGGCCGACGTCGACCAGGCCTTGCGCTACTACGTGCCGCCGGCGGGGTACGACACCGCCCAGGACACACTGAGCGCCTCCCATTTGTTGGTGCTGGCCGGCGAGGAGGGCAGTGGCCGGCGTGCCTCGGCGTTTGCTCTGCTGCAGGCGATGACTACCGGGCAGATGACGGGTCTGTCTCCGGCGATGACGCTGGCCCAGCTCGCTGACTACGACTATGTGCCGGATCGGGGCTATGTCGTGCTCGACTGGCTGGGTGAACGCCGGGACGGTGCGGTCCAGGCGTTCGACGTCGGACGGCTGAGCCATCGCCTGAAGAAGGCTGGCGCTTTCCTCGTGGTCACCTCGGAGCCGCGCCCTACCCTCCGCCGGGAACTGCCCGGCCACGTGGTGACGTGGCAGAGCCCAGATCCAACTGCCATCGTCGACGCCTATCTCGGCAAGGAAGCGGTCTCGCCGCTATCACCCGAGGACGCGGAACGGATCCGACAGCGGGTCACCGAACTCGGACGCCCCGCCGAGGTCGTACGGCTGCTGGAACGGCTGTCCCGCGGTGTGGAGGCCGCCCTCGACGAGGCGGAGCGCACCGCGCAGCGCCGTGTGGAGGAATGGTTCGGCGAGACGACGAGCTGGGCGGAGCTGCTGACCGTGGCGGCTCTCGCTTTCGCCTACGAGTTGCCGGAACGCACCTTCGAGGAGTTGCACGCCAGGCTGCGGCAGGTCGACCGGGAGGAGGGACTCCAGCCGGAGACGGCCGTTGCCGCGCAGGCTCCGTCGCCATCCGGGTTCCAAGGGCGTCGCGGGCTGCATCGGGACGGAGGTCTCATCACCCGGCGGGAGGGCACGACGCTCGACATAGGCCTTGGTGACGAGCGCAGGCTCGTCTTCGTCGCCGCATCGATGCGCGAGCACGTCCTGCGGGAGCTGTACGAGTGTGACTACCGGCTCTGGCGGCCGCTGCGGGTCTGGATGCACGAACTGGCAGCCGTGCCAGACCTCGACACCCGGCTGCAACTCGCACTGGGGGTTACCCTGCTTGCCCGCAATCGCAGCGCCGCCGGTGAAGCACGCGATCTGCTGCGGATATGGGCGGCGGGTAGGGCTGCGGAGCGCTTCACCGCCGTCGCCACCGTCTCGTTCATGGCCGGTGACGATGTGCTCGCTCCGGTGGCGCTTCGGACCGTCCTCGATTGGTCCGAGGGTAAGGGGCAGAACTGCGCCGTCACCGCAGCCATGGCGCTCGGTGGTCCGCTCGGGATCCGTTACCCCACCGAAGCGGTGCGCTGGCTGTGGCACCTGTCCACGCGCGGCAAGCCGGTGCGTGTGGTTGCCGCACGTTCGCTCGGTCTACTCCTCTGCGCCACGGAGGGCGACCTTCAGGGTGCCGAGGCGCTGCTGAAGCGCCTGCTCGTCCGGTTGCGGCACACCCTTCACGGCGCTGTGGAGCTTCGGCTGCGCGGACATGCGATCGAGTCGGTGCTGGAGGTTCTCACGGTTCGACATCTGGACCGGGACGAGCCGATGGTCGCGTACCTCCTCCGGGAACGACCTCAGGTCACGTCGACGGTCGGCGCGCTCTGGGCCGAGGTGCTGCGAAGCCTGCCGCACCGGGGCGCGGGGATAGACGCGTTACGCGCGACGTTGGACGCTGCGGCGAACGAGCCCGCGGTGAGCGGTGCCGTGGGTCGGCTGGGCGACGCGATACGCGACGAGCTGACTCCGGAGGAGTGCGTTCTGCTGCGGCGTGATCTGGCGTGGGCACTTCGGCACCCGTTCGACGATGCGGGCACCCATCGGCCGGTGGTTACCGCCCTGCTTGCCGCGCTCGCCGGTACCCCTGCGCGTGCCCTCTCACACTGAACCGCTCTTCACGACATCCCAGGAAGGCGCATCAGACATGTTTTACCCCGTATTGACCGAGAAGTCGCTACCGCCGGTGCCCCGGCGCTTGTTCCTGCCGGCCAAGCGGAACGCGGGCGACCTTCCGCCGGTGCCGCCCGGAGGGGTCTATGTCTTCAAGGTTAACGGCCGTCAACGGCTGTACGGCGACCGTCACGTCGACCTCGGCGACGACGTGGTCGTCGACGCGGTCGCGGTCAGCATCGTGCAGCGGCGTGCCTCCATGATCAAATGTGAGTTCTCCATCCCCTCGGTTAGCGCTGCGGACGACTTCACCATCGCGGTGACTTTCCGCTGTCAGGTTCTGGCACCCGAAGTGGTGGCTGAGTCGGGCCTGATGGACCTCTCCGCAGTGCTCGCGAACCACCTGGCCCAGGACCGGGACCTCAAGAGCCTGGGGCAGGGCCACCGGATCGACGACATCAACGAGGTGCGGCGCCTAGTGGACGCCCAGGTCACCGCGTACTGCATGTTGGTGCCGCCGACAGTCCGGGGAATGGCTATCGAACTCTCCTCGGTGCTCGTGCATCCCTCGGCGGATCTGCGGAACCAGCGTCGGCGCGTCCGCGACAAGGAGTGGGAACACGAAGTCGGGCGCATCGACGTGGCCTGGGAGAACAGCGAGGTCAACCGGTACGCGGACCTCCTTGCTGCCGGGCCTGCCCACGCCGAGGCGCTTGGCGTCGTCCGCAACGAGGTCAACGTCGGCCAAGTGGCCGAACGGATGCGCGAGGACGACCGCGAACGCCGTCGGCAGCTCGGCGAGACGCTTCAGATGATGGTCGAACGCGGCTACTTCGATCGGATGCCTGTCGATCCGATGCGCCTGCTCGACGAGGTCGCCGGCCGCCGTATGGGTGGGAGCGAGATCCCTCGGGCGGTCGACGGCGGACCGACGATCCCACTCGGCGCGGGGCGGGACGGCCACCGCCGGGCGGTGGCCGCCGATGACCCGACAGAGCCGGACCCAATTCCCAGTGAGGAAGACATTGCCTGAGAACTCGAACCCACCGCCTGAATTGACAGCCGGTACGGCGAGCCGGGGTGGACGTGTCGACCCGGGCCGGCTGTTGCGGGCCCTCGCCGGTGTGGACGAGGCGCTGCTCCGACAGATCTGGCACGAGCGCGCCCGCCACACCGCGCTCGGCGGAGTCGTGCTCGGCACCGCGCTGATCGCAGGCTTCTCGATGTGGATCGCGATCAACCAGTCGCTGGGCGTGGTCTCTGCGGTGCATCTTGTTCCGGCCCTGCTCTGGGCGGTGTTCGTGCTGAATCTGGACCGCCTGCTGGTCACCAGCATGGTGGGCGGTGCTCGTCGGGTCGGTTCTCTGGTGATGCGGCTCACCGTTGCCTTGACGTTCGGGTTCATCATCGCCGAGCCGCTCATCATGCGAATCTTCGAGACCGCGATCGTGCAGCACATCAAGGACGAGCGTGGTGATCAGCTCGCGGCGCTCCGCGCCAATCTCGTGGAGTGCAACAGCGAGGAGCGGGCGATCGCCGAGGGACAGGGCGCGGTCAGTCCGGAGTGTGCGGACTACACACTCACTTTCGCGACCACCCCGGCCTCGGTTCGACGGGAATTGAGCGGGCTCCGCGCCGAGGCGACGGAGTTGCAGGAGGTCGTCACCAAGGACACTGCCGACCTCAACCGGCTACGGAACAACGCGGTGAAGGAGTGCGCCGGCGGCCGTGGGGTGGGTTTCACCGGGCGCCCGGGTCAGGGCCCGCTGTGCCGGCAACGGACCGCCGACGCCGAGGAGTTCGCCCGTACGCATCCCATCGCGCAGAACACCACCGAGCTGGCAGCGCTACGTCAGAGGATCACCGTGCTCGAGGGCCGGCTCGGGTCGGCGGTCAGCGACTTCGAGAAGGATCGGGACGCGCAGATCGATGGCCGCGTTGAGGAGGAGCGGAGCCACCAGGGACCGATCGGCTTCCTGGAACGGCTTGACGCGCTGCATACGCTGTCCGGCCAGAGCTTCGCGCTCGGCGTCGCCACATGGGCGATACGGCTGTTCTTCGTAGCCGTCGACTGTCTGCCGGTAGTGGTGAAATTCTTCGGGGGCACCAGCGGTTACGACGAACTGTTCAAGATCCGGTCCGCCGCGTCCCAGCGGATCTTCGCGGAACGGGTGAGCACCGAGGAACGGCGGGCCGTCGAGGAGTACGCCGCCGAACAAGACGATATCGACCGTCGTGCCCGGATGCGGCGGGCCGAGTACGACCTGTCGTTGCAGGAGCACCAGGTGCAGTTGAAGGCTCGCCTCGGCGATGCCGTCAGCGCGTACGCCCGGGATCTACTCCGGGGCCGGGCGGGGGGCTCGTCGGGGGCCACGCAGACGCGGCCACGGGCCGACGACCGTAATTCGAATGCTGGTCGGTCGGCGCCCGCGCCCTCCGGTGCCGCAGCGGAGGCGGCGATGACCGGGCACCACGGAACCCACTGAGCGACCGACGGAAAGAGGCCGGATCCATCTGGATCCGGCCTCTTTCGTGCGTGGTTCAGCGGGTCAGCGCTCGACCTCGCCGGCGATGAACTCCTCCACGGCCTGGTGGGCGTCGTGGTCGGCGTACTGCACCGGCGGGGACTTCATGAAGTACGACGAGGCCGACAGGATCGGGCCGCCGATCTTCCGGTCCAGGGCGATCTTCGCGGCGCGGACCGCGTCGATGATGACGCCTGCCGAGTTCGGAGAATCCCACACCTCGAGCTTGAGCTCCGCGTTGAGCGGGGTGTCGCCGAACGAGCGGCCCTCCAGGCGGATGTACGCCCACTTGCGGTCGTCCAGCCACGGCACGTGGTCCGACGGGCCGATGTGCACGTCGCTCTTGCTCATCTCGTGCGGGATCTGCGAGGTGACCGACTGGGTCTTCGAGATCTTCTTCGAGACCAGGCGGGTGCGCTCCAGCATGTTCATGAAGTCCATGTTGCCGCCGAAGTTGAGCTGGTACGTGCGCAGCAGCTCGACGCCGCGGTCCTCGAAGAGCTTCGCGAGGGCGCGGTGCACGATGGTGGCGCCGACCTGGCTCTTGATGTCGTCACCGACGATCGGCAGGCCCGCGTCGGTGAACTTCTGGGCCCACTCCGGGTCGGAGGCGATGAAGACCGGCAGGGCGTTGACGAACGCGCAGCCGGCGTCGATCGCGGCCTGGGCGTAGAACTTGGCGGCCTGCTCGGAGCCGACCGGGAGGTAGCAGACGACGACGTCGACCTGCGCGTCGCGCAGCGCCTGCGTCACGTCGACGGGGGCGGCGTCGGACTCCTCGATGATCTCGCGGTAGTACTGGCCCAGACCGTCGAAGGTCGGACCGCGCTGCACGGACACGCCGGTCGGCGGCACGTCGCAGAGCTTGATGGTGTTGTTCTCGCTGGCGACGATCGCCTCCGCGAGGTCCATGCCCACCTTCTTGGCGTCCACGTCGAATGCCGCGACGAACTCCACGGCGTTGACGTGGTAGTCGCCGAAGGCGACATGCATGAGACCCGGGACGCGGTCGTTCGGGTCGGCGTTCCGGTAGTACTCGACGCCCTGAACCAGGGACGAGGCGCAGTTACCCACACCGACGATGGCGACGCGGACGGAGCCCATAGCGTCTGCCTCCTTCTTTTCTGTCACGGCCGCTCTTTCCTGGTCTCTCCAGGTGGAGGCGGGCTGTTGTCTTCTCGTCGGCCACCGGCCGTCCCGTGCGGGACTGTCGGGGCTCGGCCGGAGCGCTCGTTGGCGATGAGCTCCTCCAGCCAGCGGACCTCACGCTCACAGGCGTCCAGGCCGTGGCGCTGCAGTTCCAGGGTGTAAGCGTCGAGGCGCTCGGCCGCCCGGCCCAGCACGTCGCGAAGCCCTTCGCGACGTTCCTCGATCTTGCGGCGGCGACCCTCCAGAATGCGGAGGCGGGTCGCCTGGTCGGTCCGGGCGAAGAACGCGAAGTGCACACCGAAACCCGTGTCGTCGTAGGTCTCGGGCCCAGCCTGTGCGATCAGCTGGGCGAAGCGTTCCTTGCCCTCCGCGGTGATTTTGTAGACCACCCGACCTCGTCGGCTGGTCAGCGCGGGAACCTCCTCGGCGGTGGCGGGCGTCTCGGCAGCTTCGGTGATCCATCCCGCCGCCTGCAACCTGCGCAGGGTCGGGTAGAGCGAGCCGTAGCTGATCGCCGCCCGGATCGCGCCGAGTTTGGCGGTCAGCTCCTTGCGCAGCTCATAGCCGTGCATCGGAGACTCCTGCAGGAGGCCGAGGATGGCGAATTCGAGCACGAGCCACCCTCTCTTTACCCTCCGGCGCGGAGCGGTAACCGCCGCGATGTATCGGACCGATACATCGCACGTTAGCGGGTCGCGTGGGCCAGGGCAAACCCGGTTCCGGGGTCCCGCCGTCACGGATCGTGACCGTGGTCGCCTCGTCGGGCCGGACCGCGTACCCTTCTCCGCATGCGTACGCAGCGCCAGGTCGTCGACTACTCGCTACAGAAGCGAGCGGTGCTGCGTGAGCTCCTGGCCGGCCGGGTCGGCACGTACGACGTCTGCGACGCCTCGCCGTACCTGAAGAACGCTGCCCGGTTTCACGGTGAACCGACCGACCGCCGCTGCCCCATCTGTCGCAGCGAGAACCTGACCCTCGTCCACTACATTTACGGGGACGAACTCAAGCAGTCCGCCGGACAGGCCCGCACACTGGCCGAGTTGCCCGTGCTGGCGATGACGCTACGTGAGTTCCAGGTCTTCGTGGTGGAGGTGTGCCTCGGCTGTGACTGGAACCATCTCGTCGAGCAGTACCTGCTCGGCCGGGACGGTCTCACGGGTGACGGCGACGGTGCTGGCGCTGGCGAACAGAACGCGGCGGGCGCCGAAGGCGCGGGTCGGCGGAGGCGAGAGGCGCAACGGTGATCTCAGTTGGTTCGACCGGCCCCGGGGCTGTGGACATGACCCGGGACGGCCGACCAATCGTTGGTCCGATTGGCCCGATTGATACAGCAATGACCTTGGCGAGCCGGCACCCCCGTGCCGGCGTCCCGGGTGAAGCAACTCACGGCAACCCGGTGGCGGCGCAGTCGCGCTCCACCGCGACCGGCAGGGTGTGAAGAATGAACTCGTACGGCGATCCCAGTTCTGCGCGTGGGCGGGCCCAGTACCCGGGCCCGAACGGCGACCCCGGACCGGGCGCGGACGACGCGTACCGCCGACCCGGCGGTGACTCCCGCGCGGGCGGCTGGTCCGCCTCGGAGCCTGCGGCGCCCCCCGGCCGTGCCTCGGTGACACCGCCGGCAGCGGGCGGTCGCGCGTTGGTGGGCGGTTCGGCTGCCGTGCCGCCGCGCGGCGGTGCCGCGGCCGGGTCCGCATCGGTGGGCTCGGCCACGCCGGGCCGGAGCGGCCGTGCCTCGGTGCCCGTGTCGCCGGCGCCGGGTGTGGCCGCGGGCCGTGCCGGCGCGGGCCGGGCCTCTGTTCCGGTGTCCCCGGCGCCGGGCGCGCCCGCAGGTCGGGCGCGGGTCGGCGCCGCCGCCGTCGGCGCCGCCTCGGCGGGCCGGGCCAGCGTCGGCTCCGCGTCGGTGGGCGGCCGCGCGGCGGTCGCCCGGGCGAGTGTCTCGCCGGTCTCCGGCGGGTCGGGCGGCCCCGGAGGCCCCGGCGGACCGAACGGTCCGGGTCGCGGTGGCCGGGGCGGTCGCGGCGCGGGTGACCCGGCCGGGGCGGCTCGGGCCAAGAAGCGCAAGCGGATGAACCTGCTGATCGCCGGGTTCGCCGTCTTCATCATGCTCGCCGGTGTCGGCGTGGTCGGGTTCACCTACTACTCGACGAACGTCGTCATGCCCAACGAGATGCCGCTGCCACTGTCCACCACCGTGTACGCCAAGGACGGCAGGACCACGCTCGCCAAGCTGGGCAGCGAGAACCGCACCTTCGTCACCATCAACCAGATCCCGGAGCACGTGCAGCACGCGGTGGCGGCAGCCGAGGACCGGAACTTCTACCGGCACTCGGGCGTCGACTACAAGGGCATCGTCCGGGCCGCGTGGAACAACGTCTCCAACGGTGACAAGCAGGGCGCCTCGACGATCACGCAGCAGTACGCCCGCAACGCGTTCGAGAACCTCAAGGACGACACGTACGGCCGGAAGGTGAAGGAGGCCATCCTCGCCTCCAAGCTGAACGACAAGTACGACAAGCCGACGATCATGCAGCACTACCTGAACGTCATCTACTTCGGACGCGGCGCGTACGGCATCGAGGCGGCGGCACAGACGTACTTCGGCAAGTCGGCGATCAAGCTGACCCCCGCCGAGGGCGCGGTCCTGGCCGCGCTGATCAAGCAGCCGGTCGCGACCGACACCCACAGGGGTTACGACCCGGCGGTCAATCCGACCGACGCCAAGACGCGGTGGGACTACGTGATCGACGGGATGAAGAAGGAGGGCTGGCTAGACCCCGCCACCCCGATCGAATACCCGAAGGTGCTGCCACCGAAGAAGGGCGGCAACGGCTTCGGCGTCGACACCCCCCGAGGCAACGTGATCAACTACGTCCGTCAGGAGATGGACGCGATGGGCCTCTGCTCCGACAGCGGCGCGGAGGGCAAGACGAGCTGTGTCGACGCGCTGCGGGACGACGGCTACCGGATCACCACGACCATCGACCCGAAGCTCCAGACGGCCGCCGAGAACGTCGCCATGCAGTCGAAGAAGGGCTCGGAGCTCAACGACCAGCCCAAGAACCTGATGGCGGCGGTGGTATCGATCGACCCCAAGAAGGGCCGCGTGCTCGCCTACTACGGCGGTGACAGCGGTGCCGACTTCGACTACGCCGGCATGAACACCGACAAGAATGGCGACCTGACTGGTGGTCACCCGCCGGGCTCCTCGATGAAGGTCTACACCCTCGCCGCCGCGATCGAGGCCGGCATCTCCGTCAAGTCGCACTGGGACCCCACGCCGTACAAGCCCGAGGGTTCCAAGGACCCGATCGGTAACGCCGGCCGGACCAACCTCAAGTGCGGCAAGTACTGCACCCTCGAAGAGTCGACGGTCCAGTCGTACAACGTGCCCTTCTACTGGGTCGCCGACACCATCGGCGCCGACAAGGTCGTCGACATGGCCCGGAAGGCCGGCGTGACCACCATGTGGGACGTCAACCCACCGCGGGCCTACGACCTGTCGAAGAAGGAGAAGAACCCGTTCGACAACTACACCGGTTTCGGCAAGTACCCGCTCACCGTGTTCGACCACGCGAACGCGATGGCGACGTTCGCCAACGACGGCAAGTACATCAAGGCGCACTTCGTCATCAAGGTGGAGCAGCAGGACAAGGACACCGGTAAGTGGAAGGTCGTCGGCAGCGAGCGCATCAAGCCGGAGCAGCGGATCGACAAGAAAATCACCGATGAGGTGACCGGCGTCCTCAAGCAGATTCCCGCCCCCAACCATCTCTCGCTCGAAGACGGCCGTCAGGCCGCCGCCAAGACGGGCACCTGGGAGTACGACGACAAGGACAACGCCCACGCGTGGACGGTCGGGTACACCCCGCAGATTGCCACAGCCGTCTGGGTGGGTAGCCGGGACCCGAAGAAGCCGCAGATCCGTCTCGCCAATGGCAAGGACATCGGTGGCTCGACGCTGCCCGGTCCTATATGGGAGAAGTACATGAACACGGCGCTCAAGGGCCAAGAGGAGATTCCCCTGCCCACCGTCACCGGCGAGGGCGACGTCACGAAGGGCAACGGCAAGGAGGCGCCGCCACCGCCGCCGCCGACCGTTCCGGGTCAGCCCGGCGGCCAGCCCGGTGGGCCGGGGGCACCCTGTGACCCGCTGACCAACCCGTTCTGCCCACGTACCGATGGCAACCCCGGCGGCAACGGCCCCGGCGGCCCTGGCGGCCCCGGGAACGGCGGAAACGGCGGTGGTCTGCTGCCCGGCCTGCCACCGACCACACGGGACTGACCCGCACCACGCATGACGCCGCCGCCGGCCGGACGACTCGTCCGGCCGGCGGCGGCGTTTTGCTTTGCTCACCGTCCTGAGTAGGACGTTGATGATGACTATCCAGAACTGATGAGTGGTCGATGGGGCCGCGATGATGGCGGATGCCAGGCTGCCGTTGTCCCCTTCACCTGATCAGGAGAATCATGAAGCGACTGTTGTTCCTCCCTGGCCTCGCCTCGGCTCTCGCCCTGAGCTTCCTCGCCGGTCCCACCCCGGCCCAGGCCGCGCCGGCCCAGCCCGCGTCCGTATCCGACGTCGAGGCGGTGATCGCGGCGGGGCAGGGCACCCGGATCGACGCGGCGACGCTCGCCACGAGCGGCTGCGGATCGTCGTGCGACGGGAAGGATCCCTACTTCAAGATCTACTACAACGGCTCGAGCTACTACAAGTGCGCTGACGACGCGATCACCCAGTACAGCGTCTCGAACTCCTCCGGCAGCGTCAGCCTGCGCTACAGCCCTCGTTGTCGTACGGCTTGGGCGAAGACCGCCGCGAGCGACGTGATCTTCAAGGTGGTCAGCCGCTACACCAATGGCACGCAGCGGACGTCGATGAGCGCCTTCTACCCGTCCGAATACACGAACATGGTCAATGACGCAGGGCTGGAGGCGCAGGCCTGTTTCGACCCGACCGGCCCGGGTGAAGGCTGGACCTGCACCAGTTGGTGGTGAGTCGAGCAGATGTCCACTTGGAGGGGAACGCGCCGACCGGTGCGCTCCCCTCCAAGTGCGGATGTGCGTACAACTCAGTTGTTGAGGAACTCCAAGGCGTTGGTGAGCACCTTCAGAGACTGTGTCGTTTCAGTCAATGCCCGGCGGAGCGCTTCAACTGCTCGGTTGGACTGAGGCGTCTCGGGATCCGGCGATGCGCCGACCAGGCGAAGGTGCATCTCCTGCACCGAGGCGCCCGGATTGATGCCCAGCTCGGTGGCGAGCCGCATCTTCAACTGGTGTAGCAGCATCAGCGCTTCACCCGTGCGAGACCTTAGATGCAGAGCCTCGGCGAGCCGGCAGTGCAGACCCTCGTGGTAGGGGTAGCGCTGGACCCAGGTGCGCAGATCGGCGGTGACGGCGCTGTGTCGGCCGCAGCTGAACTCCAGCTCCACCAACGTCTCGATGGCCCTGAGTCTGGATTCCTCCCAACGGAGAGCGTCTGCGCTCAAGGCGGGCGAATCGATGCCCTCCAAGGCGGAGCCCCGCCAGAGGCCGAGGGCCGCGTTGAGGTGGCTGGCCGCGCGATCGAATTGCCCGAGTCGCTGAGCGTACTCGGCTTCGGCGCAGAGCTTGCGGAACGTGAGGCCGTCGACCTGATGCTCGCTCACTTCAAGGGAATAGCCCCGCCCGACCCGGTTGATTTGTGGGTCATGCGTCTGCCCGAAGAGGCGCCGAAGCTTGCCGAGCCGATTCTGAACCTGCTGGCGTGCGGTGCTAGGTGGCTGCTCGCCCCATAAGACATCGATGAGCCGGTCGATCGGTACCGGTCGATTGGCATCGATCAGAAGAGCGGCGAGAAGTCTGCGATTCCGGTCCCCACCTAGAGGTAGAACCATTAAGCCCGATTTAACGGTTAATGGCCCTAAAAACGAGATTTCCAATTGAGCCCCCGTGTTGCGTTCGGTGCTTTTGCCGTAGCAAGCTGTGACTCAGCATAGTCGGTCCTGGATGTCCGTCAAGCGTCCCTCAAGATCTTCTGAGTGGAAGCTGAACGCCTGATATGGGCCTCATGCCCGAATGGCTCGGCGCGGTCCACAGCCCCGTACCGAGGGGATGGATTGCCTGCGTACAGCCATCCGGCCGAACCGTGGAGAGCTGGTGACGGCTTGATGGCCCACGGTTGGATCCTCCACTCATTCCATCGACATTGGAGGTACTGCCGTGCTGAAGAGGAATCTCGTCCGACTGGGCGCCACGCTGCTGATCTGCCTGGGGGGTGCCGTCGTCGCCCCGCAAGCCGCGATGTCGGCACCGTCGGCGACTGACAGCTCGTCCACCACGGTCAGGGCGCAGGATCTGGACCCCAGCACCGCCACGATGATCCCGGCCGCGGAGCTGGCCAGTGCCGGCTGCGGATCGACGTGCGACGGGAAGAACCCGGCCACCTACAAGATCTACTACAGTGGATGTACGTCGTGCTACCACTACTGCGCGGACGATGCGACGACTGTCGCGTCGAACACCAGCGGCATCAACCTCGAGCTGCGCTACAGTCCCCGCTGCCGCACCGCCTGGGCTCGGGTCGGGTCGGACTTCTACTACCCGACCGTCCGCAGCTACTACTCCGACGGTCGCGTCCGTACGTCGTACAGCGGTTTCGCTGACGCCTACTACACCCAGATGGTGAACGACGCCGGGCTTCTCGCGAGAGCGGAAGCCTCTGCGGGCCCCACCACCTGGTGGACGTCCAAGTACTGATTCTGCCGTTCCATCGCCGTGCGGGGTGCCGCATCGGGCTGCACTTTCGCAGCAGCCCGATGCGGCACTTACCTTATGAGCCGCCGCCGGGAACGAACGCCACGGCGTCGAACCCGATGGTCTTCTCGGTGGGTGCTGACTTGAAAGAGTCGAGCCTCACGCTGGCACCGGAGCGGAGGCTGAAGTTGCCGAGCCACACCCAGCCGCCCTTGTGGTAGTCCTGGTCCACCCGTACCTGACGGGTCCGGCCGTCGCCCGTCTGGACTTCGTAGATCGCGTCATTCACGCGAGCCCCGGTCATGGGGATGTAGGCATAGATTCCGGTCCAACCGGAGTACGACGCCGGCGGTCGCCACGTTCCGATGACCTGGAACTTGACCGACCCGCGTGCCCTGGTGAACCAGTGATGACCCCCAAAGCCGTTGTCCACCTGGTGAAGGTCGATCTTCGCCGTGTACTCGTTCGGCCATCCACTCCCGAACTCGAATTTCACCGACCCGTCATTGCGTGGTCCGACGCCGCCGCAACGCGGCATGCTGGTTCCGGACAGAACGTAGTCGACCACGATCGCGCCAGACGGCAGCTGACTGGCCGTGCACCGTGGCGGATTGTGCGTGCCATCTGCCGGCTCGGAGTAGTTGTCCGGTACGTCGTAGCGAATGCCCTCGTAACCGCAAGTCTCCTCGCAATCGCTCTTCCAGGTCACGGGTTTGTGGTACCAGCACTTCAGGTCATACTGGCCAGCGCTGTTCTTGTGTAGGCAGGGCCCCGGCTTCTCGCCCTCCAAACCCGGCTCGTTCGGTTGCACCCGCTGGAGCTGGTCACAATTGTTGGTGGAATCGCAGAACATCCAGATCTGTGGCTTAGCCTGAGAGCGCCGCAGCCGCGCCTCGATCGGTTCGCCGTTCCAGTACGCCGTGCGAAAACCAACCCCGTCGTCGCCGGTATCGATCGACTGAGCAGCCCACCCGATGACCTTCTCCTGGTAGGGCCAGTCCTGTGGATGTGCCGCGTCGCTGAACACCGGCACGTTGTCATCTGGGTCGAGCGGGTTCCGCACGTCCAGGAACGGGTGTCGCGTCGGGTCGTACCGCGGGTTGATGGGGTTGTTCCCCCAACCCACTCCCCAGGGTGAGCCATCACCCTTGTCCGGGTAGAAACCACTGTTGTACGCCCAGGTAGCGAAGAACCAGTTCTCGATCCGGGTCGGGTCGGCGTTGTTGATCCTCAGTCCTGCGTTGTACGTCTGGTTCCACTTGTCCTGCAGGATCTGCAAGCCCGCGGAAATGTTCGCCGCGTAGTCGAGTGCAATTGCCCGCTGGTGGGTGGCCGGTCTGGCGGTCTCGCCCGGCTTCTCCTTTCCGGCCTTGCGCATACCGTCGGTCACCTGGCTGACGCCGTAGCCGCAGTCGGCCTCGTCCCAGTGGATCCGCCAGTCATCGCTGGTGTCGGAGTCGTAGTAGCGGCGGCCGTAGTAGTTGCCGATCAGCGGGTTGCCATACTCGCCGGACTCCGTCTGGGACGCCTGCCACAGGTTGGATTCCTGAGCCAGGATGCCGAGCATGACCTGGGCAGCAACATGGCCGCCGCCGGCAAGCGCCCGGGGCGGGAACATCCCCTGGGGCGAGTAGGCCGGCAGGCCGAAGCCCCGGTAGTTGGCGGGACGGCTCTGGGTCAACGCCCCGAAGATGCCGTAGTCGACGGCCCACTCGATCTGACGAGGGCGCGGATGGTAGGCGAGTGTGGCGATGTCGTTGCGCGGCACCGAACACCACGGGTCCGGGTCCTGTGGCGTGTACGGCTCCAGCACGTCATCGGCCGCGCTGGGCCCCATCGATCTGCCACTCGACGACGGTCGGGACGCGCCGATGGCCGGACTGTCCGACGTGGGGGCCGTCTCCACAGGGTTCACCTGAAAGGCGACCTCACGGCCGGACTTCATGACGCGGGCACCCAGCCGGAGAGGTGCCCGGGTGCCGACTGACACTGTCGACCCGGGCAGGCTCTCCTCCGCCGTCATCGTCCGCTCGAAGGCCAGGTCACCGTTTGTGGAGATCTCTGCCTGAACTGGCACGCTCAGTCGGCGCACCGCCGCTGGTAGCGGTTTCACCGTCTTCGGAGTGCCCGTCAGGAATACCCGACCGCTGTCGCCGCGCTCCAGGCCGAATGTGCCGATCGGCCCCTCGGCGAGAGTGGTGACCCTGCTGTCGATCTGCCGACGTGCTCGCATGGCGGTTCCATCCGCCTCCAGGAAGTTGAGCCCGCCGTCTTTGTCTGCTCGGATCGCGAACGGCACGCCTCGGCTCTTCGTCACCATCCGCACCCGGCCCGCAGTGTCGACTGCGGCGAGCCTGTCGCTCAGTCCGCCGACGAAGCCGTCCCGCGTCGACACCGCCGAGGTGAACTGGCCGTTGATCTTGACCTTAGACCCCAGCGTGCCGCGTTCGGCGTCAAGCCGCAGCAGTTGGGTGCCGGGCAACCCTTCGTCGCCCTCTTGCGTCAGTGCAGCCGACTCACCCGCACCGCAGCCCGGATTGAAATACGCGAGGCTTGTCGTGACCGGAAGTTTGGTGACTTTTCCGGTCTGCAGATCGACGACAGCTGTGAAACCGCCCCGCCCGCTCAACTCGGTCTTGTTGGTGAAGCTGCGTGGGGCATAGACGACGACCGCGCGGCGCCCAGACGACGTGACGCAGGCATTGCCGATCCACCGGTCGGTGTCGAAGCCGCCCTCACGCAGCGTCGCAACGGTACGCCACGCATAGCCGTCGGCGGCATCCGCCACCAGCACATGAAGGCCCTCGGCGTCGCCCGCCGTGGTCCATGCCCGGTCCGTTGAAGTGCGCCACGATGCGCCCAGCAACTTGTCCCGATCGGCGCTGGAAACCGCTTCGGCCGGCACACCGGCTCCGGCCTTCGGTTCTGTCTCCGGTCGGGCCTGTGCCGCCGGAACCTGCACCAGAGTGAGGCCCACCGCACCCGCAGTCATCAGCGCCAACCGCAGGAAGGTCCCCCTCCTGATGGGGTCAACTGTCATGCCAGTCTCCTTCATCGTCGGTCGTTGCGGACGGTCAGTTCGGTCATGTTGGGGTACGCAGCCGCAATCTTGTCGACACCCACCATGTCGTAGTTGAATGGGTTCTCGTCACGCCCACTGTGAATCCGCACAATGATCCCCTTGATCAGAATTCCGGACTCGGGTCCTTCCCTGGGTATGGTGTAGACCGCTCCACCCATGTCTCCATCGCCGAACGCGATGGAGCTGCACCCGATCGAGTCGAAATCCTTGTAGAACGGGAAACCATTACATGGGCTTCCATCTTTCAGGATGTACGTGCGGCGATCAGGCCACAGGGTGCCGGGCTCGTTGATGTCGGCCTTGATTACCGACACTCCCCTTGTCTCCTCCAGGTCTCCCTGGTAACTCTCAATCCATACGGTGTTGCTGCCGACGAACTCGGTCATCTCCACCCCGCAGAAGGTGCCGGTTTCGGCGCCCGAAACACAAACCTGTTGGCCGGCGATCGGCGACTCCCAGGCATCGATCTGCCAACCGTCCTGCGTCCAGCCAGTGCCGTCATAAACAGCCGGATCGGCACCACCCTTCGGCTTGGTCAAGGTGACGCCGCGGATTGGCTTATGCCAGGCTGCGTTGACGCCCGCCGTCTCGTTCACCACGTCCCCGCTGGGGTCAACGTAGGTCTGACCGGGAGTACCACAACTCGCCGGGCCGACCATCAGTTCGGTGTTCGTGGCGTCGTCCAGAATCGGGACGCCTGAGGTGCAGTGCCATTTCGTGTCGGCATCGACAACCTCGCCGGAATCAAGTCGAACACTCCAACCGCCATTGCCGCGGTTAGTGCTCGAGTTGATGATGTGTGCGCCTCCCCATGCCGGCGTCGTGTCATCCTGGCGGCTCGGACTGGGCCAGGTGACTGCGGCGGCAGCAACTCCAGCAGAGGTGCTGCGGCCATCTGATGTTCCGGTCCTCCCGCCGAGCGCGGGCAGATCCGGCTCGCGCCGCACCGTGACCGGCACGCCGACGTCCGGCAGCTGGAGAGAAGATTTGGCACCGCTCGACAGGGTGGCCGTAATACCGTCGCCCCGCACGGTGTAGGCGACAGACCGTATCGACCGGTTGCCGCTGGCCCTGATCTTCTCGGCAGCTCGAGCGAGTTCGTGGGCCGCGTAGCGGGCGGGCTCTACCTTCACCGGAACGCGCGCACCCTCCTGATCAAGCACGCGGCGCACGTCCGCCGGGACTTTGCCCCTCCAATAGACAGTCACTGTTCCTTGCCGAAGCGCCACTCCCGCGAAGCCTGATTGCCTCGCCTCGGCAGCAGTGCGGATACGTACCGCCGCTGCGGCCAGCGGCGCCTCGGCGGCCATCCGCGCGCGTTGTGCCGGCGTCGCGCCCTGGGTGTCAGCCGAGAACAGCTTGTCCGCGGCCGCAGACGTCCGTGACGCCCTGCCCGGCTTGTCGGTACTTCCCGCTGCCTCCGCTGACACTGGCAGTACGGCGAGTGCTGCACTGGCCACGCCGGCGGTGACCAGCCACCCCATGGTTCTTACCGAACCCTTCAATCCGATCCCCTCACCGTGATGACGGGCTCGCAGGGCTCAAACGAGTCGATGCTGTGGCCCGATTGGCGCGAAGTCTGTCCGGCTGTCTCATCAATCGATCACAGCTCGGACAGTCCGAGCGCGGGGAGCAGGTCAGGGTGCGGGCGGCGGCCGGCGGGTCTCGGGCCCTGATCGCGCTGGGTTGCCACCTGAATGGACGGCTCGGGACACATGACGTACTACTGCGAGTACGGCAGGATGCCTCTCTATGAGCACCCAGTCGACGCCCGGCATCGACGACGCCGGAACCACCGACCACCCGTCCCGCTCCGATGGGTTCGTCCGCGGCCTCTCCGGCGCGATCGGCGGTCCGCTGGGCGACCACGCGACGGCCCTGGATCGGCCGGCCGGGCAGGAACGCCGGTTCTGGACCGCCGTCCGGATCGTCCTGGCGCTTGCCTGCCTCACGCTCGCGCTGCACTGGGTGCAGAAATCCCCGTGCCAGGACGGCGCCTGGCAGAACAACGTCCAATACACCCGGTTCTGCTACACGGACGTGCTCGCCCTCTACTACGCGGAGGGCCTCAACGAGGGCAAGGTGCCCTACCGGGACCACCCGGTGGAGTACCCGGTGCTGACCGGCTACTTCATGGGGGCGCTGGGTCTGCCGGTGCACGCCATCGGCGACGGCGACCCGAGCATCAACCAGGGTCAGTGGTTCTACAACCTCAACGCGCTCGTGCTCGGTGCGCTCGCCGTGGCCACCGTGGCGGTGATCCTGGCGTTGCGCCGCCGACGACCCTGGGACGCCGCGTTGTTCGCGCTCGCCCCGGCGCTGGTGCTCACCGCCACCGTCAACTGGGACCTGCTCGCCATCGGACTGGCGGCGTTCGGTCTGTTGGCCTGGGCCCGGCGACAACCGGCGGTCGCCGGCGTGCTGCTCGGGTTGGCCGGCGCGGCGAAACTCTGGCCGCTGTTCGTGCTGGGGCCGATCCTCGTCCTGGCGCTGCGGGCCAACCGGCTCCGCGCCGCGCTCACCGCGCTCGGCGCGGCGGTGGTGGCCGTGGTGTTGGTGAACCTGCCCGCCTACCGGGCCAACCCCGACAACTGGGGTCGGTTCTTCGAGCTGAACACCACCCGGCCGATCGACTGGGGGACGCTCTGGTACATCGGGCGCTACCTCGACGGCAAGGTCGGCAACGACCCCGGCCAGCAGGGCCCGTTCGAATGGTTGAACGCCAACATCCCCGCGCTCAACACCATCTCGTACGCCCTGTTCGGGCTGGCCTGCCTCGGCGTGGCCGTGCTGGCGCTGCGGGCGCCGCGCCGGCCGCGGCTCGCCCAGCTCGCCTTCCTGGTGGTCGCCGCGTTCCTCATCTTCAGCAAGGTCTGGTCCCAGCAGTTCGTGCTCTGGATGCTGCCGCTGGTGGTGCTGGCCCGCCCGAAGTGGGGTGCCTTCCTGGCCTGGCAGCTCGCCGAGGTCTGCTACTTCGTCGCCTTCTACGGTGAGCTGCTCGGCGCGGCGACCAGCCGGCCGGTCTTCCCGGAGGGCGTGTTCGTGCTGGCCTCGACGCTGCGACTGGCGACCGTGGTGACCCTCTGCGTCCTGGTCATCCGGGAGATCCTGCACCCCGAGCAGGACGCGGTACGGGCCACCTATGCCGACGACCCGGACGGCGGCGTGCTCGACGGCGCACCCGACGTCGGCTGGATCGACCGCTTCCGCCTACGCTCCAGCACCCCGACGACGGTCACCGAGGGGGACGTGCGGGTCTGACGCTGTGGCTTGTGCGTGCCGTACCGCGCTGGGATGCGGCACCTCCGTTACGTGCCGCCGCCGGGAGCGAATGGCACGGCGTCGATTCCGACGGTGAGCACCTGCTCGCCTGACCGGAGCCGTACCGGAGGAGCGATCACTTCCGTAGGCCGACCGTCGTGTCCGCCTGGCCGAGTGTCCGGTCGAGGCCGGTGTCACAATCGGTGTCTGACATCGTCACCTCGGGCTTTGCACTCCGGGCGCCGCTGAACCGTACACAGAGCCGCACCGTCACCTCGGCGGGCGCGAGCCCTCCGGCGTAGCCGGTGCCGTCAAAGGCTACGTCCAGCCAGATCCGATCACCCGGTTCAGACCGGCGACCGAAGACGAACCCATTGCGCTCCCCGCTCTCCACCAACTCGGCGACCGCACCGAGCAGCGCCTCCTGGCGCGGGGCGGAGGGGTCAGCCAGCGCGTTCGACATCGCCTGCCGGGACCGTTCCGCCTTCTCGCGGACCACAGCCGTGGCCTTATCCGTGGCCTCCTGCTCCTGGTCAGGGGCGCCGCAGCCGAGGCTCGACGCGGCCAAGGCCGTGCCCGCGAGAAAGCCGAAGAGCCTTCCCGCGGGCACGGATGATGAAGGTCTGGTCAAAGCCCCATCTTTCCCCGCGTGACGTCGTTCATCACCTCAGCGTAGATACCGGCGCCACTGATCTTCGGGTGGAACGACTGCTGCGACGCCCCATAGACGTTCCACGAGTCCGGTATCGGGCTCTTGAGCGGTCCCTCTTCACCTGCGGTGAGGTCCTTGATGACACCGTTCACCGTCTCCGGTGAACCGCAGATTGCCTTGCCCGAGAAGCGCTGGATCGGATTGCCGAACCACACCTGGACCCCCTCGGCCTTGACCTCGTTGACCGCCTCCTCCATCTTCGTCGCGAGGAGTTCGGCTGTGGAGTTGAGCCAGGGCAGTTCGCCCGCGCCGATACCGAGGACGCAGTACCCTTCGACCAGCTTGGGATAGCCCATCAGCAGGATTTTGGCTGCTGGTGCCTTCTTTTGGATCTCTCTGAGCACGATCTTGATTGATTCCTTGACCGGCCCTTCGATGCGCTTTTTGGTGGCCGTGCTCGCCGGCTCGGTATCGCCCTTCAACGTACTGTCCTGGCAGAGTTGGAGGCCGGACCCGTAGATGCATTCCTGGATCACCTTGCTGAACTCGGAGTCATTACCCCCGACGGACAGGGTGACCAGAGTGGTGTTCTCGTCGAGGAAGCCCTTGTCCAGTTGGGACACCTCGCCGTACGAGCCGCTGCCCGTCTTGTTGAACGCGTTCGCCGGCGGTGACTGCCCGGTCGGAACGGTACTGAAGGGCAGGAGGTTGTGAGTCCGGGCTCCCGAGCAGGCATGGAACTGGTAATCCAGCTGCGGATCCCAGGAGTCGGCCCGGCTGCCGATCGATGCCGAGTTGTCCGACAGCACCGCCTGCCGTGACCAGGAGTACTTGGAGCGGTGGCAGTCATTCTGGAACAGCACCTCATCGCCGTTGAGTTGCTTGAAGTCGGTCTCGCGGTAGTAGTCGGCACCACGGTTCTCCGACGCTCCCTCGCCGGAGGAGTACGAGTCCCCGAGGGCCACGACCTGATGACGCGGCTTCGCGTTCAGCTTCTGCACCGCGATCGCGTCCCACGCCACGTCCTCCACCCCGGTGCCGTCCTGGGTGTCGGTCGACAGCCGGACGCGGGGAGTGCCGGCGAACTTGAAGACACCCAGGGACACCCAGCGGTGCTCCTGGGTGCGTTGCAGTAGGACTCGCTTCTTGCCCTTGTCGAAGCCCTGGCCGAGGTCTACCTGGTACTCGGCCTGACGGGTGTGCGCGCCCTGGTCGGGCATGTGCACCATCACCCGGGCCCAGCCCTGGAGCTGCTGGCTCAGCGACCACGTTCCGGACACCCGAAACTTGCCTCCCTGGTCACTGGGCCGCCGGGTGTGCGCGAACCAGAAGTGGCCTCCGAATCCCCCGCCGATCTGGTGGAAATCGACCTTGGACGGGTAGTGACCAGTGCTGTCTGCGGCGAAGTCCAGATTGAAGGTGCCGGCGTTCGTCCAGGGCCGTCCGCAGCCCGGCCGGACGGACGGTGTGCCGTCGACGACGTTGTCGATGACAAGAGCACCGCTCGGCAAGCCCGACAGGCTGCAGTTTGGTGCGTAGCTCGTGGCATCCTCCTGGTAGGCGTACCCGGGATCGAATCGGAGCACCTCGTTGCCGGCCTCGAAGCCCTCCTTCCACTTCACCGGCCGGTTGTACCAACACACGAGATCGAAGCGGCCGGCGGCGTTCTTGTGGGCGCAGGGGCCGGCTTCCTCGCCCACCACATCCGGGTCATCCGGAACGTTCAACTCCCCTGGGTGGCAGTAGTTCGAGTCGTCGCAGAACAGATCGATCGGCGGCTTGACGGTGATCCGCTGCCGAGTGTCGTTCCACCACGCGGCCCGGAAACCCGAGACCAACTGGTCCGGGCCCTCCAGCAACTCCGGCGGGTGTCCGGCGAAACCGAGCACCTTCTCCTGGTACGGCCAGAACTGCGGATTCGCCGCGTCGGCGTACGTGTACTCCAGGAAGGGCGCGCGGTCGGCCCGGTATCTCGGGTTGATCGGGTTGTTTGCCCAACCGACGCCCCACGGGGATCCGTCGCCCCGGTCCGGGTGGAAGCCACTGTTGTAGGCCCAGAGAGCGAAGAACCAGTGCTCGAGCCCTCCGGGATCCCCGCTGTTGACGATCAACCCGGCGGTCCGGGTCTCGTTCCACTTCGACTGCAGAATCTGCAGCCCGGCGGCGACGTTCGCGGCGAAATCCAGAGCGATGGCACGCTGCTTGTACGCGGGCAGGGCGACCTCACCTTCCTTCTCCCGGCCCGCCAACCGCATACCGTCAGTGACCTGTGTGACGCCGTACCCGCAGTCTGACTCTTCCCATCTGATGTCCCAGTCGTCCTCCTCCTTGCCGTTGTAGATATCGCGGCCGTAGTAGTTGCCGATCAACGGACTGGCGGTGACGCCCGGGACAGCGTGGAAGGACGCCTGCCAGAGATTCGACTCCTGCGCTGCGATGCCCAGCATGACCTGGGCCGGAACGCGGCCACCGCCGACCAACGGGATCGGCGGGAACAGATCCTGAGGTCGGTACGCAGACATGCCGAGGTTCTTCCAGTTGGCCTCCCGCTGCACGTAGAGCGAATTGGTAATTGCCTGGTCGACTGCCCACTCGACCTGGCGCGGCTTGGGCTGCAATGCCTGGTTGCGCGGATCGTTGCGCGGGACCGAGCAGTAGGCTTCCGCCTCCACGGGGTTGGTCGGGGAGCCTGCGGCGGCTGCCGAGGCCCGGCTACCCCCGCCGGCCGACGAGAGTTTTGGATGAATGCGCCTGCCCTCGGCGGCTTGGGCGTCCGAAGCGTCGCCGGGTCGCACCTGGAAATCGACCTTCTTGCCGTTGGTCAACACGGTGGCCTGAATCTTCACCTGCCGCGGCGACGTCGGGTCCGGGACCGCAACCCGTGGGTCGGCCTGACCGGCCCAGCGGACCTCGGTCAACGCCAACTGCCCGTGCGAAGACAGCTGGGATCCGGCTGCCACCTCGACCTTCGACACGTTCTTCGGTAGTGCGTGCGTCCGGTCCGCCTGACCGGTGATGAAGGCCCGGCCACCAGCGCCAGGCGTGACGCTCAGCTTGGACAGTTGCCCTTCCGCGAGCGTTCGCGGTTCGTTCTTCGACTGAGGAACGGCACGCCGGACCCGTACCCGGTCACCCGTGCGGTCCATGAACACGACACCGCCGCCGCCGTCCGCCTTGAGCTGGAATGGGGTTCCCGAGGTGGCGGCGACGGGCGTCAGTGTGCCGCCGCCTCCCACCTGCACCAGGCGCGAACCCCCGGCTGCCACGATGGTGCGCCCCACCGGTAGGGCAGAGGTGACCTCGGCGTTGACGAAGATCGGTCGCGAGAGCTCGCCTTTGCCGGCATCGAGCCGGAACAGTCGCGTACGAGCGGGCCCGTCGACCTGGTCGTTCGGTAGCTGGCCGCCCAGCTGCGTGAGGACCGCCGTCTCGTCCGCGCCGCAGCCCGGGTTGAAGTAGGCCAGCGATGACTGCACCGGCAGCTTGCGCACCGAGCCGGTCACCAGGTCGACAGTTGCCGTGAAGCCGCCGCGATCGAAAAGATCAGCTTTGTTGGTGAAGGTGCGCGGCGCGTAGACGACAACGAGCCGCCGACCGGAACCGGTCAGGCAGGCGTTGCCGATCCACTGGTCCGCATCGAAGCCCGGCTCTGCAAGAGTGGCCACGGTCCGCCACGTGTAACCGCTGCTGGCGGTCGCGGCGAGCACATGGAAGCCGTCGCCGTCTCCCGACGTCGTCCACGCGACGTCCTGCGACTCCTTATAGCCTTCGGTCAGGAGATCAGCCCGACGCTGCGGATCGACCGTAAACGACGGGGTATCCGCCGTAGGTGCCGGAGCAAGCGGCGCGGCTGCTGCGAATGCCACGCCGTGCACCGACTGAGGAAGCAGCACCGCACAAGCCACCGCGGCGATGAGTAGTGCCGGAGATCGGGAACGTCGACGAGCCATCAGACTCCTCTCGGACTCGATGCAGGCCGCATTCGTCTTCAGATGCCGTGCGAGAGGCCGGAACGTAAGCGCCGTGGTGGCTGAAGTACGCGCGGATAGCACCGGGGGATCAGGGAGCCCTCAGGGTGGGATGTGTGGTCATTGCTATCTCATCGCCGTCACATCGGCCGACCGTCACGCGCCGTCGCTGAGCGTGGCTGCGACCGATCCGGGTGCGCGGCCCGGGGTGCGTCGACCCCATTGGCTGCCAACGATGGATCGCCGCCGTGATACTGACGCCATCGGCAGGCCGCTGGGTGACCACGCCATGGCACTGGTCCGGCGGGCGGACGTGCTGCCAGGCAAACCGCAGGTAGCGAGAGGCGTCAGAGTCGGTAGACGACGGCGTCGCCGACGTCCTGGCGGGTGATGCCGAGCGACTCGACCGGCGCGTCGATGGTGATCTCCCACGGCGTACCGGGCACCTGGCTGCGGAGCAGCACCACCGTGCGGACGCCGAACGTCCGCAGGTAGTCGACGCTCGTCTGGTCGGGGAACGACTGGCTCACCCGACGGACGTCGTCGAGCTGCCGAGGCGTGAAACCGCTGCCGCCGTTCACCACGTCCGGGAACCCGTCGGTCGACCAGAGCATCACGTGCTGGTCGATGCTCTGGTTGCTGGGCAGCACCAGCAGCGGTCCCTCTGCCGCGCGCATCGCCGCCGGCTGGGCCGGCACCACCGGATGCGGGGTGGCGTTCAGGCCCTCGAGTGTGACCAGCAGCAGCGGCAGCAGGGTGGCCATCCGCAGCCACGGCCCGGGCCAGGACGGGATCCGCTGCGCCGCCAGCTCACGGACCCGGTCGGTGAGGGCGGTGACCGCGCCCGCCGCGAGCAACGCGAGCAGCAACGTGGTCCACAGCATCAACCGGCCGGGAGTACGCAGCGCGTTCCAGCCCGGCGCGTGCTCGAAGAGCGGCACGTAGGTGAACGTGCCGTCGAAGAAGCGGGTGCCCATCGCGAAGGCCATCGTCACCAGCACCCCGACGAGCAGCAGCAACCGGTGCCGTAGCCGCCAGACCGAGAAGAACAGCCCACCGGCGGCCAGCGCGTAGAGCACGAAGCCCGGCAGCAGCGTCATCTCCGGATGCCACGGCAGCGCCGCGCGGGCGCCCTCGTGCAACCCACCCCAGATCCGCGATTCGGCCGGTGCGGTCACGAAGCCGGACGCCGGCGGCGAGAAGATGCTGATGTCGCGGATCGTCCGCTCGGCGTACGGGTGCAGTTCGGTCACCTTGAAGTACGGGAACGCCATCAGCAGGCCCACCCCGGCGAAGAACACCCCACCGACCACATCGGCCACGAGGAGGCGGCGGCCGAACGGCAGCGCCCGGCCGGACTTCAGCCGGCGAACTCCGAACAGCACCGCGACGACGAGCACCGCGCCGGCCAGGAAGTACGCGAACGGCAGGCCGATGCCGAAGCCGAGGCTGACCTGCCAGGCCGCCACCAGCCAGCCGGCGTACACCCAGCCGTCGTGCCGCCGCTCCGGCCGGTAGCCGTGCCGTAGCGACCAGCCGTGCCCCCGCGCGAGCATCGCGAGCGCCAGCGGGATGCCACCGTTGGAGAGCACGTGCAGGTGCCCGGCCTGGGCCAGCAGCCACGGCGCGTAGGTGTAGCCGACCCCGGCCACGGCGGCGCCGATCCGACCAGCACCGAGCTGCCGGGCCAGGGCGTACGCCCCGAGCGTGGCGAGCGCGTGCGCCAGCACGAACACGATGTTGTAGCGCAGCACCGCGTCCTCGGGGCCGCTGCCGAGCATCCCGGCCGGGGCGTAGCCGAGCAGCGTGTCGGAGAACGCGAAGCTCCACAGCTCCGGGAAGAACGTGTTGGACTGCCACAGTCGCGCCGGGTCGGCCAGCAGGATGTGCCCGGACCACGCCATCTGCCAGGCTTGCAGGCTCGGGTCCCAGTGGTCCTGCGGAAGCGTGTAGCGCGGGTAGCGCAGCGTCGGCCAGGTCATCAGCACGGCCAGCGCCAGCGCGCCGAGGGTGGCCAGGGTCCACTCGTGGATCAGGAACCGTCCGACGGCGCGGGCGGCTCGGCTGAGTCGGCTGGGCCGCGGCTCCGGCGCCGAGGCGAACGCCTCCCAGCGTTCGGCCTCGACCGGCCTCGCGTCGCCCGGCTTCGCGTCGCCGTCGGCCTTTCGCGGACCGTCGGCGTCATCCGCCTTCGTACCCTCGGCCTCGTCGGCGTCCTTGACTGCGACGTCCTTGACCGCGGCGTCCTTGACTGCGACGTCCTTGAGCGCGGCGCCCTTCGTGCTGCCGCGCTTCGCGGCGGGTTTCCTGCCGCCGACCTTGGCGATGTAGTTCTTCGTGGCGTCGCGCTCTGGTCGGCCGTTCGGGGCGGTGGCGCCCTCGGCCCCAGCGGTGCCGGATGGCGTGTCATCGGCGCGGGGCGGGCGGTCCGCGTCGGTGTTGGCGGTCGCGTCGGTGGAGGACGTGGCGGTGGCGGAAGCCGGCGGGGCGGGAGGGTCCCCGGCGCGCGTCGGCGCCGGTCGGCTCGGGGCGTCGTCGGTCGGAGTGGGCCGGGGGTTCCCGGGCTGTCCGGTGGTCATGCGGCCGGGCGCTCCGTCCCGAGCTGCTGGCGGAGGAAGTCGATGTCGGCCGCCTGACCGGACACGCCGCCCGGGGTCTCGACGACCACCGGCGCCCCGGCGGCCCGGATCACGGCCACCACCAGCTCCGGGTCGATCGTCCCGCCATCCAGGTTGTCGTGCCGGTCCTGGCCGGAGTTGAACGCGCCCTTGGAGTTGTTGGCGTGCACCAGATCGATCCGACCGGTGATCGCCTTCACCCGGTCGACCAGGCCGAGCAACTCCTCGCCACCGGCGTACGCGTGGCACGTGTCGAGGCAGAAGCCAACCTCGTGGTCGCCGATGGCGTCCCAGAGCCGGGCCAGCGCGTCCAGCCGGCGGGCGCAGGCGTTGTCGCCGCCGGCGGTGTTCTCGATGAGGACCGGGACGCCGAAGCCGCCAGAGTCCGCCGCGTACGCGAAGGTCTTGCGCCAGTTGTCGAAGCCGACCGACAGGTCGTCCCCGGCGTTGACGTGCCCGCCGTGGACGATCAGGCCCTTGGCGCCGATCGCGGCCGCCGCGGTCGCGTGCCCGAGCAGCAGCTTGCGGCTGGGGATCCGGATGCGGTTGTTGAGGGTCGCCACGTTGATGACGTAGGGCGCGTGCACGTAGAGGTCGACCTCGGCCGCGCGCAGCCGCTCGGCGTCCTCCCGCGGCTTGGGGGCCTTCCATCCCTGCGGGTCGGAGAGGAAGAACTGCACGGTGTCGGCGGACCGGGCGGCCGCCTCCGCCAGCGGGTCGGTCGAATCGACGTGGGCTCCGATACGCATGGCAGCGAGCCTACGTCGCGACCCCGACGGCTGCGGCGACGGCCGGCGCGGTGTCGTCGCTCGTCGCGTCACCCCGGCTGCTCGACGATCGTTGATGGGATGGAACCCGGCGAGCACGGCCCGGGGCTGCGCGTGGCGGGTCCGCCGCGCATGGCAGTCGTCGCTCGTCGGCCCGAGAGCGAGGTCATCCCCGCGGCGCGGCCCGGCACCGCGGGGGCGACCCCTCGACGTACCAGATCTCCGCCGTTGCAGAATCTCGGAAAATTCTGCCTTTTGCCCCGACAAGGGACGAGAGCCGTTGTATCGTCAGATAACAACACGATAAAGCTCCGCGGGGCGTCTTCGGTCCAACCTCATCGGTGTGGTCGTTCCTCCCCAGGTCCCACCCAAGGAATGCGGACGGGACGCTCCGCGGCCTCGTTGACGGGGGCTCGCCACCGACCAGTGACGGTCGGGTGGTGGGCCCCCGTCAGCACGCCCGGGGCACTGGCCCGACCACCCCGGGCATGATCGTCCGGACCGGGTATCCTGGTCAGGTTGTCCGCGTCCGGCCGGGTTCCCCCGGCACGTGCGGGCAGCGACGCACGACCTCCTGCCACGGAAGGACCGTGGCCGCTTAGCCCACAGGAGGTGAGCACGTCTTGCGTCATTACGAGATCATGGTGATCCTCGACCCCAGCCTCGAGGAACGCACCGTCGCCCCGTCGCTCGACACGTACCTGAACGTGATTCGGACCGCGGGTGGCTCGGTTGAGAAGACGGACGTGTGGGGCCGCAGGCGCCTCGCGTTCGAGATCAACAAAAAGGCCGAGGGCATCTACGCCGTCGTCGACCTGCAGGCTACGCCTGCTGCCGTGGCCGAGCTGGACCGTCAGCTCCGGCTGAACGAGTCCGTGCTGCGCACCAAGGTCATCCGGCCGGAGATGCGCTAAGCATTCAGTCCGGCATTCAACCCGGTTCGCCCGGATCAGCCTCCGCGACTCTGTCGTACGGCTCTGAGAGCCTGTACGACGAGACGCTGAGTGCGCGAGGAGATGGTCATGGCAGGAGACACCACCATCACGGTCATCGGCAACCTGACCGATGACCCCGAGTTGCGGTTCACCCCGTCCGGTGCGGCGGTCGCCAAGTTCCGGGTCGCTTCGACGCCCCGTTTCATGGACAAGACCACCAATGAGTGGAAGGACGGCGAGCCGCTCTTCCTGGCTTGCACCGTGTGGCGTCAGGCGGCGGAGCACGTCGCCGAGTCGCTGCAGCGGGGCGCCCGCGTGATCGTCTCGGGCCGGCTGCGTCAGCGGTCCTACGAGACCCGCGAGGGCGAGAAGCGCACCGTCATCGAGCTTGAGGTCGACGAGATCGGCCCGTCGCTGCGCTACGCCACGGCGAAGGTGCAGAAGATGTCCCGCTCCGGTGGCGGTGGCGGCGGCTTCGGTGGTGGCGGCGGTGGTGGCCAGGGTGGCGGCGGAGGCAACTTCGACGACCCCTGGGCTTCGGCCGCACCCTCTCCCGCGCGTGCCGGTTCGGGCGGCAACTTCGACGAGGAGCCTCCGTTCTAATGGCGCCGAGCGCCCGCGATCGCAAACCAGGAGCAAGGTCAATGGCCAAGGCTGCGGCACTTCGCAAGCCGAAGAAGAAGGTGAACCCGCTCGACAAGGACGGGATCACCTATATCGATTACAAGGACACGGCGCTGCTGCGCAAGTTCATCTCCGACCGCGGCAAGATCCGCGCTCGGCGGGTCACCGGCGTGACCTCGCAGCAGCAGCGGCAGATCGCCCGCGCGGTCAAGAACGCCCGCGAGATGGCGCTCCTGCCGTACACCGCAACGGCCCGCTGAGAGGAGGCACCGATATGAAGATCATCCTGACTCAGGAAGTGTCCGGCCTCGGTGCCCCGGGCGACATCGTCGAGGTCAAGGACGGCTTCGGCCGTAACTACCTGCTGCCGCAGGGCTTCGCGATCGCCTGGACCAAGGGCGCGGAAAAGCAGGTCACGGTCATCAAGCGGGCCCGTTCGGCCCGCGAGATCCGCGACCTCGACCACGCGAACGAGGTCAAGGGTCAGCTCGAGGGTCTCAAGGTCAACCTGAAGGCCCGCGCCGGCGACGGCGGTCGGCTCTTCGGCTCGGTCACCTCGGCCGAGATCGTCGACGCCGTCAAGGGCGCCGGCGGCCCGGTCCTCGACCGCCGCCGGCTGGAGGTGCCCGGTCACATCAAGTCGACCGGCACCTACCCGGTGAAGATCAAGCTGCACCCCGAGGTCACCGCGTCGTTCAACCTGAACGTCGTTCAGGGCTGACGACCAGCTGCACCACGACGAGGGCCCGCACCGAGCGATCGGTGCGGGCCCTCGCGCATGCCCTGGCGTGCCCGGCTCGCCGTCAGCCGATCGGTTGACCGGTCACCGCGCTGATCAGCACCGTGGAGAGGCCACCGCCGACCACCGCGGCGGCCAGCGCGATGGTGGCCGACCGCCACGTCGTGCCGACCCGCCGCAGCAGGGCCGCCACCACCAGACTGCTCACCAGCGCCAACCCGAAACGCGGCGAGCCGGCCAGCAGCGACTCCAACGCGCGTGACCGGGCGGAGTCGCAGCCACCCCCGCTGATGTCGGTGACACACCCGGCCGGCGCCTGCCCGTCCAGCGTCAGCAACCACAGGAAGATCAGCACTGCCGGCACCAGGTAGCAGGCGGCGGTGTAGAGCAGCGGCCGGACGGACCCACCGGGATCCGGGTCGAGCAGGTCGTCCTCCAGACGACGCGCCCAACCGCCCGTCGCCACCGACTCCACCCGCCGTCGGACCGACGCCGCGCCGACCGGCGGCCGGTCCGACCGACGCCGGGCGCCATCAGGGGGTACGGGAGCACTGCGCGGTCGCGGAGCCGTGTAACCCACCACCGGCGACCGGGGTGCCGACGTCGTCGTATCCATCCAGCGCGGATCGTCGCCGGACAACCGCGTGCCGGACCAGAAACCGCTGTCCCGGCTTGGCCATCCCTCGGCCGCCGTGAACCGGTCGGAACGGGGTGGGAGTGTCCGGTCCCACTGGTCGTCCTCGACCGCCGAGCGTTCCCACTGGCCGGTGCGGTCCGACCGCTCCCAGCCACCGATGTTCTCCGCCTGCGACCACTGCTCGCTCAGGTCGGCGCCGTCCGGGCCGGCCGGCGGCCAGGCGTGCACACCCGACGCGTCCCACGGGTCCACCGCGGGCGCGTACGACGGGTCCGGCTCCGCCGCCCGCTCCGATCCGCGTTCCCACGGATCCACCGCCGGACGCGTCCAGGACTCCTCCGCCGCCCGTCGGCTGCGCCGCGTCGGCCGGCTCGGCTCCGGACGAGACGTCCCGTCGGCCGGGTCGGACTCCAGGTCCCCACCGGACCAGATCACCTGGGGCCGGCCGACGGGCGCACGGCGGGGACGACGGTCCGGGACCGCGCCGGAGACCGGCTCCTCCTCTGCCGCGTTGGCACGCCGACGGCCGGCGTACCCCCCATCCTGCGGTCGGTCGAGCGTCCACTCCCGGGTGTGGTCCGAATCGGGGCCCGCGCCGATCGCCGGCCGCTCACGCCAACCCGTCTCGACGGCACGCCGTCGGGCACCCGTCGTCTCGGTGCTTCGCCAGCCGCCCCCGGAACTCGGACGCTCGACCTCGACCTCGACCTCGACCTCGGGCTCGTCCTCGGGCGCGTCCTCGTCCTCGTCGGGCGCGGCGTGCCGGCCGCCGCCGTCGGCGTGCCGAACTCCCGACTCCAGCGCCCATCGCGGCAGGTAGGCGTCGACCGGTTCGTCCTGCCCACGGTCGAGCGCGCGCCGCCGACTGGAGGTGCGATAGCGCGCGTCCTCGTCGTACGGCTCGACCGGAGCGGGCAGCATGGGGCCACCCCACGAGGCGGTCGGCGGGCGCTCGCGCGGGCTGCCCTCCCCGCGTCCCCAGTCCCGGTAACTCACGGCCGGAGTGTGACCCTTCTGAACCGAAAGCGTAATCCGCTGTCCAGGTGTAGCCGTTCGCTGGAGATAGTACGGGAAGATCGTGTCACAGAACCGACCGAAATATTCTCCTCCACAGGCTGGGGACCGCGTTTCAGCAGCTCAGTGGCTTGTGGCCGAGAATTCCCCAACCGTTGTCCACAGCCTGTGCACACCCTGCGCACATGCTTGTGCACCGGTGTCCACAGGTTGTCCCGAGGCCCGTCCACCGGGCTTGTTGAGTCGCTGACCTCGGGGTCCGTATGGTTGGCCCTCGACCGCCGGCGCGATGGCCCCCGATCGACCGGCCTGGTCGGAGGAGAACTGTCGTACCCCGGCGGTAGAGCTGGGACCGGATCCGACGCAGTGGAGGGGGGACCCGTGTCGGTCACCGACGACAGGCGGGCGGAGTCACGGCCCGGCGGCGGCCAGCCGCCCGTGCAGCGGGACGGCCAGTTCGACAAGACCCCGCCCCAGGACGTCGCGGCCGAGCAGTGCGTCCTCGGCGGCATGCTGCTCTCCAAGGACGCCATCGCCGACGTCGTCGAGATCCTCAAGACCAACGACTTCTACCGGCCGGTGCACGCCACCATCTTCGACATCATCCTGGACATCTACGGCCGGGGTGAGCCGGCAGACTCGATCACCGTTGCGGCGGCACTCGCCGACTCCGGCGACCTCGTCCGCGTTGGCGGGGCGCCCTACCTGCACACCCTCATCGCCAGCGTGCCCACCGCCGCCAACGCCGCCTACTACGCGCGGATCGTCAGCGAGCGGGCGGTGCTGCGCCGGTTGGTCGAGGCCGGCACCAAGATCGTGCAACTGGGCTACGGCACCGCCAGCGGCGGCAGCCGCGACGTCGACGACGTCGTGGACCTCGCGCAGCAGGCCGTCTACGACGTCACCGAACGCCGGGTCAGCGAGGACTTCGCGGTCCTGGCCGACATGCTCCAGCCGACGCTCGACGAGATCGAGGCGGTGGGTGCGCAGGGCGGGATGATGACCGGTGTGCCGACCGGCTTCACCGACCTGGACCGGCTACTCAACGGCCTGCACGCCGGGCAGTTGATCATCGTTGCCGGCCGGCCTGGTTTGGGTAAATCTACGGCAAGTATGGACTTTGCCCGAAATGCTGCTATTCGTGCGAACCAGGCGGCCGCCATCTTCTCGCTCGAAATGAGCAAGGTCGAGATCGTCATGCGACTGCTCTCGGCCGAGGCGCGGGTGCCGCTGCACGTGCTGCGCAGCGGGCAACTTTCCGACGACGACTGGACCAAGCTGGCCCGGTGCATGGGCGAGATCAGCGAGGCGCCGCTCTTCGTCGACGACACGCCGAGCATGAACCTGATGGAGATCCGGGCGAAGGCCCGCCGGCTCAAGCAGCGACACGACCTCAAGATGATCGTCGTCGACTATCTCCAGCTGATGACCTCGCCGAAGCGCACCGAGAGCCGGCAGCAGGAGGTCGCCGACCTCTCCCGTGGCCTGAAGCTGCTGGCCAAGGAGGTCGAGTGCCCGGTCATCGCGGTGAGTCAGCTGAACCGTGGCCCCGAGCAGCGCACCGACAAGCGCCCCCAATTGTCTGATTTGCGCGAATCTGGCTCAATTGAGCAGGATGCCGACGTTGTCATCCTTCTGCATCGCGACGACTACTACGACAAGGAGTCGCCGCGGGCGGGGGAGGCGGATTTTATTGTGGCTAAGCATCGGAATGGGCCGACCGACACGGTGACGGTCGCGGCCCAGCTGCACCTGTCCCGCTTCGTCGACATGGCCATCGGCTGAGCGGTACCGGATCGGGTCACCCGAGCAGGGGGAACCAGCCCGCCGACTCACCCAGCTCCATCCGGTCCCGGTCGGTCAGGGGGACTCGGCCGGTGGCCTTCAGCAGGAACTCGTGGTCGTCCCACCCGGCGGGGCGGACGGCGTCGTCGCTCAGCAGACCATCCATCGTCGCCACCGCGACGCGTACCGCAAGTGGGCCGGGTGGTGGCGCGTCCGGCAACTCCGCCGTCAGGTCGAGGTGGTGCACGACGGCCTCGGTGGTCAGGGTGGCGAGGAAATCCGGAACGCGCAGCACGTGGCCCTGTGTGGTCACGTACCCCTCGGGGTCTGCCGACGCGGCGGCGCGGACCGCCGCCGGGGCGGTCTCTTCCCACAGCCGGACGATGCCGGTCGGGCGGTCGAAGGCGGACGCTGACCGGCGGACCCACCAGGCGTGCCGGGCGGCCTGGTCATCGCCGCCCGGGAAGCCGCGCCAGTAGGACACGTCGTCCACGTCGGCGGGACCGTCGACGGGTCTGGCCAGGGCCACGAGTGCCCGCTGGGCGTCTCCGAGGACGTGCAGCAGCAGGTCCGCGACGAGCCAGCCCTGGCAGCGGGTTGCTCGTTGCAGGTCTGCGTCGTCCAGGCCGTCGACCACCGCCGTGATGCCGTCGTACGCCTGGGCGAGAGCCTCGTCCGGCCGGATCTCGGTCATGCGATGCAGCCTCGCATGACGCACCTCGGCCGCCAACCATCGACGGCGTGGGTGGCTGGGCCACGAGTGACGTGCCTCTGAGTCACAGCCGCGACTCAGAGGCATGTCACCTGGGATGACTCCGCGGTCGGGCTCAGCCGAACATCTCGTCGAGGAAGCCCTTGCGCTTCTTGTGCCGGTAGTGCCCGTGGTAGCCCTGGTGCTGCTGACCGTAGGCAGGTGCCGGCGGGTAGCCGTGGACGGGCGGCGGGGGCGGCGGCGGGGGGACCGCGCCGTAGCCGGGCTGGTGCTGCGCCGGGGCGTGCGGCGGCGGGTAGCCGCCCGGCTGCTGGACGGGCTGCGGCGGCGGGCCGCCGGCCTGCTGGCGGCTCCAGTTGGCCTCTGCCTCGAACAGCTTCTCCAACTCGCCGCGGTCGAGGAAGATGCCTCGGCACTCCCCGCACTGGTCGATGACGACACCACTGCGCTCGTATTGACGCATTTCGCCGTGACACTTGGGACAGGTGAGGCTATTCATCACCCGACGGTACCTGGTCGAGCTAAGCGGTTGCTGTGAGCGCGTCGGTGACCTCGTCGTCGGAGACCTCGTGGAAGTCGTCGTAGTAGACGCTCACCGCGCCGAAATCCGACGGGCGCTGCGCGCAGACGACCTGGTCGGCCTCGGCCGCCAGGAGTTCGTACGCCTCCTGCGCGCCGACCGGCACGGCCACCACCACCCGGCGCGCGCCGAGTCGGCGGACGACCTCGACGGCGGCGCGGGCGGTGGCGCCGGTGGCCAGACCGTCGTCGACGATCACGGCGACGCGCCCGGTGAGGTCCAGCGGTGGGCGACCACCCCGGTAGAGCCGCTCGCGGCGCTCCAACTCGACCTGTTCGCGCTGGCTGACCTCGGCGATGTCATCGCTGCTGAGGCGGCTGGCGATCGCGTCGTTGAGCACCTGCACCCCGCCCGGGCCGAGCGCGCCGAAGGCGACCTCCCTGGCCCACGGCATGCCGAGCTTGCGGACGACCAGCACGTCGAGGGGGGCGCCGAGCCGTTCGGCGACGACCCGGGCCACCGGTACGCCGCCGCGGACGAGGCCGAGGACGACCGTGTCCGGTTCGCCGACGAGGGCGGTGAGCCGCTCGGCGAGCACCCGGCCCGCCTCGGCGCGGTCGCGGTACGTGGTCATGCCTTCAGGTGTACGCCGTGCGGCGGCGTTTCGCCCGCCGGTTAGACCGATGTGGTCCGACCGGGCAGGCGGTCGGGCGTCGGGGTGGTCGGTGCGGCGTCCGGGCTGTGCAGGGCGGGTGCCCAGGTGAGCAGGGCCAGCGGGTACAGCAGGTACCCGAATCGGGTGGAGGGCATCAGCGCGATCGCGGCGAGGAGTCCGTACCCGCAGATCAGCGCGGTGGCGGCGGCCGTGCCCGGCGGGCGGCGCGTGAGTCGGACGGCGATGGCCACGCCTGCCGCGACCAGCAGGGCGGCGGCGATCAGCCGGCCACCGGGGAGTGTGGCGGCGATCAGCTGACCGGGGAACGGAGACTGCGCCGGGCTGGTGACCAGGCCGTGCCCGAGCGGGAACCGCAGCACGTTCTCGGTCAGCGCGTCGCGGTCGACCAGCAGAGCCGGGAGCAGGGCGGCGACGGGTAACCCGATCGCGCCGGCCGCGACCCGGGCGCCGGCTCGCCGGTTCAGACCCCAGACGATCAGGACCAGGGCGATCGGCCAGGCGAACAGCTTCAGCGCGCCCGCCAACCCGACCGCGAGGCCGGCCCGGCCGGGCCGACCGGCGGCGGCGAGTGCGAGGGCCAGCAGGCAGAGCGCGAGTACGGGCATGTCGTCACCGCCGGTGGCGAGGGTGAGCGCGCAGATCGGCAGGACGGTGGCGGCCTGCACGCCCCGCAGCAGCGCGGCATCGGACCGGTGCGCCCCGACGAGAGGGCCGCCGACGGTGCCGCGCGCGGCGCGCAGGGTGGCCACGGCCAGGGCGAGCGCCAGCGCGGTGCCCACCGCGAACCACACCCGGGCATCGGTCCACCAGGTGTCGGCGAGTGCCCGGGGCAGGCCGAACAACGCCATGCCCGGTTGGTACGGCGTGTACCCGAGCAGTTGTTCACCGGCCGGCAGGGCGGCGATGGCGTCTCGGCCGAGGTACGGCGTGCCGTGCTCGAGCAGGCGGATGCCGGCCTGCTCGACGACCAGCACCTCCTCCTGCGCGCGGTCGGTGCGTCCGGTGGCCCGCTCGACGCTCTGCCAGAGCACGGGTAGCAGCGCGGTGCTCGCCCACGCGAAACCGGTCACCGCCCAGCGGGCCGGAAGGCCGGCCGGTCGGGTCGCCGGGTTGCGCCGGCGCAGGAGGAGTTGAACGATCACCGCCACCGTCGCGACCAGGTAGCCGACGGCGGCGACCGCACCCCAGGCCCGGTGCGGCAGCAGGGTCGACGTGACCGCGGTGATCGCCGCGAAGACGGCCGACACGGCGTAGAGGCCCAGGTCGAGGGCGAGCCCACCGGCGGCGGTGTCGAGCGTCCGCCAGCGGTGGCGGCGGGCGGTCGGGGCGTCGGCGATCACGAGCGCCAGTCTGGCAGACCTCGCTGCTCACCCGATTGTCCGCGGGGCTCGGGCCGGCCTCGGTCACACCGGCGGCGGCGCCTCTGCTCGCCGTGTCGTGCTCGTGCCCCGCTCAGGCGGGGAGGTGGGGAAGGCGGTCGGGGCGGGAGCGCCCGGCCTGGCGGCGGGTCTGGCTCAGCCGGATCACCGCGCCGGTGTCGTGCAGCGGTGGCGCCAGAGTGCCGGGTTGGCCACCCGACCCGCGCTGCAACGCGGCGAGCAGGGTGCCGGCGGGCATCGGCCGGGCGAAGAGGTGGCCCTGGCCGGCCACGCAGCCCAACTCCCAGAGGGCGCGTCGCTGCGGCTCGCTCTCCACGCCCTCGGCGACCACCGCCAGGTCGAGGCTGCGGCCCAGGTCGAGGGTGGAGCGGATGACGGCGGCGGCCTCGGCCGAGCTCTCCATGGTCGTCACGAAGCTGCGGTCGATCTTCAGCTCGTGCACCGGGATCCGGGACAGCAGAGAGAGCGAGGAGTAGCCGGTGCCGAAGTCGTCCAGCGCCAACCGCACGCCCTCGTCGCGTAGCCGGCTGAGCACCCGGTCGACCACGTCGAGCTGGCTGAGGGTCAACGTCTCGGTCAGCTCCAGCACCAGCCGATCGGGCGGAAGGTCGTGGGCACGCAGCCGGGCCAGCACCGAGCCCGGGAAGCGTGCGTCGAGCAGGCTGCGCGGCGACACGTTGACCGCGACCGGTACGTCGAAGCCGGCGTCGCGCCAGTTGGCCGCAGCGATCAGGGCCTGGTCGAGGATCGCCTCGGCGAAGGCCGGCAGCATTCCCGAACGCTCCACCGCCTCCAGGAAGCGCAGCGGATCGATCAGCCCGTGCGTGGGGTGGTGCCAGCGGGCCAGGGCCTCCGCGCTGGTCACCTCGCCGGTGCCCAGGTCGACGATCGGCTGGAAGTTGACGATGAACTCGTGGTCGGCCACGGCACGGGGCAGGTCGCCGCCGAGGGTGAGGCGGCTCAGGTCGGCGGTGTCCCGGGTCGGGGCGTACGTGGAGATCCGCTGCCCGGCCCGTTTCGCCTGGTACATCGCGACGTCCGCGCGGCGCAGCAGCTCGGCCATGCCGCCGCTGGCCGGGGCGACGGAGATCCCGCCGCTGGCCTCGACGCTGATCCGCATGCCGTCCAGCTCGAACGGCTCGTGCAGGGCGGCGAGCAGCGTCTCGGCCCGGTGCGCGGCCACCGCGGGGGCCGGCAGCCCGCGCAGGAGTACGGCGAACTCGTCACCGCCGAGGCGGGCCACCAGATCGCTGGACTGGGCGGCCCCGCGCAGCCGATCGGCGACCTGGACCAGCACCTGGTCACCGGCGGCGTGGCCGAGGGTGTCGTTGACCTCCTTGAAGTGGTTGAGGTCGATCAACACCAGTGCGGTCACCCCGTCGGCGTGCCGGGCACTGAGATGCTCGGTGCCCCGGTCGAGGAGGTGCCGCCGGTTTGCGAGGTCGGTGAGCGCGTCGTGGGTGGCGGCGTACGCGTGCTCGTCGGCGACGCGGGCCAGCTCGGCGTACGCCTGGGCGTTGCGGACCGCCGTGCAGAGCGCCGAGGCGAAGGTACGCAGGGTGTACTGCTCCCGCTCGGAGAGCTGGACCGGCCCACGGAAGCGCAGGCGCAGGACGCCGACGTCGACGGAGCGGTCGTGGCCTTCCAGCGGGGTGGGCACGACGGTGCCGTCCACGTCGGTGGGCGTGCCGGTCGGTCCGTCGAAGGTGATGCCGCCGGTGCCGCCCCGAACGGTGCGGCCGCCGTCGCGCAGCTCGATCTCGACCTCGTCGGCGGAGAACAACTCGGCGGCCTGGGTGACGGCTGTGGTGAGCACGTTGTCCAGGTCGACCACGTTGAGCGCGTCGGTGGTACGGGCGAGCCGCTGCCACGCCTGCTGCTCGGTGCGACCTCGGATGCGCGCGGAGTAGGCCAGGTGCAGGCTCAACATCAGTGGGGGGACGGCAAGCAGCAGTCGGGGGTCCTCGCGGAGGATGAGTAGCGTGCAGACAGCCACGATGAATCGCACGCCGAAGCCGGCGATCCGCAGGTCAAGGTTGTTCAAGAACTGACGGGAGACCGGTGTCCCGGTGGCCAGCGCGATCACCGGGATGGCCAGCAGGTCGTCGAGGAGTGCCGCCACCAGGTAGATCGCCCCGAGCAAGGTGGCCAGCTCGACCACGCCGGCCGGCGGCCACTGCCAGGGGATGGCCAAAGTGGTGATGCCTGCTCCACCAGCCACCAAAATGTTCTTGCTGACTCCGAAGGCCGCCTTGATCATCGGCAGCTTCATGATGGCTGATGCGATACCGACGCCAGCCCCGGTCGCCAGTACCACCCAGGCGGGTGGTGCCACGGCAAGCCCTATCACGATCGCCGTCTCGACCCAGGTGATGCCGTGTGTGGTCGAGCGAATTCGGATAGGTGCCATGACGATCGTGCCAAGCGCAGTCATGAAGGTCAGCGCTACGAATGTCGCACCGTCGCCTACCGAGACGGGGCGACGGGTCAACACGTTGGCCCCAGCGATGACTGTGGGAACGATTGCCATGACCACGATGAGACCGACGAGCAGCAGAAGCGACCGATCTGCCCGGGGACTCTGCGGTGACACCTGGCTCATGAAGCTCCTGTCGTCGCCCACAGTTACCTGTTGACGACAGGAGCTTACCGCTCAGTGCTACTTCGATGTCAGAACCAGTCGCTGCCGCGCATTGCATGCTCCCTCCACTCGTCCGGCCGTTTCCGTATTCCGGATCCGTTCTCGTGATGGGAGCCTAAGAGGAGTTAGGCAGTTTTAGTAGCGATAAATGTCGGTATACGCAACATTAGCCAAGCCAGCGGCCTTTGTGACGGTCTGTCCATGCCACCTGAGCGGAGCGCGGTCGTGCTGCACTGGCGATCCGCAGCTTGCGCGCTGCTGAGAGGCTATCGGCGTTGTCGCCTCCTCCCTAGTGTGGCCAGGATGTGCGCCTGGCCTCATCCGTCAGTTTGGGCTCAGGGTCAATCCGGTCGGACAGAATCTGCTCTCCGTCGCCTGGTCGGTGTGGAGTTGGGGTGTCTCGTTGGGGGGTTGGCGTGCATTCTGACCACCGTTAACCTTCCCCAGTGTGATCAGCTAGACACCGATAGACGCGAATTCGGAGGGCCGGTGGAGATCAACCTGCTGGGTGGCCTGGAGGTGCTGCTTGCCGACCACAAGTTGCACCTGGGTACGCCCAAACAACGGGTAATCTTCGCGATGCTCGCGGTCCAGCCAGGCCAGTTGGTGACGTTGTCCGGCCTCATAGACGAGCTGTGGGCCGACCGTCCTCCGCGTTCCGCTGTGGCGAATGTGCGGACCTATGCGGCCAATCTTCGCCGGGAGTTCGAGACGTTAGCGCTCGCGGACGCGACTCTCGTGCGGCAGGGGAACGGCTATCGCCTCGCCTTGCGGCCGGATGTGATCGACGTCTTCCGCTTCCAGGACGAGCTTTACGCTGGCCGGGATGCTCTGGGCGCTGGCGACCTGTCGCGTGCGTCGGAACTGCTGGGCCGCGCTTTGGTGCGGTGGCAGGGTCCCATGCTCGCCGGCATCCCGCTTGGGCCCGTCCTGACGGCTCGAACCGTCGCTGCGGAGGAGGAGCGTCTTCTGGCCGTGGAACTCCTCGCCGAGGTTCATCTGCGATCCGGGCGGGATGATCTCGCAATTCCGTCACTGCGCGCGGTGACTGCCCTTCATCCGCTCCGAGAGCCGACATACCTCCTTCTCATGCGGGCCCTGCACGAGCGCGGTGACAACGCGGAGGCGCTTGTCGCGTATGACGAGATTCGCAGGCATCTGATGACGGAGCTGGGGGTGCGCCCGGGGGCCAACCTCGAAAAGTTGCGGCGCAGGATCCTCACCGAGGCGCCGAGCCGGGAACCCGTCGTCACCGGCCTGAGCAAAGGCACGGCTGGGCGCCTTGCTGGGTCCCCACCAGGACCGGCGGGTGACCCGACGACGAAGCAGATGCCCACAGTCGCAGCGGTGGATCATCTGCCTCGTTCGGTCACCGACTTCGTTGGTCGGGAGGCCGTCGTGGCCAGGCTGTTGGCGGAGACGCGGCGTGTCGAGGATCGCGTACCGGCCGTGCACGTCATCGACGGAATGGCCGGCAGCGGCAAGACAACACTTGCCGTGCACCTGGCCCGCCGGCTGAGCGATCGGTACCCGGATGCCCGTTTGTACGTCGACCTGCGGGGGCATGGCGAGAAGGACCTGATTGGACCGGCGTCGGCTCTTGTCGTCCTGCTTCGCCAGCTTGGGGTGCCGCCTGAGCGGGTGCCGGTTGACCTCGACGACAGGACGGAACTCTGGCGACGCGAACTGGCCCGCTGGAGGTCGGTGATCATTCTGGACAACGCCGCCAGCAGCGACCAGATCCTGCCGCTTCTGCCGATCGAGCCCACCGCCGTCGTGCTGGTGACGTCTCGACGCCGACTCACCCACCCGGACCTCGGCGCGTCGCAGTCCCTGCCGGTCATGTCGTCTGGAGAGGGCGTCGACCTGTTGGCTGCGAGTGTGGGGCGGGAACGGGTCGACGCCGAGCCGGAAGCAGCGGTCGAGGTGGTCCGGCGGTGCGGCCATCTCCCTCTGGCGATTCGGCTGGCCGGCGCCCGGCTGGCGCACCGACGTGGTTGGCGCTTGGCGGATCTCGCGGCACAGATGGCCGGCGCGGCGTCGGTTCTCCCTCATCTGGCCGGGGAGAACAGCACAGTCACCGGTGCGTTCGCCGCCTCCTACGAACCTCTCCCCGAGTCGACCAAGCGGGTCTTTCGCTTTCTGGGTCTGTACCCCGGTAGCCGGTTCAGCCCAACGGCGGTCGCGGCACTGACCGGGCTGGCGGTGGCGGAAGCTCACGCGGCTCTCGACGACCTCACCGACAGGCACCTGGTGGAGGATCTGAACTCCAGGCAATACGGATTGCACGACCTCATGCGCCAGTACTCCGTCGAGCTATGCCTGTACGTCGATTCGGCGCAGGACCGCCGGTCAGCCCTGGCCCAACTGCTCGACTTCACCCTGGCAGCGGCACTGCGGATTGCTGAGATTATCGAGCCCGTTGTCATCGAAAGCCAGGTCAGTCATCTCCCGTTCGGTCGGCCTGAATTGCTGGAGGCTCTTGGCGAGCCGAGCGCCGAGTGGTTGGAAGCCGAACGGGCGGACCTGGTGACGATGGTGGCGTCGGCACATGAGGCGGGCTTCCACGAGCACGCCTGGCGGCTGGCTCGTGCCCTGTGGCGATTCTGCTACATCCGCGGATACTTCGAGGACATCATCGTGACCCACCAGCAGGGGCTGGCAGCGGCAGAGGCGACGGGCAACGCCGAGTCGACGGCGCTGATGCAGAACTACCTGGCCTCCGCTTACGTCCGGACCGGCGACAACCGGGAAGCCCTGAAACATCTGACCCGCGCGGTCGAGCTTTCCAAGGAATCCCGGGACGTGCTGAACACGGCTCGCTACCAGGCCAATCTTGCCCCGGTCCACTACTGGAGCGGCAATCTGACCGAGGCGGTGGCACTCGGTATGGAACATCTGCGTGACTACCGGGGCTACGGCAACGCAGGAGCGCCGAACGCGTTACCGAACGTTGGTATCGCCCTCACGTCACTGGGCCGTTACGAAGAGGCGTTATGGATTCACCGGCGTCACCTGGCCTGGGCCCGAACCAACTCGAACGAGTTCCACGTGCTCAACGCTCTCAGCCATATCGGATCGGTACGCACCCGAATGGGAGATTTCCATCAGGCGATCAGGATCCTCAGGGCCTCGCTGGCGCTTCGCGACCGCACCGGCCACCGCTACGGCGAGGCAGAGGTACGCCTCGACCTCGGCATCGCCTACCGCGGTCTTGGTCGCTTGGCGGAGGCCAAGCAGGAGCATGAGTTGGCTCGGACCCTCGCGGTCGGTTCGGGCGAGCGGCATGTCGAGGCCGCGGCGTTGAACGAACTGGGCCGCACGCTGCGGGCACGCGGGCGGGACCGTGCGGCAGCCGAGATGCACCGCGAGGCCCTGCGGTTGGCGACGCGGATCGCACACCCGCACGAGCAGGGGCGTGCACTGGCGGGCCTCGCGGAGCATTTCAAGGCCGTCGACCCGGCCGAGGCCCGGCGGCACTGGGAGCGGGCGTTGGCGATCTTCCGTCGGATGGGCGTACCGGAACGCCTCGATGTCGAGCGCCGCCTCGCCGAACTGGCTGCCAGTGTCGTCGATGCGGGGTGCTGACCTGCGCGAACGTCGCTTATCGATTTCTTATCGCCGGGCCCGGTAGCTTCTGGAGCGTATCGGCGAACGGGGGAGGTTCTGCCCGTGGGCAGAACCGGGTCGTCGACACGCGCCCGCCGCCAGGTCCCCCCAGCGACCTCGGCGGCGGGTCCAGCGAGGGAGGGGCGCGGCCCGGTGAGCGCTGTCGCACCCGGCGAATACCGGGCCGCCGCCCCTTCCGAGCCCCGGTGCGTCGTACCGCGACGATAGGCTCACGGCCGTGACCGAACCCGCGCAGCTCAGCCACGTCGACCGTGCCGGCGCGGCCCGCATGGTCGATGTCTCTGCCAAGCCGGTGACCGGCCGGGTGGCCGTCGCGGCGGGCCGTTTGCGCACCACGCCCGAGGTCGTCGACCTGCTGCACCGCGACGGGTTGCCCAAGGGTGACGCGCTGGCGGTCGGTCGGCTCGCCGGCATCATGGGGGCCAAGCGCACTCCGGAGTTGATCCCGCTCTGCCACCCGATCGCCCTGCACGGTGTCACCGTCGACCTGCGGCTGACCGCGGACACCGTGGAGATCACCGCCACCGCTCGCACGGCGGACCGGACGGGAGTCGAGATGGAGGCGCTCACCGCGGTCGCGGTCGCCGGCCTGGCGCTGATCGACATGGTCAAGGCGGTTGATCCGGCGGCCTCGGTGGAGGCGGTCCGGGTGCTGCGCAAGGAGGGCGGCAAGACCGGCGAGTGGGTCCGGCCGGAGGATCGGCCGTGATCCAGGCCCGGGTGATCGTGGCGTCCAACCGGGCCGCGGCCGGCGTCTACGCCGACACCAGCGGCCCGCTGCTCGTCGCCGGCCTACGCGAGTTGGGCTGTCAGGTCGACGAGCCGGTGGTGGTGCCCGACGGCGAGCCGGTCGGCGCCGCCCTGCGGGACGCCCTCGGCGACGGTGTCGACGTGGTGCTGACCAGCGGCGGCACCGGGATCACCCCGTCCGACCGGACGCCGGACGTGACCCGGGCTCTGTTGGACTACGAGATCCCCGGCATCGCCGAGGCGATCCGGTCGCACAGTCGCGAGCGGGTGCCCACCTCGGTCCTGTCCCGGGGCCTGGCCGGGGTGGCCGGCCGGATGCTGGTGGTCAACCTGCCCGGCTCGACCGGCGGCGCCCGGGACGGGTTGGCCGTGCTCGGGCCGATCCTCGGCCACGCCGTCGACCAGCTTCGCGGCGGCGACCACTGATCGGTCCGCGCCGGCGACCACCGGCCGGTCCGCGCCCAGGCCCGGCGGGCGTCGGTCCGCCCCGATAGGCTCGGTCGGTGAGCACGGAAACCGCACCAACCGCGGGCCGGGTCGCCGCGCCCCCGCCAGCAGGGTGGGAGGAGGCGCGGTCCCGGGTGTACGCGGTGGGTCTGGCCGCCGCGCTGCCTGCCGTCGCCCGGCCGTTGGTCGACACCGACGGGCTGACCCTGGCTGAGCCGCTGACCACCCGCACCGACCTGCCCGCGTTCCCCACCTCCAGCGTGGACGGCTGGGCGGTGCGCGGCACCGGGCCGTGGCGCGTCGTCGGGCGGGTGCTGGCCGGCAACACCCCCACGCCACTCGCCGAGGACGGCACGACCGTCGAGATCGCGACCGGGGCCATGGTGCCCGAGGGCGCCACCGCCGTGCTGCGCATCGAGGAGTCCACCGTCACGGGCGGCCTGGTCAGCGGCACGCCCCGGCCGACGCCGGAGTGGCGGCAGCCGGGCGAGGAGGCGTACGCCGATGAGGAGCTTCTGCCGGTCGGCACGCCGGTCGACCCGGCGGTGATCGGCCTGGCCGCCTCCTGCGGGCACGACACGCTGCGGGTCCGGCGGGCGCCGCGCGCCGCGCTGCTGGTCTTCGGTGACGAGTTGCTCACGTCCGGTCCGCCGGGGGCGGGCCGGGTGCGCGACGCGCTGGGCCCGGCGGTGCCCGCGTGGCTACGTCGGTACGGCTGCCACGTCCGCCCGTCGGACGTGGTGGGCCCGGTCGCCGACACGCTGCCCGCGCACGTGGCGGCGGTGCGCGCAGCGCTGACCAGCGCCGACCTGGTCTGCACCACCGGTGGCACGATGCACGGCCCGGTCGACCACCTGCATCCGACCCTGGAGGCGCTGGGCGCCGACTACGTGGTCAACACGGTGGCGGTCCGGCCCGGCTTCCCGATGCTGCTGGCCCGGCTGGCCGATCACGACGGGCGGGTCCGGTTCGTCGCCGGCCTGCCGGGCAACCCGCAGTCCGCCATCGTCGCGCTGGTGTCACTGGTCGCGCCGCTGCTCGCCGGGCTCCAGGGTCGCTCGATGCCGGTGTTGCCCCAGGCCACGCTGGCCGAGGCGGTGCCCGGGCGCGGCGATCACACCCATCTCGCGCTGGTTCGCCTGGACCGGGCCGCCGGCACGGCGTACCCGGTGCGGCACGTCGGGTCGGCGATGCTGCGCGGGCTCGCGGGCGCTGACGGGTTCGCCGTCATCCGACCGGGCACCAACGGTGCGCAGGGTGATCGGGTGCCGATCGTGCCGTTGCCGCTGCTGCCCGGGGAGCGGGCGTCGTGACCGCGCCGGCGATCACCGTCGTCGAGGTCACCGACCAGCCCCTCGACCTCGCCGCGCACGAGGCGGCGGTGGCCGACCGCCGGGCCGGCGCGGTCGTCTCCTTCCAGGGCGTCGTACGCGACCACGACCACGGGCGTCCGGTGGTCAGCCTGGAGTACGAGGGGCACCCGAGCGCCGCGCAGGTGCTGCGCGAGGTGGCCGCCGAGATCGCCGCCGATCCCGACGTCTACGCGGTGGCCGTCTCGCACCGGGTCGGGCCGCTGGCCATCGGTGACGTGGCGCTGGTCGCCGCGGTGAGCACCGCGCACCGCGCCGCGGCCTTCGCGGCCTGCGCCCGGCTGGTCGACGAGGCCAAGGCCCGGTTGCCGATCTGGAAACGGCAGGTCTTCGCCGACGGCACCGAGGAATGGGTCAACTGTCCCTGACCGCTCAGCGGCGGCCGTTGACCAGCACGGCCCGGGCGAGCCGTTCGCCGTAGAACGCCGGCTCGGCGCCGGGCCGCCAGGGCAGTGCCGCGACCAGCACGATCAGCGCGAGGGCCAGCGAGTTCTCCATCAGCGCCCCGAACAGACCGTCCTGGTAGTGCGACACCTCCGGCAGTTGGTGCTCGTACGGCCAGATGGGCGAGATCAGGAAGAGCAGGTAGAGGCCGAGGGCGGCGACGCCGTGCCGGAACCCGGTCAGCGTGGGATACCAGATCGGCGGGCGAAGACCGTTGAGCCCGCTCAGGCCACCGAATGCGGCGCCCTGGCCGGTGCGCTGCCCCAGACCCCTGCTCGCCTCCCGTCGACGGACGGCGGCGTCGGCCAGCACGATGATCGCCGGGATCACCCAGATGAGGTGGTGCGTCCAGGAGATCGGGCTGATCACGTTGGCGGTCAGGCCGACCAGCGTGAACGCGGTCAGCTCGTCACCGTCGGCGCGCGAGCTGGCCGCCCGGGACAGACCCACCGCCAGGATCAGCACCGAGAAGGCGAGCCAGAGCAGCCCGGGAGTCTCGATCGAGTCGTACAGCCGGGCCAGCAGGCCGGCGAGCGACTGGTTCGGCGTCATGTCGGCCGCGCCGACCCGCTCGGTCTGCCAGAGCACGCTGCCGAAGTACGTCCGCGACTCGTCGCCGACGATCGCGAAGGTCCCGATCGTCACGCCGATCGTGGTGCCGATCGCGGTGGCCGCCACCCGCCACTGGCGGGTGATCAGCAGGTAGGCGATGAACAAGGCCGGGGTGAGCTTCACCGCCGTGGCCAGGCCGATGCCGGCACCCGCCCAGGCGCCACCGTAGAGGAAGCGCAGCAACGGGCCGTCGGTCGCGGCGTAGTGGGTGCCTCGGCGCGAGCGCCACCGCAGCCCGATCAGATCCGCCATGATCAGTGCGAACAGCAGGAGGTTGACCTGGCCGTAGCCCAGCGTCTCCCGGCTGGGCTCGATGGCGAGCGCGAGCGGCACCGCCAGGGCCACGGTGAACCACAGTGGCCAGGCCAACCGGTCCACGATGGGGCGAAGCAGGCCGGCCAGCACCAGTGTCAGCGTCGCGATGCTGGCGAGGGCGTTGACCATCCCCGCCGCGTCGATCGGCAGCTGCGCCATGGGCAGCATGACGAGCCCGGCGAACGGCGGGTAGGTGAAGCCGAGCGTGGTGCCGGGCGCGATGAACTCGTAGAGCTCATGACCGCTCGCCCACCACACCACCGCACCGTGGTAGATCTTCATGTCGAAGAAGTTGTACGGTCGCCCGAACTCACCGATGGCGAGCCATGCGGCGTAGGCGACGGCGGCCACGATGGCGCCCCGTACGACGTTCCTGCGATCGATCCCCCGCGTCATGCGTTGAACTGGGGCGAGGCGGTCCGCCCGTCTACCGACAGTCGTCGGCATGGCGTGGCCACCCCCGTACCAAGGTCGTCCTACCCGTCCAGGTCCTGCACGGAGCCTAGAACGGCGCCTCACGTCAGTGCCTCCCGCGTTATGCGACCGTGTCCGATCCCACACATGTTTTTGACATTTCCACCGCGTTAACGCCTACCGGGTGGTTCAGGTAATTCGTCGCCTTAGCGGGGGGTGGGGGTGACACCGAAGCAGATCGAGGCAGGTCAGCCGGGAAGTCGACGCGCGGTGGCCGCTGACCGGACGGCGATCCGGGCCTCGCGGCGGGCGGTGCGGACGGCGCGCTGCATGGAACGTCGAGAGTGGCCGATGCGGTGACCCGTACGCCAGCGGATCCCCGGCTTGCCACCGGTGTCGGCGGCGGCGAGCAGGAGGCCGCCGAAGAGCCCGAGATTCTTCAGGGTGTGGATCTCGTTGTTGTTCTTGGCGATCGGGTCGTCGTTCTTCCAGAACGGATGCCCGGCGAGGGTGACCGGCACCAACGTACCGGCGAGAACCAGCGCGGCGGGCCGACTGAACCGCCCGGTGGCCAGCATCAGCCCGGCGCCGACCTGCACCGCCGCGTTGAGTCGGATCAACGTCTCGGTCTCGGTGGGGAAGTTCGGGTGCGCCTTCTGCAGGAGCGGCGCGACCCGGTCGGTGACCGGCTTGGCGGTTTCCGCGAGCCGGTGCGGGTTGCGGAAATTGCGGTACCCGCTGACCACGAAGATGCCGCTCAGCATGGCGCGGGCAAGGGAGCGTACGGGCGTCATGGATCAGTCATACCCCGTCGGGGCGTTTGCTACCCCGGCAACCGCCGGATCCGGATCGGCCGATGTGCACGTGCGCCACGCCGATTCGAGCGACCATCGCTGATGGACGGGCCGTCACGGGTAACGTCGCGCGGGTGACGACGCTGCGGCTCCGCCCCGAAGGTCCGGCCGATACCGGCCCGGTGCGTCGGGTGCTGGCCTCGGCGTTCGCCCGACCGGAGGTGCAGACGCCGCCGGAGGTGGGGCTGGTCGACGACCTGCGCGGCACCGACGCCTGGCTGCCCGAGCTGGCCATGGTTGCCGAGTACGGCGGCGAGGTCGTCGGATACTCGCTGCTCACCCGGGTGCGGGTGCGGCCCGATCGCGGTGCCGTCGCGCCGGCCCTGGCGCTCGGGCCGGTGGCGGTCGCGCCGCACCGACAGCGGGTCGGGCACGGCAGCGCGGTGGTGCAGGCCGCGCTGGACGCCGCCACCGAGCTGGGCGAGCGGCTGGTCGTGGTCCTCGGTGACCCGGCGTTCTATCGCCGCTTCGGCTTCGGGCCGGCCGCGGAGCTGGGCCTCACCAGCCCGTGGGCCGGGCTCGGGGAGCCCTGGCAGGCGCTGGTGCTGCCGCCGTCCACCAGCGAGGAGGGTCCACCGCCGCGTGGTGAGGTGGTCTTCCCGGCGCCCTGGTCCAGGGTCTGAACGCGCTGGCGGGCGCGGCGGTCAGGTTGGCTGGGTGCGCAGGTACCGGCCGAAGTGCGGAACGGTGAAGGCCACCGTGCCCCGTTCGCCGGAGTAGATGAGCCCCTTCTTGATCAGCGCGTCGCGGGCCGGGGAGAGGCTGGCCGGCTTCCGGCCGAGAGCGCGGGCGATCTCGGCGGTGGGCACCGCGGCGTCCATGTCGTCACGGACCACGCCGCCGGACTCGCCCTCCACCAGGGACAGCGTGGCCATCGCCCGCATGTATTCGCGCTCGGCCGGGGTGGCTCGCTCGAACCGGGAGCCGAAGAAGCCGACCGCCAGCTCGGCCTCGGCCTCGGGGGCGGCGACCCGGACGTCGGCGGCGGTGATCGGCGACCGTGGCGCATGATCCCAGGTCGCCTTCCCGTACGCCTGGACGAAGTACGGGTAGCCGCCGGACTTCTCGTAGAGCAGGTCGAGCGCCTTCTGCTCGTACTCCACCTCCTCGCGCTCGGCCGGCGCGCAGAGCGCCTGGTCGGCGGCGATCCGATCGAGCCGGTCGATGCGCTGGTAGCGGAAGAGCCGCTCCGAGTACGACTTGGCGGCGCTGAGCACGGCCGGTAGGTGCGGCAGCCCGGCGCCGACGACGATCAGCGGCGCGCCGATCTGGGACAGCTCGTGGCAGGCGGCGCAGAGCGCGGAGACGTCCTCCGGCCCGAGGTCCTGCATCTCGTCGATGAAGAGCGCGACGCCGGTGCCCACGTCACTGGCCACGGCGGCGGCGTCGCTGAACAGCTCGACCAGGTCGATCTCGATGTCGCCCGAGTCGGCCCGGCCACTGGCGGCGGGCACGTCGATGCCGGGTTGCCACCGGTCGCGCAGCTTGGACGGGGTCCCGGCGCGGCCGGTCGGTGTGGACCGCTGGGCGAACGCCTTGAGCACCCCGAGGAAGGCGTCGATCCGGTCCGGGGCGCGGTGCCGGGGGGCGAGTTCGCGGACCGCCATGTGCAACGCGGCGGCGACCGGGCGGCGCAGTGACTGGTCCGGCCGGGCCTCGATCTTGCCGCTGCCCCAGAGTCGGTTGATCGCCTGGGAACGCAGGGTGTTCAGCAGGACGGTCTTGCCGACGCCGCGCAGGCCGGTGAGCATGAGGCTGCGTTCGGGCCGACCGCGGGCGATGCGCTCCAGCACGATGTCGAAGACGTCCAGCTCCCGCCCCCGCCCGGCGAGTTCGGGCGGGCGCTGGCCGGCGCCCGGGGCGTACGGGTTGCGGACCGGATCCACGCATCGCAGAGTATCGGGCCCTCTAGCTGCGAAGCTAGATATGGATAGATGGGGCTACCGGCGTGTTGCGGCCGTCGAGATAAAACTAGGGCTGTCTAGCGTCCATGCTAGACAGCCCTAGTTTGCGCAAGGATCACCGCTTCTTCAGGCAGAGCACGTAATCGAACACGTCGATCGCATTGTCGTGCACGTAGTTCGCGGTCGCCTGCGGCGCGAGGGTCTCGCACCGGTCCCCGTCGGTGGTCGCCGGGATGCGCAGCAGCACCTGGTAGGTGTTCGGGCCGCACGGCACCTTGCGCAGGTCCGCGTCGTCCTCGCTGCCGTCGTTGACCACGCAGTCCCCCTTGGCGAACTCCTCCTCGTCCGGGGACGGCAGGACGGGGCTCGGGGCGTCACTGGGCAGGCCCGGCGGGACGACGGGTGCGCTCAGCGACGGGGCTGGTGCGGCAGAGTCGCTGTCGCTGTCGGCGACCTTCCACGCCGCCCAGCCGACGAGGCCGAGACAGGGACAGAGCAGGAGCAGGACCACCAGCGCGACGATGAGAGCGATCTTCCCGCCGCTCCTCTTCGCCGGCGGGACGGGTGGCATCCCGTACCCGCCGGGCGCCTGCGGAGGCCACGGCGCCGCCGTCTCGCCGGGAGTGGGCCCGGCGGGTGGGAACGGCCCCGGCGGTGCGTCCCACTCCGAGGGCTGCGGCGGCGGACCCCACTGCGCCGGCTGCGGCGGGGGACCCCACTGCGCCGGCTGCGGCGGCGGGCCCCACTGCGGTGGCTGCGGTGGCGGCGGACCCCACTGGGGGACGGTCGGGTCGACCGGTGGCGGGCCGTCGGGGCCGGTCGGCGGGCGCTGGTACGGGTCGTCCGGCTGCCCGGAACCCGATGGTCCGTAGGTCGTCATGTCATCCCCAGAGGGTGGGTGGTCAGCGCTGCCTCAGGCAGAGGACGAAATCGAGGGTGTCCAGCTCGCTGTCGAAGAAGTACCAGTTGGTGTAGCCGTCGACCTTGGCGCACTTGGCCTCGGCGTCGCGTTCGCCGCTGGTCGCGCCGTCGATCCGGCGCAGCACCTCGTACGACTTCGCTGTGCAGCCGCTGATCAGCAGCTTGGGCTTGCCGCCGGCCGCCCCGTCGTTGCGCACGCACTGGCCGACCTTGACGAACCGCGGGTCGGCCGACGACTCCGGTGCGGCGGCGCTCGGCACCGGCTCGGCCGGCTCGGTCACGTCCGCGCTTGGCGCCCCGACACCGGCCGAAACGGTCGGCGCGGCCACCGGGGCGGCCGGGTCGTCGGACCGGCCGAGAAACCAGTACGCGCCGCCACCGGCCAGCGCCAGCAGCACCACGACGGCCACCACAGCGATCAGCGGCCCTCTGCCGCGTCCGGACGGGTCGGGTGCGGGGTCACCGCCGTACGGGCCGTCGTCGGGCCGGTACGGCTCTCCGCCGTACGGGGGGTTCGCCGCGGCCGGCGGGTACGCGCCACCGTAGGGCGCCCCGGTCTCCCCGCCGTACCGTCCGCCGCCGTAGGGCGCGCCGGACGGCTCAGCCCCGTACGGTGTCCCGCGCTCCCCGCCGTACGAGGGCCCCGCACCGTAGGGCCTCGCCGGTACGCCGCCGTACGGACCGTCGCCGTAGGACCCGGGGCGCTCCGCAGGGGCGGGCGGGTAGGCCTGGACCGTCGGCGGGTAGGGCTCGGGGCCCGACGGATAGGGCTGCTGCGGCGGCCGGCCGGGCGTCTCGTCGGGCCGTTGCCCACGCCACGGGCCTCGAAAGCCCTCACCCGGTGGTCCGTAGTTCGTCATGCCGCCCTCCTGCACATCTGGTGAGAGGCCGGCCACCAATGCGCGACGCCGACTCCGAGGTCACCGTAGCGTGGTCCACCGATGAGCTCATCTCCACCGAGCGCCGCCGCCCTGCCCGGCCGCCGCGCCGCCGCCGCCAAGCCAGCCCTGGTCTGGACCGCGTTGATCGTGGTCTACCTGCTCTGGGGCTCCACCTATCTGGCCATCCGGGTCGCGGTGGAGACGCTGCCGCCGCTGCTGTCGGCCGCCCTGCGGTTCGCCGTCGCCGGCCTGGTGCTGGCGGTGGTGCTGCGGTTGCGCCGAGGGCCGGGCGCGCTTCGCGTGCAGCGTCGGCAGCTCGGCTCCGCCGCGCTGGTCGGTGTGCTCCTGCTCGCCGGTGGCAACGGCCTGGTGGTGCTCGCCGAATCCGGGCCGCCCGGGGTGGCGGTGCCGTCCGGAATCGCCGCGCTGCTGGTGGCGACAGTGCCGCTGCTCGTGGTGCTGCTGCGCTCCGCCACCGGTGACCGGCCCCCGGTCTGGACGTTCGCCGGGGTCACGTTCGGCTTCGTCGGTCTGGTCCTGCTGGTGCTGCCCGCCGGCAGCGCGGACGCGGTCCCGCTGGTCGGCGCGCTGACGGTGGTGGTGGGAGCCATCGCGTGGTCGGTCGGGTCGTTCCTGTCGGGACGGATCCGGGTGCCCGCCGACCCGTTCGTCGGCACGGTGTACCAGATGGTGGCCGGCGCGGTGGCGCTGGCCGTTGTCGCCGCCGGCCGGGGCGAGCTGAGCGAGTTCCACCCGGCGGCGGTCAGCACCCGGTCCTGGCTGGCGTTGGGCTACCTCATGGTGGCCGGCTCGCTGGTGGCCTTCACCGCGTACGTCTGGCTGCTGCAGAACGCGCCGATCTCGCTGGTCTCGACGTACGCGTACGTGAACCCGGCGGTCGCGGTGGCGCTCGGGGCGCTGCTGGTGGCCGAGCCGATCACCGGGCGGGTGCTGCTCGGCGGGGCGGTCATCGTCGCCGGGGTGGCCCTGGTGGTGAGCACGGAACGCCCGCGCCGGACGGGCGCGGAACCGCGATCGGGGACGGCGCGGACGGGCGACCGCCGGTAGCGTCCGGCCCATGTCGGCCGCTGTGCTGGTGGGGGTGGCGTTGCTCGGTGGGGTGGTCGGATTCGTCGTACCCCCATTGGCCCGGCGCTTCACCTCCCGGCCGGCGCGGCCTCGACGCGGCGCGGGGGTCTGGCTCGGTCCGCCGCTGGCGGCCGCGGTGTTCGTGGGGCTCGCCGTCGCTCAGGGTGACGATCCGGCGCTGCCGGTTCTCCTCGCGGTGGCGGCGGTGGGGTTGGTGCTGGCCGCGGTCGACCTGGCGTGCCTGCGGCTGCCCGATTCGCTGGTCGCGGCGGCCGGCCTGCTGGCCCTCGGCGGCCTGACCGGCGCGGCCCTGCTGGCCGGCACTCCCGGGCGGTTGGTCGGCGCGCTGGTCGGCGCGGCGGTCTCCGGCGCGGCGTACGTGCTGCTGGCCCTGCTGCCGGGATCCCGGCTGGGCTTCGGGGACGTGAAACTCGCCGCCGTCCTCGGCTTGCCGCTGGGCTGGCTGGGCCGCGACGCCCTGCTCACCGGGCTGCTCCTGCCACATCTGCTGCACGGGATCCTGGTCCTCGGCCTGCTCGTGGCGCGGCAAGTCCGCCGCGAAACCCTGCTGCCCCTGGGCCCGGCCCTGCTGGCGGGCACGTGGCTGGCCGCGCTCGTGAGCTGACCCCCACCCCGCGCCGATCGGGCAGTTTCGGTGCCGACACAGCGTGCATTCCACGCATCACGGCGACCGAAAGCGCGGCGGCCGGCTCAGATCAACCGGAGCTGGCGGTCCTTGGGGCGGCGCGGCTCGGTTTCGCCGAACCGCTCGAACAGGCCCGGGTCGATCGCGGTGAGGAACGGCGAGGGTGCGCAGTCACGCTCCACGCCGTGCCGGGTCCGGCGGGCGGCGTGGCTGACGTACAGCCGGTCCTGGGCCCGGGTCAGGCCGACGAAGAAGAGCCGGCGTTCCTCGGCGACCGCGTCCTCGTCGGGCGTCGAGCCAGGCCAGCGCAACGGCAGCAGCCCGTCCTCGACGCCGACCAGGAAGACCACCGGGAACTCCAGGCCCTTCGCGGCGTGCAGGGTGAGCAGGGTGACCGCCTCGGCGCGCGGGTCGAGCGCGTCCACCTCCGCGCCGGTGGCCAGTTGCGACAGGAACGTCTCCAGGTCGTCGCCGCAGCGGCGGGCCAGCGGGGTCAGCAGGTCCACCGCCGAGCGGACGTCGTCGGGGCGGACCGTGCTGCCGGCGCCGTCCAGGGTGGGCACCGCGAACCGCTCGGCGACCACCTGACCGGCCAGGCGCACCCGGGCGGCGAGCGAGCCGGCCAGCCCGTCGGCGTGCCGCAGCTCGCGGGCGATGGCCGCCACGCCGGGCCGGTCCCGCAGCCGGTCGTGCGAGCGCTTCTGGACCGGGATGTTGGCCCGGGTCAGGGCGTCCACGATCGGGGCGGCCTGCGCGTCGGTGCGGTACAGCACGGCGATGTCGGAGAACGACAGCGAGGTGGACCGGCCGTCGATCCGGCCCGAGTCCAGCGAACGGTGGGACAGGCCGCCGACCAGCTCGTCGACGGTACGCACCACGAAGTCGGCCTCCTCGGCCACCGACGCCGCCGGGTACCGCCCGACGAGTGGGGCTTCCGGGTCGAGTCGGGCCGGGTCCAGCCGCCGGCCCCGCACCAGCGAGGACGGTGCGATGGCCTGCACGGCGGCGGCCAGGATGGGCGCGGACGAGCGGTAGTTGCGGTTGAGCCGGACCAGTCGGGCGTCCGTGAAATCCTGCGAGAAGCGCAGGAAGTAGCCGACGTCGGCGCCCCGGAACGAGTAGATCGCCTGATCCGGGTCACCGATCGCGCAGAGGTTGCCGTCGGCGGGGCTGAGCAGCCGCAGCAGCTCGTACTGCACCGCGTCGACGTCCTGGTACTCGTCGACGAAGATCCACTGCCAGCGGTTCCGGTACCGCTCGACCAGCTTCCGGTCGGCCCGCAGCAGCTCCACCGGGAGGCTCACCAGCTCGTCCAGGTCGACCAGGTCCTGCTTGCGCAGCAGCGCCGTGTAGCCGGCGAGATCGTCGCCGGCCTCCGACTTCGCCGCCGCCCGCTCGGCGTCGTCGGCGATCCGGAATCCGTCCGGCAGGCCCGCCGCGCCGGCGTTCTCCCGCAGGATGGTCAACCCCAGCGCGTGGAACGTGCCCACGGTGACGTCCTCGGCGACCGGGCCGAGCAGACCGTCGAGGCGGTGCCGCAGCTCCTCGGCGGCCCGTCGGGTGAACGTGATCGCGAGGCAGCGCTCGGGAAAGACGTTCAACTCCGCGCACAGGTACGCGATCCGGTGGGTCAGCGTCCGGGTCTTGCCGGTGCCCGGGCCGGCCACGATGAGCAGTGGCCCACCGGGCGCGGACGCCGCCACCCGCTGCATGGCGTCCAGCCGGTCCAGCAGGCCGGTGCCGACCTCCTCCATGCCGGAGAGCATCGGCTCGAACGGTTCGTGCGGTGACGGCGGCGACGCGATCGGCGGCGCGGGCGCCGGGGCCGGCTTGCGCTTCGGTTCCGCCTTGGCCGTCGCCGGGCGCTTGGCCGTGGCCTTGGCCGCCGGCTCCGCGGGGCGCCGCTGCGCCGGCACCGGTACGTCGAACAGCGTCTCCTGCGAGCCCAGCTCCGCCGGATCGAACAGCGTGATCACCCCGTACTCGCCGTCGTAACCCGGCACCCGGCGTACGTCGCCCCGCCGCAGCCGCCCGATGCCCTCCGCGAGCAGTTCGCCGCCGGCCTGCGCGATGTCCGACAACGGCGTCGTGGTCAGGATCTCCAACTCGGGGCCGAGCGCGGCGAGCAGCTCGTTGAGTCGCCCCTCGACCTTCTTCGACCGGGCACCCACCTTGTTGATCTCGCCGAGGATCTCGGCGAGCGGCACCAGGTGGGTGACCTCTCGGGCGTGTGCCGGCCGGTGCCCGTCGGGTCGATCGGCCAGCTCCTCGATCCTGCTGAGGACGCCCACGGTGAGCGGCTTGCCGCACTCGGGGCAGCGCCCCCCGGCGGCCCGGGTGCGCTCCGGGGACCAGTTGACCCCGCAGAGCCGGTGCCCGTCCGCGTGGTACTTGCCCTCCTCCGGGAAGAACTCGATGGTGCCGGCCAGGCCGTCGCCGGTGCGCAGCGCCTCCCGGACGGCGAAGTAGTCCCGCTCGGCGGTCAGCACGGTGGCCTCCCGGCCCAGGGCCGGCGGCGAGTGCGCGTCCGAGTTCGAGACCAGTTGATAGCCGTCCAGACTGCCGACGCGCCAGTTCATGGCCGGGTCGGAGGAGAGGCCGGTCTCCACGGCGAAGATGTGCTCGGCCAGGTCGGCGTAGCAGTCGGCGATCGCGTCGAAGCCGGACTTCGAGCCCAGCGCGGAGAACCACGGCGTCCAGATGTGCGCCGGGACGAGATAGCCGTCCGGGCTCGCCTCCAGGGTGATCTCCAGCAGGTCCCGCGAGTCCAGGCCGAGGATCGGGCGGCCGTCGGAGCCGAGGTTGCCGATCCGGCCGAGCGCGGTGTTGAACCGGGCCACCGCTTCCAGGTCGGGCAGGTAGATGAGGTGGTGCACCTTGCGGGTCCGGTCGTCCCGCTTGTAGATGGTGGAGATCTCCACGCTCAACATGAACCGGACCGCGTCGGCGTCGGTCGTGCCGGCGAGTCGCGGCGGCAGCCGGCGGGCGATGTCGCGCTCCGCCTCCGGGGCGAGCCGGTAGAGCCCCGGCTCAGCCGGCCGCAGCGTCTCGGTCAGATGGTCGTACCAGGCGGGATGGGTGAAGTCGCCGGTGCCGAGCAGGGCGATGCCCTTGCGCCGCGCCCACCACCCGAGGGTCGGCAACGTCAGGTCACGGCTGCACGCGCGCGAGTATTTCGAGTGGATGTGCAGGTCCGCGACGAAGGGCGGGAGGCCACCGGGGGGTACGGCGCTGAACGGGGGCACGCCGCATCCTGTCACGCCCGTCGCGCCGCCCGCCTTCCGCCACGCGCGGACGTGACGTCCGCTATGCCGAGCGCAGCTCCACGAGGCTGATCTGCGGCTTGGCGCCCACCCGCACCGGCGGACCCCAGAAACCGGCGCCGTTGGTCACGTAGACCTTCGTGCCGTCGACCTCGCCGAGACCGCTGACCACCGGCTGCGCCAGGCCGACGACCAGGTTGAACGGCACCACCTGCCCGCCGTGGGTGTGCCCGGAGAGCTGCAGGTCGACGCCGTAGCGGGCCGCCTGCTTCGCGGCGAGGGGCTGGTGCGCGAGCAGGACGACAGGGCGGCTCGGATCGCGGTCACCGAGGGCGGCGGCGAAGTCCGGACCGGCGGCGAGGCCAGTGCCCGCCGGGTCCGCGTCCAGGTCGTTCACGCCGGCCAGGTCGAGCACACCGCCCCGGGCCTGGATCTCCTGCCGACGGTTCTGCAGCACCCGCAGGCCGAGGCGGTCCACCTCCTGGACCCATTCCTCCACCCCGGAGTAGTACTCGTGGTTGCCGGTGACGAAGAAGTTGCCGTACCGGGAGCGCAGGTCACGCAGCGGCGCGGCGGCGGGGCCCAGCTCGGCGACCGAGCCGTCGACCAGGTCACCGACGACCGCGACCAGGTCGGCGTCGAGACGGTTGATCGCGGCGACGATCCGCTCGGTGTGCGCCCGCCCGCGCAGGGGGCCGAGGTGGATGTCCGAGACGGTGGCGATGCGCAGGCCGTCCATGCTGCGCGGGAGCTTGCTGAGGGGGATCTGCACCCGGTCGAGTTGGGGCGGGCCGAGTGCCGTGCGGACGCCGTACCCCGTGATGCCGGTGGCGGTGAGGCCGGCGAAGATGGCGGCTCCGCGGGCCAGCAGCAGACGGCGGGCCGGGTCGTGGTCCGGTGCCGTCGTGGCGCCGGTGGCCGGCGGATCGGCGGGCCCGACGGCCCCGACCAGCACCGGCTCGGGCGCGGCGGTGGTCGGCTCGGCGGCGGTCACCCGGCGGCGCAGCACCAGCCGGACGACCAGCATCGGCACTTCCAGCACGACGAGCGTGACCAGCAGGTAGAACATCACCGCGAGCCACAGGTAGCCGGGCCAGGCGAGCCAGTAGAGGCCGGCCTGCGTGCCGACGAGGGTGGCCGGCACGAGCACCGCCAGCACCAGGGCGGCGATCACGCCGATCCGCCGCCAGCGACCCGGCGTGGTGGTGTCCCGGATGAGGCGCTTCCACAGGTAGAGGTGGATCAGCCCGGTGACCAGCGCCAGGACGCCCATGAACCCCAGAACCGCCAACATGTGTGCGCCCCCCTCAGCCGCCCGCGAACGGGGGCAGGACATCGATCGTGGCCCCGCCCGGCAGGGGTGCCCGACGATCATGACAGGCGACGCCGTCCACGAGGAAACTGGCCACCCGCAGCACGGCGGCGAGCCGGTCGCCGTGCCGCTGGGCCAGCTCGGTGGTGAGGTCGTCGAGTGACCGACCGGCGGGGGTGACCTCCTCGGCGCGGCCGGCTGCGGCGCGCGCACCGGCGAAGTAGCGGACGGTCAGCGGTCTCGGCTGCACGGTCATCCCCCGATCGCGGACATCGGCCGGGTCGGCTGGAGGAAGGTGGGGTCGTCGATGCCGTGCCCGGCGCGCTTGCCCCACATCGCGGTGCGCCACCGCTGGGCCACCTCGTCGTCGGTCGCGCCGCCGCGCAGCGCCGCCCGCAGGTCGGACTCCTCGGTGGCGAACAGGCAGGCGCGGACCTGGCCGTCAGCGGTCAGCCGCGTGCGGTCGCAGTCGCCGCAGAAGGGCCGGGTCACGCTGGCGATCACGCCGACCCGGGCCGGGCCACCGTCGACCAACCAGGTCTCCGCCGGTGCCGCGCCGCGCTCGGCCGGGTCAGGGCTGAGATCGAAATGGGTACGCAGGGAGGCCAGGATCTCCTCGGCGGTGACCATCGTGCTGCGGTCCCAGCCGTGCTGCGCGTCCAGCGGCATCTGCTCGATGATCCGTAGCTGGTAGCCGTGGTCGAGCGCGAAGCGGAGCAGGGCCGGCGCCTCGTCCTCGTTGACGCCGCGCATCAACACGGAGTTGATCTTCACGGGGTCGAGCCCGGCGGCTGCCGCCCCGGCGAGCCCCGCCAGCACCGCGTCGAGGCGGGGACGGCGGGTGAGCTGGGTGAACCGGGCCGGGGCCAGGGTGTCCAGCGAAACGTTCACCCGGTCCAAACCGGCCGTACGCAGCGCGGGCGCCAACCGGTCCAGACCGATGCCGTTCGTGGTGAGTGAGATCCGCGGACGGGGGTCGAGCGCGGCGACCGCGGCCACGATGCCGAGCAGACCGGGCCGGATCAGCGGCTCCCCGCCGGTGAACCGCACCTCGGTCACGCCGAGCCGCTCGACGGCCACCCGGACCAGCCGGACGATCTCCTCGTCGGTGAGCAGCTCCGGGCCGGCCAACCAGGGCAGCCCCTCGGCCGGCATGCAGTACGTGCACCGCAGGTTGCACTTGTCGGTGAGGGACACGCGCAGGTCCCGCGCGACGCGGCCGTACCGGTCGACGAGGACGCCGTCGGTCCGTGGGGCGACACTCACCGGTCGACCGTAGCGCGCTCGACGCTGCCCAGGGCGGCTCGGGCGAGTTCGACGACCGCATCGCGGTAGCCCGCGCCGAACAGCGCGGTGTGCACGAGCAGCAGATGCAGCTGATGCAGCGGCACCCGGTCGCGCCAACCGTCGGACAGCGGCCAGCTCTCCCGGTAGGCGGCCAGCACCCGATCCAGGTGCGCGACGCCGCCGAAGAGCGCCAGTTGGGCGAGGTCGGTCTCGCGGTGCCCACCGTGCGCCGCCGGGTCGATCAGCCAGGCCCGCTCGTCGACGCCCCACAGCACGTTGCCCGGCCACAGGTCGCCGTGGACCCGGGCCGGCGGCTCGTCCCCGCCGAACTCGCCGACCCGGCCGATCACCTGCTCGACCAGCGCGGCGTCGGCGCTGCTGAGCGCACCGCCGTCGACCGACAGCCGCAGATAGGGGGCGAGCCGGCGGCGGGCGAACCATGTCGACCAGGGACCGTCGTCGGGGGTGTTGTCCTGCCCGAGCGCGCCGATGAAGCCGGCCCAGGCCGCACCGAAGGTCGGTGCGCCGGCCCGGTGCAGGGCGGCCAGCTCCCGACCGAGGCGTTCGGCCGCGTCCGGCGTCGGCTCGCCGGGCTCCACCCAGTCGAGCGCCAGCAGGTCGGGCAACGCCACGATCACCTCGGGTACGCCGATCGCGTCGGCCTCGCGCAGCCAGCGCAGCCCGGCGGCCTCGGCGGCGAAGAAGCCCTCGGGCACCGGCCGGTCGGCCCGCTCCGGCCAGGACTTGGCGAAGACCGAGTGGCCGTCGTCCAGGGTGAGCCGGGCGGCGGCGCAGATGTTCCCTCCGGCGACCGGCGTCTCGCGGAGTCGCTGATGGGTCCGGAACGTCGGCAGGTGTGCCGGATGCGCGCGCAGGTACGCCAGGTCCATCAGCGCACGGTAGCCGCTGCCCATGACACCGGGGTGTCGTGTGAGCACATCGAAACGCGTCCACCTGCATGAATACGCTCGGTAACTGTGGATAAGCCGCGTGTCATCCACAGGGCCTGGAAGGCTTCGCAGGACGGACGCAGCCTTCCTGCATGACCTCGACCGAACGTGCGAAGCTCTCCGTCCGCTCGCCCGCCGACCTGATCGCCGCCGTGCCGTACCTGCTCGGCTTCCATCCCGCCGACAGCGTGGTCGCGGTGGCGCTGCGCGGCCGGCAGATCATCTTCGCCGCCCGCGCCGACCTGCCCGAACCGTCCACGGACCCGGTCGAGCGTGCCCGACACCTGGCCGGGGTGATCTCTCGGCAGGGCGCGGAGGCGGCCACCGTGGTGGGCTACGGGCCACCCGACCGGGTGACCCCGAGCGTGGACGCGGTGCGCGCCGCCCTGACCGGCGCCGGCCTGGAGGTGCTCGACGCGCTGCGGGTGACCGACGGCCGGTGGTGGTCCTACCTGTGCACCGAGGCCGACTGTTGCCCACCCGAGGGTCGGCGCTACGACCCGACGGCCAACCCGGTGACCGCGTCGGCCGTGTTCGCCGGTCAGGTCGCCCTCCCCGATCGGGCGGCCCTCGTGGCGCAGGTGTCGCCGGTGGACGGCCCGGCCCGCGACGCGCTGCACGCGGCCACCGTCCGGGCGGAACGGCGACTGGTCGAGCTGGTCGAGCAGGCGCCCGCCAGCGACCTGCTCGGCGGGCGGGCACTGCGTTCCGCCGGGGTGGCGGCGGTCCGCGAGGCGCAACGCCGGCAGCGGCGCGGTGAGCGCCTCGACGACGACGAGGTGGCCTGGCTGAGCCTGCTGCTGACCCACCTGCCCATCCGTGACCACGCCTGGGAACGCACCGACGGCCGCGACCGGGACATCGCCCTCTGGACCGACGTGCTGCGCCGGGCCGAGCCGGAGCTGACCGCCGCCCCCGGTGCGCTGCTGGCGTTCGCGGCCTGGCGAGCGGGGCAGGGGGCGCTGGCGGCGGTCGCGCTGGAGCGCACGCTGAGCCTGCACCCCGACTACTCGCTGGCCCTGCTCCTGGACGACCTGCTCCGGCGCGGTGTGCCGCCCTCCGAGCTGGACGGCTGGCCGTCGGTCGGGATGCCCGGCGTGGTCCGCCCCCGCAAGCGGAGCCGACGTGGCCGCCGCTGACCCGCGCGCGGCCGGTCGTCGCCCAGCCGCCGTAGATTGCGCAGCAGCAGTATCGCACTTTTGCTATAGTCGGCGACGCCCCTGGTCAGTCCTCTATCACCCGCAGGCTCTGACCGAGCTGCAAGCCGTACCCGCCATCGAACACGTAGTAATCGGGCATGGTTGGCGCGATCGGTCCGGAGGCCGTTGTCAGTCAGCGAGACTTCAGGCGAGCGGTCAAGGCCGCGGAGCGAAGGATCAAGGATGTGGAGGAGGAGTGATAAAGCGTTCCGACCTCAAAACTGCACAGCAGGTCGTCGATGAGTGTGGTCATCAGGACCCGGATTTCCGCGCAGAGTGGGACCGGACAGCCTTCGCTCGCGACGTCGCTCTCCGTATCGTCAAGTACCGCACCGCGAACGAATTGACGCAGACCGCGCTTGCTCGCAAGGTGGGCATGACCCAGTCGGTCATCGCGCGCCTGGAGTCTGGCGACCAGCCGCCGTCGATCGCGACACTCGCCAAACTCTCCAAGGGCACCGGCATGGCGTTCGAGGTCAAGATCTCGCACGGGGCTGTCGAGATCGTGGCCGCATAAGCCGCCGACCCGCGGGTCACATGACCGTGGCGGCCACGCCGGACGAGTGGGCATCGCGGAGGGGCAGCCGAGCACTCCCATGGTTGATCGACTCAAGGTCGGCGATGTGGGGGCGTCGGGACGCCCGAATGCCCCCACATCGGCGATCTGGAGTGGATATCACGCCAGCGGACCAATCTCCTTCGCCAGATCGACGAAGCTCGCCCAGGCGACCGGGCCGAACGCCAGCGTGCCCCCGGCCCGGTCCTTCGTGTCGCGGACGAGCACGACGCCCGGCAGATTGTCGGCCACCTCCACGCACGCCCCACCGTTCGAGCTGCTGCGGGTGCTCTTGCGCCAACGGGCGCCGGTCACGTCATCCATGCTCGCGCTCTCATCAGGTCGATGGTCAGGTCTCGCGGTAGCGCTAACGACCTCACGCTATCCCAGACCGCCCAGAGTGGAGCAACGTCATTACTGAGGCGCCCGGCCGCCTGATCGTCGAGGTAGCCGACGTCGCCGCCGTCCGGTGTGCTGGCGATGACGAACGGTCCGGCCTGGCCGGGGTGGAACCCAGCAGTCAGGGGAAGCACATGGATCATCACGGCCGGCCGTTCGGCGAGCACCATCAGATGATCGAGCTGCTCGGCCATGATGTCGGGTCTTCCCCGGCGCAGCGCCGCCTCGTCGATGACGAAGACGGTCAGCGGTGGACGGGGTCGATCGAAGACGACGGCCTGCCGGCGCAGCCGGGTCTCCACGTGCGCCGCGAGGTCGTCGTCGGCCCAGAGCCCGCTGCTCAGCACGGCGCGCGCGTACGCCTCGGTCTGCAGGAGACCGGGCAACACGGTGGACTCGTACCACCGCAAGCCGACGGCCTCGCGCTCGATGTCCGTCCAGGGCCGGAGCCATGCTGGCTCGCGCCGCTTGAACAGGTCGGGCCACAGGTCCATCTCGTCGCGGCCAAGGACCGCCGCGACCTTCGACCGGTGGCGCGTCTGGGGAATCCGTCCCGGGTTCGCCCACTTGGCCGCCGTCTTTGGATCCACCCCGATTTCGGCGGCGAGGCTGTCCGCTGTCAGGCCGGATGCTGACATCGCCTCGGCGACTGCGCGGTTCATCCGCGACCCCTCCCGTACGTCCCAGACGTCCACAGGAGATATTGCTACGCAGTGTATTCGGATAGCAACCCTTGGAAGTGTTCCTTCCGAACGGCGCGGCCGGCAGGGACCCCCCGAGACCCGGCGGTCGCGTTCGTATCGGGGCCGCCCCGCGGGCGAGCACTCCGGGGCGGCCCCTCCCAACGAGGAGGGGGACCATGCCGCCCAAGCCCACGAACCCGCCACCGCTCAAGGCCGGTGACCTTGTTCGCCTGACCCGCGCCGCGAGCCCGCAGTTCATCCGGCCGATCACGGTCCGGGTCATCCGCGAACTCACCGACCGCCACACCTACCACGGCTGGACCTGGATCGAGGCGTACGAGCTGGGATCGGACGGCACCGCACGGGCCAGGCGGGAGCTGTTCGTGCTCCGCGAAGGGGTCGACCTGCTGACGTCCGGGCCGACCAGCCGCCAGGTGACTCGGCGTGACCCGGTGCGGGCTGTCAGATGACCGAACACCAAATGCTCAAGCCGACGTGGCGCTGTCGCACCTGCGGGATCGCGTGGCCCTGCTCGGCCGCGAAACTGCGCCTGCTCGGTAAGTACCGCGGTCGCCGTGACGAGTTGATCGAGCACCTGACGGCGCTACAGGCCGAGGCGACCGAACACCTCACCGAGCTGCACGGTGGCACGCCACCGGCTGGCCTGACTGAGCGCTTCATCGGCTGGACCCAGGCCCGGTAGCCCGCACCTCGGCGCGGGGTCCATGGCCACCTCGGGGGTCGGCCCGGCGACCACGGCTGGACCTGGTCAAACCGGCCGCTGAGGTTCAGGCTGGCTGGTCGACCGTGATCCGCTGCGGGCCGGCGTAGACGTTCATGGTCGGGCCGCGCAGGAAGCCGACCAACGTCATGCCCGCCTCCTCGGCCAGCTCGACGGCGAGGGTGCTCGGCGCGGACACCGCGGCCAGCAGCGGCAGGCCGGCCATCCACGCCTTCTGCGTCAGCTCGAAGCTGGCTCGACCGGACACCAGCAGCAGGTGCCCGGTCAGCGGCAGTCGGCGTTCCCGCACCGCCCAGCCGATCACCTTGTCCACGGCGTTGTGCCGGCCCACGTCCTCGCGGAGCACCACCAGCTCTCCGGCCGGGCTGAACAGCCCTGCCGCGTGCAGCCCGCCGGTGCGGTCGAAGCCGCGCTGGGCGGCGCGCAACCGGTCGGGCAGTTCGGCGAGGAGGGCGGCCGGCACGGTGAGCGGGTCCGCCGTGACGTCGAACAGCGACCGCGTCCGGATCGCGTCGATGCTCGCCTTGCCGCACACCCCGCAGGCACTGGTCGTGTAGAAGTTCCGGGACGGGTCGGTGGTCGGTTCCGGCACGCCGGGGGCGAGCACCACGTCCACCACGTTGTACGTGTTCGGCGTCTCCGCGCCGGCGCAGAGCTGGGCGGTCAGCACGTCGTCGGTCGACCGGATCAGCCCTTCGGTCAGCAGGAACCCGATCGCCAGGTCCAGGTCGTCGCCGGGGGTGCGCATGGTGACGGCGAGCGGCTTGCGCCGGCCCGGGCCCGCCGCGCCGACCCGGATCTCCAGCGGCTCCTCCACGGCCAGGGTGTCCGGCCGTCGGACGGCTGCGCGTCCGTCGGCCGCCGCGTCCAGGTCGATTCGTAGTACGCCCCGTCGGTCAGTCGCCCGTCCCATCCCGCCATCCTGCACCCCGGCCCGGCCCACCCGCACGGCCGCCGGTCATCAGGCACCCGGCAGCGCACGCCGCCACCGGGCACCGGCAGGGCCCCGCCGGGCACCGGACAGCGCACGCCGCCACCGAGCACCCGGCAGCGCACGCCGCCACCGGGCACTCGGCCCGGCTACCGTGACCGGGTGGGGACGTACGCCGCAGTGGTGCTCGCGGGTGGGGCCGCCCGACGGATGGGCGGGGTGGACAAGGCCGCGCTTCCGGTTGGTGGCCGGTCGATGCGTGACCGGGTGCTGGCCGCCGTGGACGATGCCGCGCCGCGTGTGCTGGTCGGTCCGGGTGACGGTGTCGCGGACGGGGTGCGGATCACCCGCGAGGATCCGCCCGGCGGCGGGCCGGTCGCCGCGACGGCGGCCGGGCTGGCACTGCTCGATCCCGACACGACGCTTGTCGCGTTGCTCGCCGCCGACCTTCCACTGCTCACCCGCGCCGCGATCGGCGACCTGCTGACCCACCTCGACGGGGAGCGACCAGTCGACGGGGTGTGCTTCGTCGACGCGGACGGCCGGCGGCAGTCGCTCTGCGGGGTGTGGCGCGTCGCCGCGCTGCGGGCCGGGCTGGCCCGGCTGGCCGCCGAGCGGGGCGGCAGCCTGGCCGGTGCTCCGGTACGGGCGCTGTTGGCCGGTCTCGCCGTCCGGGAGGTGCCGTGGGCCGGTGACGGTCCGCCGCCCTGGTTCGACTGCGACACTGACGAGGACGTACGCCGGGCGGAGGAGTGGGTGCGATGACGGTGCTGGACGACTGGGTCACGGCAGCCTGCGCCGAGGTGGGTCTGGACCCGACCGAGGTGCCGGTGTCGGCGGTGCTGGACCTGGCCCGCGATGTCGCCCACCAGGTGCTGCGGCCAGGGGCGCCGGTCACCGCGTACCTGCTCGGGCTGGCCGTCGGCAGGGGTGCCGACCCGGCGGACGCCGCGGCCCGGCTCAGCGCCCTCGCGGCCGACTGGCCGGTCCGGCTCGGTGCCGATCCCGACGACCCCACCTCCTGACCCGCCGCGCCGCGCCGCGCCCCCGCCACCAGGCCGTCGCCACGGCGAGAGGCGGCGGTGTCCGATCCCGGTCCGGGCTGATTCGACGCCCGGACGGCGTGGGTAGGGTGATCGGAACGGACGGAGGCGATCATGACGGCTGACCACCCCTCGGCGCCGGACGGTGAGCCCGGCGGCATATCCGAGCCGGCAGAGTCGATCCTGCTCGACGAGCCCAGCACCACCGACCTGCGTGCCAAGGTGACCGAGGCGTGGCGGGAGTTCGCCCGGATGCTCGCCCTGCGGCTGCGGGAGCTGCCCGCCGGCGCGCACCTCGAACTGACCCTCGACCCCACCGCCTCCGGTACGGGGGATGCCGTCTACTCGATCAGCGTCGACGTGACCGGCGACGGCGGGCTGTCGGCTCGGGCCGTCGGCAACGCCGCCCTGCCGCAGGGCTACCGGCTGGACCGTGCCGCGGTGGCGGACATGGTGGCGCTGGGCTGGTCCCCGCCCGGGGTGGTGGCCGGCTCCGGCGGCTCGTTCGGGCTGGACGGTACGACGGCGGAGGCGGCCCGGATCGCCCCGCTGCTGTCCCGCACGCTGCGCGACGTGTACGGCGCCCCGCACCCAGCCTTCCTCGTCTACCTGGTGCACGACGCCGAGGGTGAGCCGTTGACGGTGGAGCCGCTGGGCACCGCGCGCAGCGAGTTCGGCCCGGACGCCGACGTCGAGGGTGACCTCCAGGAGGCGCTGGCCGAGGCGGCCGCCGAGCGGGACGACGTGCTCGACCTGGCGGACCGCGTCCGCACCGTCGTGTCCACGATGCTGAAGTCCGACGCCGAGCGGTTGCAGATCGACTCGGACGGCGACATCACCATCCGGGCCGGCTCGGCGATGGTCTTCGTGCGGGTGCGGGACAATCCATCCCTGGTGGACGTCTTCTCCCCGGTGCTCACCGAGGTCGAGCCGACCGAACGGCTCTACGTCAAGCTGTCGGAGCTGACCAACCGGATGCCGATCGGTCGCCTCTACTGCGCCGACGACACGGTCTGGGCGTCCATCCCGGTCTTCGGGCGCAACTTCCAGGCCACCCACCTCATGCTGGCGGTGCAGGTGATGACCGGCCTCGCCGACGAGCTGGACGACCGCCTGCACGGCGAGTTCGGTGGCAAGCGGTTCTTCGGTGAGGGCGACAAGCCGGTCCGGCGCGACGAGTCGGAGCACCGCACCGGCATGTACCTCTAAACCACGTCCAGCAGGGTCTTGCCGACCGTCGCCCGCGCCTCGATGGCGGCGTGCGCGTCGGCGGCGCGTTCCAGCGGAAAGCGCTGGCCGATCAGCGGCCGGAGCTGGCCGGCCGCCGCGTCGGCCAGGGCCCCGATGGTGTACGCCCGCAGCCGCGCGGGCGGCACGTCCGGCCGGACCAGCGTGACCTGACGTTCGGCGGCGGCCTCCGGTGCCACCGGGGACCACTCGCCGCTGGCCAACCCGAAGCTGATCATCCGGCCGCCCGGGGCCAGCAGCTCGAACGCCGTCCGGGCGACCGAACCGCCGACGCCGTCGAACACCACGTCGACCCCGCCCACCGTGTCCCGGATGCGGTCGGCCCAGCCCGGCAGCCGGTAGTCGACCGCCACCTCGGCGCCCAGGCCGGGCAGCAGGTCCACCTTGCGCGGCCCGCCGGCCACGCCGATCACCCGCGCGCCGGCCCGCGCCGCGAGCTGGACGAGGAGACTGCCCACGCCGCCCGCCGCGGCCTCGATCAGCACGCGGTCGCCGGGGCGGACGCCGACCGCCTCGACGAGCATGGTGGCGGTACGCCCGTCGGCCATCATGGCCACGGCCGCGTCCAGCGCCAGCCCGGCCGGCACGTCGATGGGCGCGGCGGCGTCCACCACGGCCCGCTCGGCGTACCCGCCGGAGCCGCCGGTGGCGCTGACCACCCGTCGCCCGATGCGGGCGGGGTCGACGTCCGGCCCGACGGCGACGATCACCCCGCCGACGCCGTTGCCGGGGATCAGCGGTGGAGTGACCTGGAACGGGCCGGGGCGCCCCGAGCGCTGCTGCGTCTCGACGAAGGTGATGTTCGCGTGCGCGACGTCGATGAGCACCTGGCCGGGGCCGGGGCTCGGGTCGGGCGCCGGGCCGGGCACCAGCGCCTCGGGACCGCCGAATTCACGTAACCAGATCGCCCGCATGGAGTCCCCCTCGTGTCGTGCCCAGGCCGCCACGAGTCCAACACCTGAACCGGGCTTGAGGTCAAGCCCGGTTGGACGGCCCGACGCCGGGGGACTCGACCAGCCGGGACAGCACGATGGTGCTGCGGGTGGAGGTCACGAAGGACTCGGCGCGCAGCCGCTCCAGCGCCGCCTCCAGGTGGGCGATGTCGGCGGCCCGCAGGTGCACCAGCGCGTCCGCCTCGCCGGAGACGGTGTACGCGCCGACCACCTCCGGGTGCCGGCGGGCGGCCACGCCGATCTGCGCCGGGGTGGTCCGACCGGCGCAGAACAGCTCGACGAACGCCTCGGTGGTCCAGCCGACGGCCGCCGGGTCCACGACGGCGGTGAATCCCCTGATCACGCCCGTGGCGCGCAGTCGGTCCACCCGGCGCTTGACCGCCGGGGCGGAGAGTGACACCCGGACGCCGATGTCGGCGTACGACGCGCGGGCGTCAGCGACGAGCAACGCAATGATCCGCTGGTCTACGGCGTCTATCTGCAACGTTCCGCCTCTGGGAAGCAATGGTTGTGGCTGTTACCAAAGTTCAACGGTACCTACCCTTGGTGACCGTGAACCAGCAGCGAGTCTCGCGAAAGCGGACATATCTCATGTGCTCGCCCGAGCACTTCGCGGTCGAGTACGCGATCAATCCGTGGATGGACGTGACCACCCCGGTCGACCGGGAGTTGGCCGTCAAGCAGTGGGACCGGCTGCGCGAGACGCTGGTCGGCCTCGGCCACGAGGTGCACCTGCTCACGCCGGAGCCCGGGCTGCCCGACATGGTGTACGCCGCCAACGGCGCCTTCATGGTCGATGGCAGCGTCTACGGCGCACGGTTCAAGCACGAGCAGCGGGCTGGCGAGGCCGCCGCGCACCACGCGTTCTACGCGGAGCAGGGCTGCCGGTTCATCGCCCCGAGCGAGACCAACGAGGGCGAGGGTGACTTCGCCTACCTACCGGAGGCGCACGGCGGGCTGATCCTGGCCGGGCACGGCTTCCGCACCGAGATCCCGGCCCACGCCGAGGCGCAGGAGGCGCTGGGCCGCCCGGTGGTGTCGCTGCGCCTCATCGACCCGCGCTTCTACCACCTGGACGTGGCGCTTGCCTCCATCGACGACTCGAACGTCGTCTACTTCCCCGGCGCGTTCTCGGCCGCCAGCCAGCGGGTGCTGACCCAGCTCTTCCCCGACGCGGTGATCGCCGACGACGAGGACGCCATGGCCTTCGGGTTGAACCTGGTCAGCGACGGCGCGAACGTGGTGCTCAACAGCGAGGCCACCCGGCTGGCGGGCAAGCTCAAGGCCGCCGGCTACAACCCGGTGCCGGTCGAGCTGGCCGAGCTGAAGAAGGGCGGCGGCAGCGTGAAGTGCTGCATCGCCGAGCTGCGGCACTGACCCGAACACTGCCGCGTACGGCAGGGGCCGGCCTCCCCGTCGGAGGCCGGCCCCTGCTGCTGCTTGTGGTGGGCGTTTCAGCCGAGCGTGGCCAGCTCGTTGATCAGCACATTCGACATGACCTGACCGTCGCGCTGGACCTCGCGCAGGTACCACTTCTGCTGGGGGGTACGCGGCTGGTTGAACTGCCAGATGCCGCGCGGGCTGTCGATCTGGCCGATCCGGCCCAGCGCCAGGTTGACCTGCTGCGGGGTGGGCGACCCACCGGTCAGCTGGATCGCCTGGTCGAGCACCTGCGCCGCGTCGTACGACGCCATCGCGTAGGTCGTCGGCGTGGTCTGGTGCTTCTTGCGGTAGGCGGAGGCGAAGACCCGGTTCGACGTGTTGTTGAGGTCGGCCGAGTAGTTCAGCGCGGTCTGGATGCCGAGCGCGTCCCGGCCCAGGCTCTCCAGCACGGTGCCCTCGGTGAGGAAGCCGGGCGCGTAGACGGGGCCGCTGAACTGGTCGCGCAGTTGCTTGATGAACTCCACGGCGGCCGAGCCCGCGAAGAAGCAGAAGACGGCGGTCGGCTTCTTGCGCAGCGCCTTCTCGATGTCCGCCACGTAGGTGCCCTTGCCCGGGTTCGGGGTCGGGTTGGTGTTGGTCACCGGGTCGGCGATGCGCGGGTCGGAGGTGCCGAACTCCTGCCTGAAGCCCCGCACCACGTCCGGGCTACCCACGTTCTCCGGCATGATGATCGCGATCCGGCCGTTCGCCGGGAGCTGGTCGCGCAGGTAGCGGCCCAGCGCCCGGCCGGCCTCGTCCAGCACGTACGACGTACGCCAGATGTAGACGACGCTCTGCAGGCTGCTCGGCGAGGCGTTCGAGCCGATGAGCGGGACCCGGGCCTCCTCCACGGTGTCGCGGATGCCGACCATCACCGCCGAGTTGACCACGCCGGTGAGCGCCAGCACGTTCTGCTTGAGCAGTTGGTCGACGGCGGCCTTGCCGGTCTTGGCGTTGTCACCCTCGTCGGCGGTCAGCAGCTCGACCGGATGCCCGCCCAGTTGCTGGCCGTGCAGGTCGAGGAAGAGCTGGAAGCCGTTGGTGATGTCGTCACCGATGGACTTGAAGCCGCCGGCCTTCGGCGCGATCAGACCGATCTTGATCGGGCTCTTGGCGGCGGCCGGCTTGCCCTCGGTGTCGGAGCCGCACGCGGCGGCGAACCCGGTCGTTCCGAGCGCGGCCAACAGTTGGAGCGCCCGCCTGCGATTCATCTGCGACACCGAGTTCCTTCCAGGAGCGTTGCAGGGCAGAACACCGCCCCTCCGGCGTTCTACCTGCTCCGCGACGCTGCGTCAATGGTTAGTGATCATCGTGCAGGGACCGCAACACAGCCAGCACCGGGGGCCACGCCGAAGACTCCGGGTCGATCAGCCCGAAATGCTCACATCCGGGCAGCTCGACAAGGGAAATATCGGATCCTGCGGCACGAGCCGCCGCGACGAAGTCCCGGCTCATCGCCACCGGCACCTGCAGATCCGCCGAACCGTGCACGACTACTGTCCGTGTCCGGATCGGTACCAATGATCGTGGATCGGCCGCCGCGTACCGGTCCGGGAAGTCGAGTGGGCCGCCGCCGAGCAGCGCCGCCACCGCACCCGAGTCCAGATCCAGCCGGTACGCCGCCGCGAGATCGGCCACCGGGGCCAGGGCCAGCACTCCGCTCACCGTCGACGGCGCGGTGGCCGCCGCGTACAGCGCCAGATGGCCACCGGCGGAGTGACCGATGACGATCGGCGCAGCCCTGCTCACCCGACCCGGCAGCGCCTCGGTGGCCAGCTCGGGCAGCGCCGCGATCCCGGCCAGCGCGTCGGTCAACGTGCCCGGCCAGCCGCCGCCCGGCTGCCCCGTACGCCGGTATTCCAGCTGCGCCACCGGGTAGCCCTCGGCGGCGAGCGCGGCGGCCAGCGGGCCGGTGTGGCGGCGGTCGTACTCGGAGCGCCAGAAACCACCGTGCACCACGACGACCAGCGGCTGGGCCGGACCGACACCGGCCGGCCGGCGCAGGTCGGCAATCTGGTCCGGGTGGTCGCCGTAGGCCACCGTCAGGTCCGGCTCCGGCGCGGGCCGGGTCAGCACGGCGCGTGGGTCGGCAGGCATGGCGCGACGGTAGCGCGCCCCGCCCGGGTGGTTCGGCCCTGGGAGTCGGTCCCGGGCGGCATGGGTCGCGCCCACTGGGTAAAGATGGACCCCATGACCGAAGCGCGCTCCGCTGAGCAGAACGACCAGCCCGGCCCCGACGACTCCGGCCACTCCGGCACGGTGGTGGTGGTCGGTCCGGACGGCCGGCCGATCGGCACCATGCAGACCGAGGAGGGGCAGGGCGAGGACCCGACCCGTCTGGTAGAGCAGCCGGCCAAGGTGATGCGGATCGGCAGCATGATCAAGCAGTTGCTGGAGGAGGTCAAGGCGGCCCCGCTGGACGACGCCAGCCGGCACCGCATGCGCGAGATCCACGAGCGGTCGATCGTCGAGCTCAAGGAGGGTCTCGCCCCCGAGCTGCGCGACGAGCTGGAGCGGATCTCGCTGCCCTTCACGGAGGACAAGGCCCCGAGCGAGGGCGAGCTGCGTATCGCGCACGCCCAGCTCGTCGGCTGGCTGGAGGGCCTGTTCCACGGCATCCAGGCGGCCCTGGTCGCCCAGCAGATGGCCGCGCGGGTCCAGCTGGAGCAGATGCGCGGCGGCCGGCAGGCGCTGCCCAGCGGCCCCGGCGGTGTGGTGCCCGGAATGCCGGGCATCGGCCAGCCCGGCGGCGGTGAGGGCCACAACACCGGCCAGTACCTCTGACCTGGCCGGTCAGTCCACCCCGAAGATCTTCTCCAGGTACGCCGCCACGCCGTCCTCGGAGTTCGCCCCGGTCACCTCGTCGGCGACCGCGAGGACGGCGGGGTGCGCGTTGGCCACCGCCACCCCGCGCCCGGCCCAGCTCAGCATCGGCACGTCGTTCGGCATGTCGCCGAAGGCCAGCACGTCCGCCGCGGGCACGCCGATCCGGTCGCAGTACCAGTCGAGCCCGGCCGCCTTCGTCACCCCGGCCGCGGAGATCTCCACGAGCCCCGAGGACGACGAGTGCGTCGCCTCGGCCAAGCCCGCCACCGCTGCCGCCACCAGTGCGACGAACGCGTCCGGGTCCTGCTCGCCGGCGCGGGCGAGCAACTTCACCGCGGGAAGCGAGAGCAGCTCCTCCGGTGTCTCGACCGGCCGGATCCCGTCGGGGTCGACGTCCCAGCGCAGCGGGTAGTCCGTTTCGTGCCGCATCTGGCGGCTGTCCATGATCTCCACGGCGAAGCTGATCCCGGGCACCTCGGCCCGCAGCCGCTCGGCCACCTCGGCCAGGTGCTGCGGCGCGAGCGGGTCGGCCCGCAGCACCTCGTCCCGCACCGGGTCGTAGACCACGGCGCCGTTGGCGCAGACCGCCGGCAGCGGCTCGGCCAGCTGGTCGTACACCATCTCGAGCCAGCGGACCGGACGGCCGGTGACCAGGACGACCGGCGTGCCTCGCGCGGTGATCCGCGCGAGCACGTCGGCGGTGCGCGGGCTGAGCGTGCGGTCGTCGCGGATCAGCGTGCCGTCGATGTCGGTGGCGACCAGCGCAGGGGTGTCTCGCATCACCGGGACAGTAGCCGGTCCAGGTACACCGCCACCCCGTCGTCGTCGTTGCGCAGGGTCACCTCGTCGGCGGCGGCACGCAGCGCGGGGTGCGCGTTGGCCACCGCGACCCGGGACCAGCCGGCCCACTCGAACATCGGCAGGTCGTTGGGCATGTCGCCGAAGACCAGGACGTCAGCGGGGTCGACCCCCAGGCTCTGCGCCACCACGGTCAGCCCGGTCGCCTTGTCCACGCCGGGCGGGCAGATCTCGATGAACCCGAGCCCGGCCTGGGTGAGCGAGGCAACCTGCGGCGAGACGATCCCGCGGGCCACCGCCAGCAGCTCGTCGACGTGGTGGTCGGCGGTCCGGGCGAAGGCCTTGATCACGTCACAGGAGAGGCATTCAGCGCGGCTGCGCGCCTCGAACCGGTCCTGGTAGGGCCAGCTCTCGTGGTAGTCACCCCAGAGCGGGGCGTCGTGCTCGTCGGACGCCTCGACCATCACGGTCAGCGGGCCGACCTCGGCCTCCAGGTCGGCGAGCAGCCGGGCCAGCACCTCGGCGGGCAGCCGCTCGTCGCGGAGCACCACCGGGCCGGTCGGGTCGCTCTGGTCGACCACCCGTCCACCGCCGGCCATCACCAGAAAGTCGGCGGCCCGGATGTCGTTGCGGGTCAGCTCGGTCAGTCGGGGGCCGCGTCCGGTCGCGCCGACCACCGGAATTCCGGCGGCCCGCACCCGGTCGAGCACCCCGTGGGTGTACGCGGAGACGGTGTCATCGCTGCGGACCAGCGTTCCGTCGAGGTCGGTCGCGATCAGTTTGGGCAGTCCCGGGCGGGTCATCGTTCCTCCTTCGCCCGCCGCCGTCGCACCTGCCGAGGCCAGGGAAAGCGAGGCCCGGCGTGACGGCGGGCAGCAACCGTACCTCGGTAAACGCGCCCGAACCATGTCTTCCAGGCGAATCGGGCACCAACTCCAGGCCCGTTCCCCAACCTCCACGATCTTGTACTTCCGGTCGCCGATATGCGGTGGAATGCGCCTTCTGTCGCTGCCGAAAGCGCCAGATCGGCGGGTCGGGGTCGGCCTGGCCGACTCAGGCGTTGGGGTGTTCGGGGCGGGCGAACGGCGCCGCCGCGGTCACGGTCAGGTCGGCCGGCGCGGGCGGGCCGTCCTCCTTCTCGACCGGGTCGAGGTGCCGACGGCGCCAGCCCTGCCCCGTCGCGGCCCCGGAACGGTTGTCCTCCGTCGGCGCGTTCGGGGCCAGCCGCAGGGCCGCGGCGAGCAGCACGCAGGCCACGAACGCCATCACCAGGCCGCGACCGTACTCGACCCGGAAGTTGTCCTCCGGCTCGTAGAAGTAGTTGCGCTGACCGGGGTCGTCGAGTGTCGCCGTCGCCGCGACCAGCAGTGCCAGCAGCGCCCCGCTCAGGGTGAACCCGACCAGTCGGGCGTTCGGCCGGACGGCCGCCGTGCCCCGCAGCGCCAGTGCCACCGTGCAGACCAGCCCGAGCAGACCGACCAGGTAGCCGATGCCGAAGCCGCCGACGTCGGACACCCCGGCGGGCACGTCGATCGAGGTGGCACCGGCCGGGCCGCCGTTCGGCAGAGTCATCACCAGCCACTCGCCGAGCAGCGAGGCCACCCCCGCCACCGCCCCGAGCCCGGCGAGCAGCACGGGCAGGCGGGGATCCCGGGTGATGCCGGCCAGGGACCCGCCGAGGCGGCGGCGTCCGGTGGCGGGCTCGTCGGCACCCCACTCGATCACGGCCGGCCCGTCGGACGGGTCGCCCTGGCGCGGGATGGGCAGCTCCTCGGACATCGGCCATCCTTCCGCCGGTCGCGGGCCTGCGTCGAATCATGGCACAGAGGGTCGCGCTGGTGCCGCTGCCGAAGCCGCCCGCGTCGCGCCTCCGCCAGGGGTGACGGGAATCGCACGGCAGGCGTCGGTGCCGGTCGGTCGCTCGGGAGGCGCCTTTCCGCTAGCGTTCTCCTCATGCCTATCCGTACCGCTTCCGCACAATGGCAGGGCAATCTCACCGAGGGTTCCGGCACCGTCCGCACCGGTAAGGGCGGCCTGTCCGGCAACTACTCCTTCAAGTCGCGCTTCGAGGAGGGTGAGGGCACCAACCCCGAGGAGTTGATCGCCGCCGCGCACGCCGGCTGCTTCTCGATGGCGTTCTCGAAGGCCCTCGCCGACGCCGGCTCGACGCCCACCTCGGTCGAGACCACCGCCAAGGTCCACCTGGACAAGACCGACGCCGGAATGAGCGTGACCCGGATCGACCTGGAGACCGTCGGCCAGGTGCCCGGGGTCGACGAGGCGGAGTTCCAGAAGCTCGCCGAGGCAGCCAAGGCCAACTGCCCGATCTCCCGGCTGCTCTCGCCGGGCGCCGAGATCACCCTCACCGCTCGCCTGGCTTCCTGACCCGGCGACGCACGCCGCACGTTCACGGAAGGAGCCTCCGCCCGGTCCCGGGTGGCCGCTCTCTTTCGTGAACGCGCGGCCCCGGCCGGGGTGGCCGCGCGTGAGCCGGCCGATCGGTGCGGCGTCGGGCAGAATGGACGCCGTGCCGGTGGACATGACTCGCGAGCGCTTCGAGGAGCTGGTGGCTGACGCCCTCGACGAGGTGCCCGAGGAACTGCTCGGCCTGATGAACAACGTGGTGATCCTGGTCGAGGACGACCCACCGCACACCGACCCCGACCTGCTCGGCCTCTACGAGGGGCACGCGCTCACCGATCGGGGTTGGGACTACGCCGGCGTGCTTCCGGACCGGATCTTCATCTACCGCCGTCCGATCCTGCGGATCTGCGACAGCGACGAGGACGTCGTCGACGAGGTCGCGGTGACCGTGGTGCACGAGATCGCCCACCACTTCGGCATCGACGACGCGCGACTGCACGCGCTGGGCTGGGGCTGACCCGGCCGCACACCGCCAGGTCAGAGCGCGGCACGCCGCTTCGCCGATGGCCCCTGGTTGCCGTGGTCGCCTACCGTCGGTGCAGCGACCGCGACCGTTTCAGGAGGCACCTTTCATGCGCAGCGAGCTGTTCTCGGCGGAAAATCTGGAGAAGGAGTCCGCGCAGGCCGGCATGCGGCTGCAGAACTCCAAGATGTTGAAGATCGAGCTCAACGGCGAGGCGATGGCCCGGGTCGGGTCGATGGTCGCCTACCAGGGCAACGTGCAGTTCCAGGCGCTGGGCTCGGGTGGGCTCGGCAAGTTCCTCAAGCAGAAGCTCACCGGCGAGGGTGTCCCGCTGATGAAGGTCACCGGCCAGGGTGACGTCTTCCTCGCCGAGCTGGCCAAGGACGTGCACATCATCGACCTGGAGCCGGGCGACGCCCTGTCCATCAACGGCTCCAGCGTGCTGGCCTTCGACTCGACCCTGCAGTACGACATCAGGATGGTCGGCGGCGCCGGGATGGCCTCCTCGTCCGGCCTGTTCAACTGCGTGTTCAGCGGGTACGGCAGGATCGCCATCACGACCAAGGGCACCCCGGTGGTGCTCAACGTGGACGCCCCGACGTACGTCGACCCGCAGGCCGCCGTCTGCTGGTCGGCCAACCTCCAGACCGGCTACCACCGGGCTGAGCAGCTCGGTCTTGGCACGCTGCTGGGCCGGCGCACCGGCGAGTCGTTCACGATGAGCTTCGCCGGTCAGGGCTTCGTGGTGGTGCAGCCGTCCGAGGAGCCGCCGGTCATGGGCAGCGGTCAGCAGCAGCAGGAGGGCGGTCTGCTCGGCGGTCTGCTGAGCTGACCACCGACGCGGGTACGGGCGCTCCCGGTCGCACCGGAGCGCCCGTACGCGTGTTGCTCGCCTGCTCGGCCGGTCAGCTCAACTCGCCGGTGCGCAGCCGGGCCAGCCAGGCCGCCGCGTCGGCGTAGTCGACGTCGGAGAGGCCGGCCGGCGCGGGCACGGGCCGCTCGCCCGCCGCGTCGACCCAGCGATGCCGCGGGTACGACCCCAGGAAACGGACATCGGCGCACACCCGGCGCAGCCCCTGCAACGCCTCACCCAGGCGTACGTCGGCCACGTGGCCGGTGCAGTCGAGGAAGAAGACGTACCGGCCCAGGGCCTCGCCGGTCGGGCGGGACTCGATCCGGGTCAGGTTGACGCCACGGACGGCCAGCTCCATCAACACCGACAGCAGCGCGCCGACCCGGTCGTGGGCGATGTAGACGGCCAGCGAGGTGAGGTCGTCGCCGGTCGGCGGTGGGGGTGGCCCGGGGCGGGAGACCAGGACGAAACGGGTCACCGCGTCGGGGTGGTCGGCGATCTTGTCGGCGAGCAGGGCGAGTCGGTGTCGGGCGGCCCCGATCGGGGCGCAGATCGCCGCGTCGTACTCGCCGGACCCGGCGCCGGCGGCTGCCGCGCCGTTGGAGAGCACGTCGACGACCACGGCGTCGGGTACGTGGTCACGCAGCCAGCCCCGGCACTGGGTGGACGCCTGCGGGTGCGCCGCGACCGTGCGGACCGCCGACAGCGTCGTGCCCGCACGCGCGGCGAGCACGAACTCGACCGGAAGGATCACCTCTCGGGTGATCACCAGCGGGTCGCCCTCGACCATCTCGTCCAGGGTGACGCCGACCGCCCCGCCGATCGAGTTTTCCAGCGGCACCAGCGCCGCGTCAGCGTCCCCGGCCCGGACGCTGTCCAGTGCCTCACCGACGCTGCGGGCCGGCGTCCGGGTGCCACGCTCGGCGGCGGGGACGGTGCGCAGGGCCTGCTCGGCGAAGGTGCCCTCCGGGCCGAGGTAGACGAAGCGCGTGGGCGGTGTTCCGGGCATGTCGACCAGACTACGCACCCGGCTGGACCGCCGGAGAAGCATCGCAGGCGAGCGTACGGATCCCGGCTGGCCCGGTGGCGCGCACCTCGATGGTGCACACGTCGGTGCCGGCGGTGACCAGTTCCGGGGCGGTGGGCCGACCCCGGGTGACGACCTGAAGCTCCTCGTGCCCGGTCACCTCCAGCACGGTGTACTGCCAGTCGGCGGCGCACAGCGGCCCGGTGCGGACCCGGACCCGCACGTTGTCCGGGAGCACCGAGGCCCGGCCGCGCAGCAGCTGCACCACCCGCTGCCCGGTCGGACCGTTCCGGCAGGCCGTCGCGACCAGACCCGGGTCCCGGGTGGCCGACGGGGTCAAGGCCGGTGGTGCGCTCGGCACGGTGGACGGCGTGCCGGTCGGGACGCCGGTCGGGCCGGGCGCCGTCGGGGTGCCGGCGCCGGTGGGCACCCCGGCCGGGTCGCGCAGCTCGGGAGGGGCGCCGCAGCCGGTCAGCGCCCCGATGGTGAGGAGCGCCAGCAGGGCCCCGGCCACGGGCAGCGCGCGAACCGCCACGGGTGTGATGGCGGTTGTCGCCCGGGGCGGGGGAGCCGGGTGGCGGGGCGGGTCGAACGGCACGGGCCGATCCTCGGACATCGGGAAACGTCATCGCGGCCGGGGTGGCCGAGCCCATCGTAGGGCGAGCTGACGGCGGGGTGAAGCTCAGCCGAGGACGCGGTGCCCGGCGCGCTCCAGGGCGGCCGTGCCCTCGGTCAACCGGACGGTCGGCACCAGCACGTAGTCGGTGTCGAAGGTGGAGAACGTGACCACGCTGACCCGGGCCGCGGCGAGCGGGTCGACGAGCGCCGCCAGTGTTCCCGTGGCGTCCACGCCCGTCGGGCCGACGACGCGCAGACAGCGCCAGGTGGTCTCCACCACGGCCTGGGCGGGCACCCGGTCGGTCGGGCAGATCACCGAGATCCCGTCGGCGGTCCAGCTCACCGTGACCACGTCGGCGCGGCCCAGCCCACTCGACAGCGCGGCCGGCAGGGCGGTGTCGGCCCGCAACCGGCACACGGCGTACTCCCCCGGCAGCAGAGCGATATCGAGCATGAGGGCACCTTACGGCGTGGATGTGGGCCCATCCCGCCATCGCCGCGTGCGGCGAACGACACATTGCGCCGCAGGTCAGGCGGCGAACGACATATTGCGCCGCAGGTCAGACCTCGGAGAAGAAGGTGAGCGAGCCGGCCACGGCGCCGTTGGTGAGCACCGGGGTGGAGATCGCGTCGACCGTCGCGTCGGAGCTGTCCGGCGAGGCGGCCTGCACCCGCAGCAGCCCACGGGCGAGCCGGCCGGAGGAGAGCGCCAGCAGAGGCGGGATCTTGTCGATCTCGGCCTCGGTCAGCTCGCCCCGGTTTGCGGTGAAATCCAGCAGTCGCAGGCCGCCGTCGAGCAGCGGTCGCCCGATCAGGCCGGCCGGGTCGCCCAGACAGAGCAGCTCGCAGCCGGCGGCGGAGATGGCCACGACCCGGGTGTCGGCGTCGATCAGCAGGCAGGGCTCATCGGCCCGGTCGACCGTCGAGGACCACTGGCCGACGTTGTCGGACTCCAGCTCTGTCGAGGCCCGCGCCGACGGCACGAACACTTCCGAGAGCGAGAGTTCGACGTGGGCCACCGCGCCTCCTATGTCCACCGACGGACTGTCCACGCTAGCCGGTCGCCGACGGAATCACCGAGCGCACCAGGTCACCGGACCGCACAGCTCGAACCGGGGCGGCCGGCGACGGCGCGGGAGCCGGTGGGTAGTGGGGGACCGGGGCCGCGTGGCGTCGCCGGTGACGTTACCGGCGGTGGGCCGGCTTGTCAGCGGCCGTTCGGCCCTCGTCGTACCACCGGTAGTCGGCCGATGGACGGTAGGTGCCGTTCAGCCAGGTGCTCGGGTGCTGTGCCACCCGGGACAGCTTCTCGGCCGTGGCCGGGCTGATCCGGCTGCCACCGGCCACGAGGAGCCGATCCAGTTCCCGGTGGGTGGCCATCAGACAGTCCTTCGGAAGGCCGTAGACGCTGATCACGCCGGAGCCCACGAAGGTCAGCACCGGCGTCACCGGGATGGTCAGCCCCACCGCGTCGGAGAGGGCCTTGCTGGCCCGCCTGGCGTCCCGCCGGGCCTCGGTGACGTACGGAGGCCGCTTGCCGTTGATCTGCACGACGTCCCCGGCGACGAGCACCCGGGCCCGGCCGTGGTCGGCGATGGTCACCGCGAACAGGCCGCTCGGCCCGATGGCGAGGAACCCGGCGCGGTCGTCCTGGGTGCGGTCGAGCAGGACGTCCGCCACGTCGGTGCGGGGCCACTCGATGACGTGCCAGGCCGGCCCGAGATGGTCGAGCTGACCGAGCGCGCGGGCTCCGGCCGCCTCCAGTCGACGGGCTCCCCGCTCGGCACGGCGGCGGCGGGCCCATTCGAGCGGTGTCGGACGGACCGGCTCCAGAGCCCCGGGCGACTCGACGCGGGGGTGGGGCACCGCGATGGGCGGCAGTGCCCTGGCGGTCGGTACGGCTCGTCGTGCGGGAAAGACAGTCATCGTCGTCGACCTCCGGCAAAAGGTCCCTCGAAGTTATGTCCTCACTACCCTACGTTGCCACTCCCGGTGTTCGGCAAGCCGGAGCGCCGGAGTGACTGTGGATGAATGCCATATTCATCCACAGTTCTTTTGTCGGATGCCGCCAAACCCTGCCCTACGCTGCGGGGGTGACCCACTACGTCGACAGTGAAGTCGGCCGGCTCGGCACCGTGTTGCTGCACCGGCCCGGCCCGGAACTGGCCCGGCTCACCCCTCGCAACAACGACTCACTCCTGTTCGACGCGATCCCCTGGGTCGGCCGCGCCCAGGAGGAGCACGACGCGTTCGCGGCCGCGCTGCGCGAGCGCGGGGTCGAGGTGCTCTATCTGGCCACCCTGCTGGCCGAGACGCTGGCCGTCGAGGACGCCCGCGCCGAGTTGACCGAGGAGGTGCTGCGCTCTCGTCGACTCGGCGACACGCTCCGCGCCCGCGTCGCCGACCACCTCGCCTATCTCGACCCGGCCGCGCTGGCCGACGTGCTCACCGCCGGGCTCGCCCACGAGGAGCTGCGGATCAGCTCGGAGCGGCCGGGCGGGCTGGTCTACACCCTGATGGACCGGCACGACTTCGTCATCGACCCGCTGCCGAACCTGCTCTTCACCCGGGACTCGTCGCTGTGGATCGGTGACCGGGTCGGTGTCACCAGCCTGGCCATGCCGGCCCGCCGCCGGGAGACCACCCTGACCGACGCCATCTACCGCCACCATCCGCGCTTCGCCGGCACCGAGTTCGTCTACCGCCCCAATCTGGAGCACCTGGAGGGCGGGGACGTCCTGCTGCTCGCACCGGGCGTCCTGGCGGTCGGGGTGGGCGAGCGCACCACCCCGGCCGGCGCCGAACGCCTCGGCCGGCAGGTCTTCGCCGCCGGGCTGGCCCACACCATCCTGGTGGTGCCGATCGCGCAGAAGCGCGCCACCATGCACCTGGACACCGTGTGCACGATGGTCGACGCCGACGCCGTGCTGATGTATCCGAACATCGCCAGCACGCTCTCGGCGTACACCGTGATCGCCGGCGCGGACGGCGAGGACCCACGTGTGGACGGCCCGGCGCCCTTCCTGCGGGCCGCCGCCGACGCGATGGACCTGGACCAGCTCCGGGTCATCGACACCGGCCTGGACCCGGTCACCGCGGAACGCGAGCAGTGGGACGACGGCAACAACACCCTCGCCCTGGCGCCCCGGCTCTGCGTCGGCTATGAGCGCAACACCGAGACCAACGCGCAGTTGGAGCGGGCCGGCATCGAGGTCATCCCGATCGCCGGCTCGGAGCTGGGCTCCGGCCGGGGAGGCCCGCGCTGCATGTCCTGCCCGATCGTGCGCGACCCGCTGCCGGTCAACGGGTGAACGGGCCGCGCGTCGGGGTCAGCGGAGGGTGAGCTGACGGCCGAGCAGCCCCTGGCGGGCCCGCCGGCCGGCGGCGTCCAGCGGTTCGGTGGTGGCGAGCGCCTCCGCGTACCGCTTGGCGAACTGCGCGACCGGGTCCTCCCAGTCGTCGGCCGGAGTCTCCTCCGGCAGGTCCCACACCGGCACCAGCCGGCCGTGCGCGCGGAACATCCCGGCGAACTTGGTCTGCTCGCCGAGCGTCAGCGTGCCCGCCGCGCCGAGGCGGGCCAGCGCGTCCAGTGCGGCGTCCTCGTCGTCCGGGAGCACCCAGCGCACGTGCGCCTTCTCCGGGACCTGGCACCAGTACGCGGCCTTCGCGGCGGTCATCCGCACGGTCGGGTAGATGGCGGCGTTCGCCCGCTCCAGCGACGCCTGGACGCTCGGGTCGTCGGTCGCGCCGGGGTCGAGCCAGAACTCGAACCCGTCGTGCATGGTGATCTCCAGCGGGCCGTCCACCAGGATGTCCTGCAGTCGCGGCCCGGGACCGGGCAGCGGTGGTACGGACACCTGGCCGCCCGGCTCGGTCCGCAGCGCGCAGAGCAGCGCCTCGGCCAGGTCCCGGGAGACGTCGCCGGACTGCTGGTGGCGTTGCAGACCGATGAGCACCCGGCCGTCCGGCTTGCTCACCGCCGGCGCGGCCATCGGCAGCACCGTGGCCAGCGTGGCCGACCGGTCCCCGAATTCCTCGACGAGGGCGGGCGCCAGCCGCAGCGGCGCGGACGCGGCGGGCACCAGCTCGCGCAGCGCGATCCACTCGGACTCGTCGGCCAGCCCCTCGAACGGTCGCGGCACGAAGACGTCGCGCACCTTGTCCTTCCGGGGCGCGGTGTCGGCGGCGGTTCGCTGGCTCTTTCGACGCTTGCTCACGGCGTCACAGCCTAAGGCCCCGCCCGTCCCGCCGCCGGACCCACCCACCCCACCGCTTGTTGATCATGAAGTTATTGTCACCGCGCACGGCGTGTCGTGGCAATAACTTCATGATCAACGATGTCAGGCGGCTGGTACCAGGTCGGGGTGGGAGGCGGGGGTGGGGTCGAACTCCGCCCACACGCGCTGGCCCATGCCGTCGCGCTCGACGCCCCAGCGGGTCGCCAGGCCGGCCACGATGTGCAGACCCCGCCCGTCCGCGGCGTCCGGGCTGGCCGTGCGGATCCGCGGGCTGGTGCCCGCGCCGCCGTCGGTCACCCGCAACTGGATCCGCGGGCCCTCGGCCGAGGCTCGCAGCCGCCACGCCACCCGGACCACGCCGCCGGGCAGCGGCCGGGCGTGCCGGACCGAGTTGCCCACCAGCTCGGCGAGCACCGCGATCAGATCCGCGAGAAGCGCTGGCGTCACGACGTCAGCCAGGTCGTCGGCGAGCCGGTGTCGCGCCAGTCGTGCGCCGGCGGCATGGTGGGGAACCACCACGCACCACGCCCGATCCCTCACTGCCGCTGCCACCGTCGCCTCCACGTCGCGCCACCGTCGGTCAACCGCGCGGTAGCCGCACCTCTGCGACCGTACCGCCGTCGGTCCTCGGACGTAGGGATACCCATCCATTCTGTTGTTCAACGATCCGGCGGACGAGATAGAGGCCGAGCCCCGCTCCCGGGTAGCCGCGCCGGTCGCCGGACTCGCCCTGCCAGAACCGGTCGAACGCCCGCTCCACGTGCTCCGGCCGGATGCCGATGCCCCGGTCACTGACCCGGAACGCGACCAACTGGCCGTCCACCCCGGCGGTGATCTCGATGGGGGAGCCCGGCGGCGAGTACTTGCCAGCGTTGGTCGCCAGCTCGGTCAGCACGGTGGCCAGGCTGGGCCGGTGGCCGAGCGCCTTGGGCAGGTCGGCGGGGAGGCGCAGCGTCAGCCGGTGCCGCAGCTCCGCCGGCAGGTCCACGATGGCGGCGCGCAACGCCTCAGCGAGGTCGAACGGGGTCGGTGGGTCGTCCCCCGGCCCCGCCTCGGCCGCCGAGGAGAGCAGCCGGTCGACCAGCCGGGCCAGCTCGTTGGCGCGCTGCCCGATCACCCGGGCGGCCTGTCGCCGGTCTCCCTCGGTCAGCGACTCCCAGTGGTCGGTGAGGGTGTCCGCGTACCCCTTGATGACGGTGACCGGCGTGCGCAGCTCGTGGCTGGTGACCGCGACGAACAGCTCCCGGTCGTGATCGCGGCGCTGCTGGTCGGTGATGTCGCGGAAGGTGACCACCCGCAGCGCGCCCGGGCCGGGCAGGTCGCCGGAGGTGATGCGCAGCCAGCGCCCGTCCGGCAGCCGGTGGTCGCGGACCTGCCCGGAGGGCGGCAACGGGAACGGCAGCGGGCCTTTCAACGCCTGCTCCGCTGTCCGGCCGGTGACCTGGGCGGCGGCCGGGTTCCAGAGCCGGACGTGGCCGTCCCGGTCGACCACCGCCAGCCCGTCGGCGAGTGCCGCCACCACCGGCCCGTCGCCGTGCACCGGCAACCCGCTCTGGTCGCCGTACATGTGCCCGACGCACGAGGCGAGGTAGGCGACCACCCCCCGCTGCTCGGCGTCCGGCTCGGCGTCTCCCGCATAGAGGGCGTGCAGGCTGCCGACGGTGTGACCGCCGATCTCGGCTCGGGCCACCACCATTCGGCGTAACCCGCTGCCGGCCAGCTCAGCGGCGAGCTTGCCGTTGAGGTCGGTCACCCGAACCTGGGCCACCCGTGGCCCGGAGAGCAGGCAGACGGTGTCCGGGTCGTCCGCCGCGAGCGGTCGGCCGAGCGCCCACTCCGCCGCGCCGGTCGCCGCGATCACCCGGCCACCGGTCGGGCCGAACTCGACGAACGCCATGCCGGTCGCGCCCAGCGCCGGTTGGGTTACCCGGAGCAGCTGGGTGAGGACCGGCAGGCCCGCGTCCCCAGCATTGATCGACTCGATCGCGACGGTGTGGCCGGCGAGAAGAGCGGGAAAATCGATACGCTCCGGCATGTGCCGAGTCTGCCCCGCCGGCACGGCTTTCGGCACCCCCGGTTGAGGCCCGTTCAGCGGTCCCGCCGGGCCAGGACGTGCGCCGGGCGGTCGGTGATGATCCCGTCCACCTCCTCGGCCAGCACCAACTCCACGTCGGCCGGCTCGTTGACGGTCCAGACGTACACCTGGTTGCCGGCGGCGCGCAGCGCGGGCAGCAGGTGCGGGCGGGCCCGGACCAGGCCGATGCCCGGCCCGGCGATGCGGGCGCCGAACGGCAGCCGGCCCAGCCGCAGCCAGGGCGGCAGCACCTCCAACAGCAGCACCGTGGGCAGCGCCGGGGCCAGCTCCCGGACCCGTCGGACGGCCAGCGGGGAGAACGACATGACGGTGAGCTGGACGGGGTCGTCCGGTGCCGGGTCGGCCAGCCCGTACCGCCGCAGCAGCTCGACCAACCGCCGTTCCACGGTCGAGCCGTAGCGGGACGGATGCTTCGTCTCCACCAGCAGCCGGACCGGCCGCCCGGCGGCGAGCACCGCGTCGAGCAGCAGGGCCAGCGTCAACAGCCGGGTGTGCGACTCGTCCGGCGGCAGGTCACCGCTCGGCGCGCTGCCGGGATGCCAGGAACCGAAGTCCAGGGCGTCCAGCTCGGCGAGGGTGCGCGCGCTGACCAGACCGCGGCCGTTGCTGGTGCGGTCCAGTCGCCGGTCGTGGACGCAGACCAGATGCCCGTCGCGGGTCAGCCGGACGTCGCACTCCAGCCCGTCGGCACCCTCGTCGAGGGCGCGCAGGTACGCGGCGAGGGTGTGCTCCGGAAGGTCGTACGAGGCGCCGCGGTGCGCGAAGACCAGAGGACCGCCCATCCCGGCCGCCTCAGATGACCTGGCCGGGCTGCCCATTCGCGTCGACCACCGGACGGCCGACCGCTGCCCACTGGCGCATCCCGCCGTCGGCGTTTCGCACCTGCTCCCAGCCGTTGTTGACCAGGTAGGCAACGACCTGGGCGGAACGTCCACCGGAGCGGCAGATGACGGCCACGTCCCGGTCGGTGGGCACCTCGGACAGCCGCGCCGGCAGCTCCATCATCGGCAGGTGGTGGGCGGTGGGTGCGTGGCCGGCCGCCCATTCGTCGGCCTCCCGCACGTCGAGCAGGTAGGTGTCGTCGGCGATCTGGGTCACGGGCACGGTGGGAACCTGGGGTCCGAACACAGGAAGCAACACTAGATCCTCGCGGGCCGGATCGGCACCGACCCGGCCGTCGGTACGGTCACAACCGGGTCACCCAGCGGGGATTGGCCTGCGCCCAGGCCGGTACGCGGGTCCCCCGGACCGCCTCGAAGAGCCCGTTGCCGCCGTTGTCGAGCACCACGTACGAAACCTGGTCGATGGTCTGCGGCGACGAGGGCACCTCAACGCCGCGCATCCCGTCGGGCGGCAGCGCGCGGAGCGCGAGGAGCAGATCCTCCAGGGGTACGCCGTTGGTGTCGACGGTCAACGAGCCGCCTACCGCGCGGAGCACCTGGTCCAGTTTGACGGGGTTGTTGCGCAGGTCGGCTTTGCCGGCGCTGTCCAGCATCGCCCGCAGGAGTTGCTGCTGGTGGCGCTGCCGGTCGAAGTCGCCGTTGGGCAGGTCGTAGCGCTGCCGTACGTAGTCCAACGCCTGCGCGCCGTCCATCCGCTGGCAGCCGGTGGGGAAGACGCGGTTGGTGTGGATCGAGCGGACCTGGGTGTCCACGCACATCTGCACCCCGCCGAGGAGGTCGATCACCTTCCGGAAGCCGGAGAAGTCGATCAGCGCGGCGCCGTCGAAGCGGATGCCGGTGAGCCGGTTCAGGGTGACGGAGAGCAGTCGGGTGCCGGCCTGCCCGCCGCCGCCGTGCTCGTACGCAGCATTGATCTTGTCTGGACCGCCGCCGAAGCCGTTCGCGGGCGGGATGGAGACCAGCAGGTCACGCGGGATGGAGACCAGGTACGCCTCCCGCCGCCCGGCGGGCACGTGCACGATGAGGATGGTGTCCGAGCGCTGGTCCGGTTCGCTGCTGCCGGCGCGTCGGTCGGTGCCGATGAGCAGGTAGTTGAGCGGCCCGTCCAGGTCGGTCCGGTCGGTGCGGGCGTCGGCGTCGAGCAGCTGCTCCTTGGTCACCGTACGGTCGTACCGGTGGGTCAGCGTCCTGAGCCCGATCTGGGCGAGCCCGGCCAGCAGGACGAGGGCCAGACCGACGCCGAGCAGGAGGCGTGACCAGCGGGCGCGGCGGGGCGCGGCCGGGCGTGCCCGGTCCGCTGCGTTCCGGCCCCACCTGGACGTGACCGCCTCCCCGCAGCCGATACGTGAAACCTGCTCACGTCAGGCTACGGGCGGTAGCGAACCGGTCGTCGGGCTTTCCGCGACTTGGAGCGGGCGGCCTGAGGCGACGCGGCCCGAGGCGGCGCCGCCTCAGGCGAGGCGGCGTGAAGCGACGCGGCGGCCGTCACTTGCGGCCGGAGATCACCTCGGGGTGGGTGAAGACGAACTCGGCGAGCTTGTCCTGCTTGACCGCCTGGAACATCTGCATTGTTTCCTCGTTCAACGCCTCACGGTTGTTGCCGTTGCCGTTGAAGCTGCCGTTGTTGGTCTTCAGCATGGTCAGCTCGTTAGCGGTGACCCCACGCATGGTGAAGATGAAGTTCTCGATCGGCACGCCGCCGGTGTCCAGGACGAACGCCTTGCCGGCCGCCTTGATCAGCTGGTTCAGCTTGGCCGGGTTGGTCAGCATGCCGCCGTCGGTGGCCTTGCGGGCCATCGCCTTGATCAGTTGCTGCTGGTTCTGCTGCCGGTCGTAGTCGCCGCCGGGGAGGCCGTAGCGCTGCCGGGCGTAGTCGAGGGCGGCCCAGCCCTCCATCTCCTGGCAGCCCTTCTTGTGCACGACGGGCGTCATCGTCTTGCCGGTCTTCTTGGCGTCCGCGTTCCACATGGGCTTGCCGTCGACGAACGACATGTGCTTCGACTTGACCTCGTAGCTGACGCAGATCTTCACGGTGCCCAGGGTGTCGATGACGTTCTTGAAGCCACCGAAGTTGATGATCGCCGCGCCGTCGAAGCTGATCCCGGTGAGCCGCTTGATCGTCTGCGCCATCAACTGGGCGCCGCCCTCCCAGCCGCCACCGTTGCGGGCGCCGGCCTGGAACGCGGCATTGATCTTGTCGGTGCCACCGGTGAAGCCGCTCTTCTTGAAGGGCGGGATCTGCGCCTCGGTGTCGCGGGGGATCGAGATCAGGTACGCCTGGTCGTGCGAGGCCGGGATGTGCAGGATGATGATGCTGTCCGAGCGGACGTCGTCGGCGGCCCAACGCTCGCGCGCGTCCACGCCGAGCAGCAGCATGTCGATCGGACCGTCGAGGCTCGCGCCGCCCTCCGCGTCGGTCTTGCCGGCATCACCGAGCAGGTTGCGTTGGGCGATGTCGCCGGTCGCCTGGCCGATCAGCACCTTGGTGCCGACGATGGCCACCCCGCTGCTGAGCATCAGCACCGCGCCGAAGATCACGGTCAGTCGGGCCCAGAGCGGATCCTTGCGGCGGGGCCGCTTCTTCGCCGGCCCCTTCCCGCCTGTCCGGCCGTTGCCGCCACCCGGCGGGCGACCGCCCGGACCACCGTTCGACGGGCCCGGCTGCACCGGTATGGACGCGGCGATCCGGCCGCTCGGCGCGGCGGATCCGGCGGACGAAGGGCGACGGCTGGCCTGAACCGGCATTCGTGCTCCAGCTCGTGATCAGGAGGGGGCCGCCCCACTGTACGTACATCAATTCGACTTTGCGAGTTCATCTGGACTCAATTGGGACGACAGGTGCCGTCAACCGGGCGATCGTCCCCATTCGATGACCGTAAAGGCGAGGTCGGCTCGCTTCAGGGTGGACCGCGTCGCCGCCGACGCGGTCCACCCTGCGCTCAGCCGCCGTCGGTGCTCTTCGGCGGGTTGGCCTTGACCCAGTCCGCCATGGTGTCCGCCGACATGGCCCGGTACATCGCCAGCGCCTTCTCCCGGTCGGACACCACCACCGACTCGCCGTTGATGGTGTCGCTGCCCGAGTTGGGGCTGGTCAGGAACGTGAGGTTCTGCCCACGCAGGTTGCGGAACTGCACCGCCATGTCCGTCACCGAGAAGCCCTGGTCGACGGTCACCGCGGCGGTCACCGACTTGAGGAAGTCGTTGAGCTTCTTCGGGTTCGCCAGGGTGCCGGTGCTCGCCGCCTTGTCCATCAGCGCCCGGAGGAACTCCTGCTGGTGCCGCATCCGGGCGAAGTCGCCGTCCGGGAACTGCTTGCGCTGCCGGATCCAGTCCAGCGCCTCGGCGCCGTCCATGTGGTTGGTGCCCTTGGTGAACGTCCGGTACGGCTTGTGGATCGAGGTGATCGTCCGCTCCACCTTCAGGTCCACTCCGCCGAGGGCGTCGGCGACCTCCTTGAAACCGCCGAAGTCGATCGCCATCACGTGGTCGATCCGGACGTCGGTGAAGCACTCCACGGTGCGGACCGCCAGCGGCAGGCCACCGAACGCGAACGCCGCGTTGATCTTCGCGCGCTGGCCGGAGCCGCAGTCCGCCCCGGCGCTCTGCGGGATCGGCACGTACAGGTCACGCGGGATGGAGACCAGGTACGCCGACTGGTGGTCGGCCGGGATGTGCATCACGATGACCGTGTCGGCCCGCCACTGGCTCTTGGTGTCGACCGGCGCGTCCGGGTCCCGGGAGTCGCTGCCGACCAGCAGGATGTTCAACGCGCCGTCGACGGGCTTCGCCGGCCGACCGCCGGTGATCTCCGCGAACGGGTCCGTGCGGGCCAGGTCGTTGTTGAGGTTGCGCGCGTACAGCCAGGCGCCCAGGCCGCCGAGCAGCGCGAGCACCAGCACCGCGATCCCGGCCACCAGGCCGATCCGTCCCCAGCGCGGCCGGGGGCCACGCCGTCCCGGCCCGCCGGCCCCACCGGGCCCGCCCGGTCCCGTCGGCCCCGCCGGGCCGCCCGGACCGGGCTGCTGCTCGTCGTGCGGCGGGTACCAGCGCGCCTCGGCGGGACGCGCGCGTCCGGAGGCGCCCCGGTCGGGGCTGGGCACCGAGGCGCGCCCGGCGCTGCGGTGCAGGTGCGGGTGAGGAACGCCGGCAGAGGTCGCTGACATGTAACTCAGGGTACGTAGCGGGAGCCACTACCGCCCTCAGGCGACACTCAGCTCGCGGTGCTCCGCCGTGAGCCGGTTACCCTAGCCGCGCCCGGAAATACTCGATCGTGCGTCGCAGGCCGTCTTCGGGCGTCACGGTCGGCTCGTATCCGAGCAGTTCACGGGCGAGGGTCAGATCGGGGCGGCGCATCTCCGGGTCGTCCGAGCTGCGGGTGATGTACGTCACCTGCGAGCTGCTGTCGGAGAGTGACCCGATCAACTCGGCGAGTTGACGCATGGACATCTCGTGCTCGGTGCCGCAGTTGACCGGGCCGGTCTCGGTCGAGTCGAGCAGCAGCAGGATGCCCCGCACCAGGTCCTCGACGAAGCAGATCGACCGGGTCTGGTTGCCGGTGCCGTGCACGGTGATCGGCTCGCCGCGCAGCGCCTGGGAGATGAAGGTGGGGATTGCCCGGCCGTCGTCCGGGCGCATCCGCGGGCCGTACGTGTTGAAGATCCGCACGATCGCGGCGTCCAGCCCGCGGTAGCGGTGGTACGCCATCGTGGCCGCCTCGGAGAAGCGCTTCGCCTCGTCGTAGACGCTGCGGACGCCGATGGGGTTGACGTTGCCCCAGTAGGTCTCGCGCTGCGGGTGCTCCTTCGGGTCCCCGTACGCCTCGGAGGTGGAGGCCATCAGGAACCGGGCGCCGTCGGCGACCGCGCGCTCCAGCAGGTGCAGGGTGCCCACCGAGCCGACCCGGAGAATCTCCACGGGCAGTTGCGCGAAGTCGGTGGGGCTGGCCGGCGAGGCCATGTGCAGGATCGCGTCGAACCGCTCGGCCAGCGCCGGGTGGTGCGTCGGCAGGCCGTCGGAGAGGTCCGCCTCGACCAGGGTGAAGGTTGGCCGGTCGAGCAGGTGGGCGACGTTCTCCTTGGAGCCGGTGACGAAGTTGTCCAGCGCCACCACCGTGCAGCCCCGGGCGATCAGGGAGTCGACCAGGTGCGACGGGACGAAACCGGCGCCGCCGGTGACGAGAACGCGGTGACCGGAACCGAAGCGCTCAGCAACCTTCATGCCGGTCAGCCTACCGACCCCTGTTTACCGCAAGAGGCCCCCTGTTGACGCGTGGCGTCAACAGGGGGCCCGTGCCGCGGGTCAGTGGGCGCCCGAACCGGTGAGGGCGCGCACCTCCAGCTCCGCGTACTTCGCCTCGTCGTTCTCCTTCGAGATGAGGGTGCCGATCCACCCGCACAGGAAGCCGAACGGGATGGAGAGGATGCCCGGGTTGGACAGCGGGAACCACTGCCAGTCGTGGTCCGGGAACATCGACGTCGCCGCGCCCGAGACCACCGGCGAGAAGAACACCAGCAGCACGGCCGAGAGCAGACCGCCGTAGATCGCCCACACCGCGCCGGAGGTGTTGAACCGCCGCCAGAACAGGCTGTAGAGGATCGCCGGCAGGTTGCCCGAGGCGGCGACCGCGAAGGCCAGCGCCACGAGGAACGCCACGTTGAGGTTCTGCGCGTAGATCGACAGGAGGATGGAGATCGCGCCGATCACCAGGGCGGAGATCCGGGCGACCCGTACCTCCTGGCGCTCCGACGTCTCGCCCTTCTTCAGGACGTTCGCGTAGAAGTCGTGCGCCAGGCTGGACGAGGAGGCCAGGGTCAACCCGGCGACCACCGCCAGGATGGTGGCGAAGGCGACCGCCGCGATGATCGCGAGCAGGGCCGCTCCACCGAGGTCGCCGCCGAAGAAGTCGATGCCGAGCGCCTCGGCCAGCTGCGGCGCGGCGGTGTTGCCGGCCTTGTCCTGCGCGGTGATCGCCTTGCTGCCCACCAGCGCCGCCGCACCGAAGCCGAGGGCCAGGGTGAGCAGGTAGAAGGTGCCGATGATGCCGATGGCCCAGAGCACGCTCTTGCGGGCCGCCTTGGCGGTCGGCACGGTGTAGAAGCGGATCAGGATGTGCGGCAGGCCGGCCGTGCCGAGCACCAGCGCGATGCCGAGCGACAGCAGGTCGACCTTGTTGTAGAAGGTCTGTGTCGCGTTACCCGCCACCTCGACGCCGTAGCGCAACCCCGGTTCGAGGAACGCGCTGCCCTTGCCCGAGGACGCGGCGGCGTCGCCGAGCAGCGACGACAGGTTGAACTTGTACTTCGCCAGCACCAGGATGGTCATCAGCAGCGCGCCGGTCATCAGCAGGAACGCCTTGACGATCTGCACGTACGTGGTGCCCTTCATGCCACCCACGGTCACGTAGATGATCATCAGAGCGCCGACCATGATGATGGTCGCCACCTTGGCGGTGGCCGCGTCCATGCCGAGGAAGGTCGTTCCCGGCTTGATGCCGAGCAGCAGCGCGACCAGCGCGCCGGCGCCCACCATCTGGGCCAGCAGGTAGAAGATCGACACCGTGATGGTGGAGACCGCCGCCGCCGTCCGCACCGGACGCTGACGCATCCGGAAGGCCAGCACGTCGGCCATCGTGTACCGGCCGGAGTTGCGCAGCAGTTCCGCGACCAGCAGGAGCGCCACCAGCCAGGCGACCAGGAAGCCGATCGAGTAGAGGAAGCCGTCGTAGCCGTAGAGGGCGATGATGCCGGCGATGCCGAGGAACGAGGCGGCGGACATGTAGTCGCCGCCGATCGCCATGCCGTTCTGGAAGCCGGAGAAGGAACGACCGCCCGCGTAGAAGTCGGTCGCCGTCTTCGTCTGCCGGCTGGCCCAGATGGTGATGCCCAGGGTCACCGCCACGAACACCAGGAACAGCGTGATCGTCAGGTTGCGGGCCGTGTGGTTGCCGGCCTCGGCCGCGAGGAGCGGATTAGCCGCGAGGACCGTCTTCATGGGTCACCTCCCCGATCTCGGCACGGATCCGGTCGGCGACCGGGTCGATCTTCCGGTCCGCGTACCGGGAGTAGAGCCAGGCGATCACGAACGTGGAGACGAACTGGAGCAGGCCGAAGACCAGCGCGACATTGATGTTGCTGCCGAACAGCTTCGTGCCCATGAAGTCCCGGGCGTACGCGGAGAGAATGACGTAGAGCGCATACCACAGGAAGAACGCGACGGTCATCGGGAAGACGAAGCCGCGTAGCGCGCGGCGCAGCCCGGCGAACTCGTCCGACCGTTGCACGGCCAGGTACTTGTCCGGCTGGGAAGCGGTCGGCGCGGGTGTGTCCGTGGACATCTGTGGATCACCACCTTCACAGGCGTCGGGGGTAGTTTCGCGCACCGTAGAGAGCACGCTCCCCGACGGGGAAGGCCGAGATCGACCCTGGTCGTCGAGTGCGCCGAGCGGTTGGCTGGCTGCGCCGAGTGACCCAGGTCACTCCGGTGACCGGTCGGTCCGGACGGGCCGCCCAGGTCAGCCCGGCAGCTCGTGGTAGCGCCCCCGGTAGTGCAGCAGCGGCGTGGCCTCCTCGGCCAGGTCGACCACCTCGATGGTGGCCTCCACCAGCAGACCCCAGCCGTACTCCCGGGCGGTGTCCAGGCGGCAGCCCACCCAGCCGCCGGCGTCGGTCGGCACCGGCCCGTAGGGCGTCTCGGTCCACGTGCCGGTGGCGAACAGCCCACCCGGGGCGGGAAAGAGGCCGGCGAACCGGTCGGCGAGCTGGCGGTGCGCCGGGCCGAGCGGCGCGACCGCGAACCGGCCCGCCTCCTCGACAGCGGCCCAGAGGTCGGACTCCGCGTCGATTAACCCGAGCAGCCGGTCCGGCTCCCCCTCGGCGACCAGGGTGGACGAGACGGTCAGGCCCGCCGGGCCGGGCGCCGTCCAGAGGGTCACCGGCGCGGCGAGCCGACCCCGCAGCCGGCGGACCGGCGACCGCTGCCCGGTCGGCACCGCGAACGGGTCGGTGTGGTGGATCTCGGCACCCGGCTCATGATTCACGTGAAACATTGTGCCGCCCCGGCCCCGCGCCCAGCCCAGGAAGCGCTCGTGCAGGTCGGCGGGTCGCCCGTTGAGCCGGGCCAGCTGATCGCCCGCCTCCACCATCAGCGTGCCCAGGTAGACCAGCAGCGCGGTGCGGTCGTGCCGGTAGTCGGCGAGCAGCGCCAGCCGCGCCGGCTGGCACGGCCAGAGCGCGCCGCAGCCCCGACACCGCCACAGCGGGCGCATCGGCACGTGCGGCCGGCTCACCGCAATCCTCCGTTCGCCAGCACCGGCAGCACCCGCCGGCCTTCGCGCGCTCTGGGCGGAGGACGGCTCGCTGTGGTGTCCGGCGTCCGGGCGCGACATGCCGCGCCCCGGCCCGCGCCGTCCCGGGCGCCGCCCGTCGGCCGCGCGCCCGCCGGTGGCCGACCCGGCACGGCCGTCGACACCACGGCCTTCCTCCTGAGGTACGACCACCGCGCCCCGTTCCCACCGAGGACTGACCCGATCATGAGCGATCCCCTCCCAGTCGACGAGGGCCGCCCCGATCGGGGGATGACCGGGGCGGCCCGACGCAGGACCGACCGCCGGGACGTCGCCTCCACCGGCCGGGCCGCGCGTCCTCCACCCTGGACTCCCGGCCTCGGGCGGGGGAGGATTCCAGGGCTTACTACGCAGCGCAGCCGCGTACTTACCGGGAAGGTAAGGATGAACATCGAGATGTGGGTACGGGCGTTGAAGGCCGCCCGGGCGGGTGCAGAGGTCTCCCAAGAGGCACTGGCGACCGTGATCAGGTGGAGTCCGTCCACGGTGGCCGCCATCGAGACCGGCCGACGCCGGCCGACCATGGAGTTCGCGGTCGCCGCGGACGACGCTCTCGCCACCGGCGGCCTCCTCGCCGAACTCCTCAGGGCCGCCGACCGACAGAGGCTGCCGAGTTGGTTCGTTCCGTGGCGACACCACGAGGAGGAGGCGATCCGGCTGTGTGAATTCGAGCCGTGCCTGATTCCTGGCCTGCTCCAGACCGAGGACTATGCCCGCGCGGTGATTTCGGCCGGTGGCCTGAACCCGGTCAACGTGGTGAACGACCTGGTCGCGGTCCGGTTGGATCGGCAGCAGTTGTGGCAGCGCGCAGAGCCGCCCCAGTGCGTGTTTGTCCTGGACGAGATCGCCCTACGACGCCCGGTGGGTGGGCCGGCGGCACTGGACGCTCAGCTCGGTCGCCTGTTGGAACTCGCCGTCCTGCCCAGCGTCAGGTTGCACGTGGTGCCGCTCGATATCGGGGCGCACGTCGGCCTGACCGGTGGATTTCTGCTCGCTGAACTGCCCGATGGAGAACGGGTCACCTACGTGGAGGACGTCGCTCGTGGACACGTCATTGACGACCCGGACGTCGTTCGTCTGATTGGTCGGAAATGGGATAGCCTGCTCGGCGAGGCGCTGTCCGCTGGCGCTTCGCTGGATCTGATCCGGAAGCTGAAGGTGACGCCATGACCGTTGCTCAACCGCTTTGGCGGACGTCGACCAGATCCGGCGACACCGGTGGTGCCTGCGTCGAGGTGGCGGACAATCTGCCCGGTGTCGTGCTGGTCCGGGACAGCAAGGATCGCTCCGGTCCGACGCTCACCTTCGCTCCGGCCGCCTGGCGTGGCTTCGTCGCCCAGGCCGCCCAGAGCGCCCACGGCACCGGTCGAAACGCCGGTTAACGACGCGGGGTGACCGTGGCCAGCAGTTCCGGCTGACGGCGGTCCAGCACGTCACCGGCCAGGTACGCGCCCAGCAGCGCCGCCCCCAGCCCGTACGCCGCGCCGACCGGGAGGGCCAGCCAGAGCCAGGCGTCGCCGAGCAGCGCGGCGGCCACCACCATCGGCACCGCGACCACCGCCGTGGTGATCATGGACAGCAGGGTGAGCAGGCCCTTCGCCACGCCCGCGCCACTGTTCATCGCGAACGGGTTGCTCGTCTCCGGCAGCGCGTACGCCGCGAGCACCGACACGAAACTGTTCACCGCCAACCCGACACCGTAGGTGGCGGCCAGGCTGCCGACCATCAGCCCGATCCATGCCGGTCGAGCGAGCAGCGCCGACAGCACCACCGCGACGACCGCCAGCATCGGCAGGACGTACAGCGAGAACGCGGTCATCCGCGCGCGCAGCTCGACCCGGCCGGGCACGCCGGCCACGACGTTCGCCGCGTACGCGTTGCCGTCGAAGCCGAACTGGTTGGCCAGGGTGACCGACGCGAGCACGCCGACGAAGAGCAGCGAGATGGTGACCACGACCGGCGAGCTGTCGCTGGTGGCCGCCGTGAACCCCGCGCCGTCCTCGGCCGCGAAGTCCCCGCCCGTGACATTGATCAACACGGGTACGAAGATGCCGACCACCGCGATCGTGATCAGGCTGGCCCGGCGACGGGCGTCCCGCCACCAGTAACGGGCCTCCCGGGCGACCAGCGCGCCGAACCGGTCTCGTCGGGCCCAGCCCGCGGCCCGGGGAAACAGTTGGGCGACCGCCCCACCGGTGACGCCGCGCTGCGCGGGGGCCTTGCCGGTGCTCGCCGTGCCCACCATCGCCGACTCCAGCGAGCGGGACCACCAGGCCAGCAGGGCGACAATCGCCGCCACCGTGATCAGCAGCTTGAGCGGGGCGGCCCACACCCGTCCCTGCGCCACGTCGATGCCGGCGGTCCAGGGGGCCCCGAACGGCGTCCACCCGAGCACCGTCGCGGCACCGGTCAGCCGGGTCCAGTCCGTCTCGCGCAGCGCCGCCAGGCCGACGACCTGCAACGGCCCGAGCAGCGCGGCGGCCACCGCCAGCAGCACGGCCGCCAGATCCCGCACCCGGCGGGACCGCAACATACTGGCGAATGCGCTGGTCACCGCCCGGCTGGCGGCCACGCAGAGCAACAACCCGGCGAGTACGCCGACCAGGGCCACCAGGCCGGCGGACCAGCCGCCCAACGCCCACGCGGTCAGCACCAACCCCAGCACGGCGACCGACATCGCCAGCACCGGCACGCTGACCAGCGCGGCGGCGAACAGGCCGGTGACCAGCGTGCGGCGCGGCAGCGGCAGCAGCGCGAACCGGGCCGGGTCCAGGGTCTCGTCCACGCCGAAGAAGACCAGGGGCAGCAGCAGCCAACCGAGCACCAGCAGGCCACCGCCGGCGGCCGCGACCAGCACCGCGTACCGGCCGTTGCCGGCCAGGCCCGGCGCGGCGAAGAGGAAGAAGGCGCTGGCCGCGAACCACAGCCCGACCAGCGCGCCACCGATGAACAGCGCGATCCGCCAGCCCTGACCCCGGAAGTTGTTGCCCATCACCCGCAGCTTGAGCCGCACGAAGTGCCGGGCGGAGACCGTCCGCGCCGGACCGGCGGGCGCGGCGGCGACGTTCACCGGGAGAGCCATGACAGCTCGTCACCGGTCGCGGTGCGCCCGCCGACCACCTCGACGAAGACCTGCTCCAGCGACCGGCCGCCGCGGACGTCAGCGATCGTGCCGACCCGCTTGATGGCCCCCTGGGCGAGGATCGCCACGTGCGAGCACAGCCGCTCGACGACCTCCATCACGTGACTGGAGAAGATCACCGTGCCACCGCCGGCCGCGTACCGGGTGAGGATGTCGCGGATCAGCGCCGCCGACACCGGGTCGACCGCCTCGAACGGCTCGTCCAGCACCAGCACCCGGGGGCCGTGCAGCAGCGCGCAGGCCAGACCGATCTTCTTCTTCATGCCCGCCGAGTAGTCCACCACCAGCGTCCGGCCGGCGTCGCCGAGCGCCAGCACGTCGAGCAGCTCGGCGGCCCGCTGGTCGACCACGGCCGGGTCCATCCCCCGCAGCAGTCCGTGGTACGCCAGCAGCTCCGCACCGGTCAGCCGGTCGAACAGCCGTACCCCGTCGGGCATCACGCCGAGCAGCCGCTTGGCCGCGACCGGATCGCGCCAGACGTCCTGGCCGAGCACCCACGCCGAACCGGCGTCCGGCCGCAACAGCCCGACCGCCATCGACAGGGTGGTGGTCTTGCCGGCGCCGTTCGGGCCGAGCAGACCGTAGAAGGAGCCGGCCGGTACGTCCAGATCGACGCCCGCCACCGCGATCGTGCCGTCGAACCGCTTCGCCAGGCCACGCAGCGCGAGCGCGGGGTGCTCACCAGTCATGGAGCGAACGTTATCCGCCGACCGCCAGTTCCGTCCTCCGGCGGCGGACGGACCCGCGATCATCCCCGAGGCGGAGTTCGTAGCCTTCCAGCGCCGCCTCCCCGCCCCGGTGAGCATGGCCGTCGCCATATCGCCGATGTGAGGCTCTGCAGACGTCCGGATGGCCCCACCTCGCCGATCTGGAGTGGATCAACTAGGCGCGCTGCCTCATAGGCGCAACGCTTCGGGAGTGTGCAGGCGCAGCATGGTGGCGGCGACGTCGGCCGGCGCCCGTCGGCGGGTCGCCATGGACACCGCGACCATCACGGTGAACGCCAGCGGCACCGTCCAGGCGGCCGGCTGCGCGGTGAGCGTGGCGGGCCAGCCCGACAGCGGCGGGCCGAGCACGGTGACCAGCACCGCCCCGATCGCCGCCCCGCCGCCGGCCAGCACACCGGCGGCGGCGCCCAGGTCGGTCAGCCCTCGCCACCAGATGCCGAGCACCAGCAGCGGGCAGAAGCTCGACGCGGCGACCGCGAAGGCCAATCCGACCACCTGGGACACGTCCAGCCCGGAGACGTGCAGGGCCAGCGCCGTCGGCACACCCCCGGCGATGATGGTGGCCAGCCGGAAGCCGCGCACCGAGCCCCGGCCGAGCACGTCCGTCGAGATCACCCCGGCGACGCTGGTCAGCAGCCCCGACGAGGTGGAGAGGAAAGCCGCGAACGCTCCCGCCGCGACCAGCGCGGCGAGCAGCCGCCCGACCAGCCCGTCACCGAGGGCCGCGCCGGGCAGCAACACCACCACTGCGTCGGTCTGCCCGCTGACGAGCAGGTGCGGTGTGTAGATCCGGCCCAGCACCCCGTACAGGGTGGGCAGCAGGTAGAAGGCGCCGACCAGGGCCAGGACCACAAGCGTCGTCCGCCGCGCCGCCGCGCCGTCGGGGTTGGTGTAGAAACGGACCAGCACATGCGGCAGGCCCATCGTGCCGAGGAACGTGGCCAGGATCAGGGAGTACGTCCCGAACAGGCCCCGGTCGTCGTCACCGGCGGCGCTGGGCAGCAACCAGTCCCCCGCGTCGGTGGCCACCCCGGACACCTCCGGCACCGGGTCACCGGCGGCGAAGGACAGCTCGTCGCCGGGGCGTACCTCTCGGATGTCGCCGTCGGCCAGGGTGAGGGTCGCGCGGTGCTCGACCACGACTGTGGTCGCGGCCCGGAACGTCGGCCCGTCGGGCGGCGTCACCGCCGGGCGGCCGTCGGCCTGCCACTGCAACGCCAGGAAGATCACCGGTACGGCGAGAGCGGTCAACTTGAGCCAGTACTGGAACGCCTGGACGAAGGTGATCGCCCGCATTCCGCCGAGCGCCACGTTCGCGGTCACCACGGCGGCTACCAGAAGGGCGCCCACGGGGTACGGGGAGCCGGCCACCGTGGCCAGGGTGAGCCCGGCGCCCTGCAACTGCGGCACCAGGTAGAGCCAACCGATGAAGATCACGAAAGCCGTGGCGAGGATGCGCAGACGACGGGACCCCAGCCGCAGCTCGCAGAAGTCGGGCAGCGTGAACGCGCCGGAGCGGCGCAGCGGCGCGGCCACGAACAGCAGCAGGGCCAGGTAGCCGGCGGCGAACCCGACCGGATACCAGAGGACGTCCACGCCGTACTTGAGGACGAGGCCGGCGATGCCGAGGAAGCTCGCGGCCGACAGGTACTCCCCGCCGATGGCGGCGGCGTTCCAGGTCGGACTGATCGCCCGGGACGCGACCAGGAAGTCGGAAGTGGTCCGCGCCAGCCGCAGCCCGTAGAAGCCGATCCCGACGGTGACCAGCGTGACCGCGACGATGGCCGGAACCACGTAGTCGTTGCCCACGTCAGCGCTCCGGCCGCTGCACCAGGTCGGTGAAGTCCTGCTCGTTGCGCTCGGCCAGCCGCACGTACGCCCAACCCACCGCGATCAGGAACGGGAACGAGACCAAGCCGAGCAGCAGCCAGGGCAGGTTGACGCCGGCCACGGTGGTCCGGCCGAGCGACGGTGCGATGGCGAACAGCCAGGGCAGCCCGCCCAGCCCGATGACGACCACCAGCGACAGCCGCAACGCCAGCGCGAGCTGGGCGCGGACCAGGCCGCGAACCAGCGCCTCGCCGACCTGGGTCTGCTGGGCCAACTCGGCGCGGGTCCGCTCGGAGCGGGTGTCCCGCCGGGTGATGTCGGCCAACACGATCCGGGCCCGCCGGGGCGGCGGTACCGCACCGCCCGACCCCACGTCAGACAGTTGCTCGGCCACCCCGGCAGTCTTGCCCGCCCAGCGCGATTGTCAAGCGTTCGCGCTCACCAGCGCAGCTGAGCGGCACAGTTCGCCGCGCTGCTGGTCACCTGGGTCGCGTCCAGGACGGACCGGGCCCGTTCCCGGCCGAGGTTCGTCGCCCAGAAGCCGTCCTCGGGCAGCTCGAAGGCGATCCCCCGAAGCGCGCACGTCCGCATCGGCTCGGGCAGCCGGGCCAGGGCCGGTACGGCATCGGCCGACAGCCCGGAGAGGTAGGTGAGGTCGAGGCGGCCGGTTTCGAGGTACCTGTCGACGTTCCGGTCCGCGATCAGTCGGTCCGGGTTGACCAGGGCCAACCCCAGCAGCGCCAGCACCGCGGTGCCGATCACCAGTCGGGGCAACCAGTCGGCCCGTAGCCGCGCCACCGCCACGCCGACCAGGACGAAGAGCACTCCGAGCGACAGCTCGACGGTCGCCACGAAGAGCCGCAGCCGGGTGGCGCCGTACGCGTCGGCATAGACCTGCATGCGGTAGAGCGACGAGGCGACGACGACCAGGCTGAGTGCCGTGAGCACACCGAGCAGCACCCGGACCAGCAGCCGGTCGGCACGGGTGGCCTTCGGTGCCCGGCGGGCCGCGACGGCGATCACCAGCAGGGTGAGCGCGGTGACGGCGAGCAGTTGCCAGAACCCGCTTCGGGCGTACTCGGCGTAGGTGAGGCCGGCCGTACGCAACACGTGCCCCGCGCCGCCGAAGAACACGGTCAACTGCACCAGTACGAAGGCGGCGAACAGGGCGTCGAGCAGCACCAGCGGCAGGGCCCACTCCAGCCGGTGCACCGGCCGGCCCGGCTTCGCCCGCAGACTGTCCAGGTCGGGCGGCCGGCTTACCAGGTACGCGCCGCCGAGCAGGCCCAGGCCGATCAGCCCGAGGCGTACCACCCAGCCGACCACACCGCCCGGCGAGATGTCCGGCAGGAGGCCCGCCAGCAGATCGGCGAAGACCGCGTCGGCGGAGGAGAACAGCAGACCGAACAGCGTCAGCAGACCGACCGAGATCGCCAGGCTGGTCACGATCCGCCCGATCCCGGGCCCGGACGAGCGGGTGCGGTGCAGCCCGCGTACCGCCCAGGGGAGCGCTCGGACCGTCGCGGCCGGCGGCAGCGTCACGGCCAGCAGCATCCCGAACGGGGTCCGGCCACCGGTCACCGCGAGCGTCGCGGTCACCGCGGCGGCGAGCAGGCAGAGCACGAAGAGCCAACCGGCGGCCCGGACCGTGCCGACGGCGATCAGCGCGACCGTCGCGGCAGCCCAGGCGGCCTGCGCCGCCCGCCCCGGTGCCCCCGTGGCACCGGGACGGACGGTGGTCGCGGCCGCTGGCGAAGCCGGCGCCGGGGTCGGACCCGGCACGGCGGTTGGACTCGGTGCAGCGGTTGGCGTGGCGGCGGTGGGAGTCGGCGCAGCCGTCGCGGCTGCCGCAGCCGTCGCGGCTGCCGCAGCCGTCGCGGCTGCCGCAGCCGTCGCGGCTGGCGGGGCCGGCGTGGCCGCCGGTGGCCGTGCGGCGCTGGTGGCGGCAGTCGTGCTGGCGTCCGGGGTCGACGCGAGGGTGGTGGCTCCCGCCGTTGCGGCTGGCGTGCCGGCGGAGGTCGACTCGGCGGTGGCCGCAGCGGGCGCAGTGGTCAGCGGCGGTGCCGGCGGTGACCCCGGTGCGCTCGGCGGCGGTCCCGGTCGGGGATCCGGTGCGGGGGACGCGGTGCGTTCGGTCAGGTCGGTCGCGGAAGATGACGTGCCGGACCGGATGACGAATTTGGCGGTGGCGAGCGCGGCGGTGGCCGCCAATGCGGCGACCAGCCAGCCCAATCCGGGCCGGACCACAGTCAGCACCGAGGCGCCGACGACCGCCGCCGCCGTCAACACGCCCAGGAGCAGCGGATGGGCGGTGCCGGTCGGCCCCGGCCAGCACCGCGCGAGCAGCGACGGTGGCCGTGGTCGGACGGGCTGGGCCGGCCAGGGTTGCGGTGGCCAGGGTTGGGGCCGGCCGGCCGTCGGCGGAGGCGTCGGCCCGGGGCCGGCCCAGGCCTGGCCGGGCTGGGAGGCCTGGCCAGGCTGAGCGGGCTGGCCAGGCTGAGCGGGCTGGCCGGGCTGGGAGGCCTGGACGGGCGGGGTGGGCTGCGGTCCGGTCGGTCCGGTCGGTCCGGTGGCCGGTGCGGACGTGCTGCCAGGGCTGGTCATGCGGCCTCTTCTCGGTGTGGCCCGTTGCTCGGGATGGTGACCCGGATGCGGCAACCGGGCTGGGAGTTTCTGGCGGCTCCGGCCGGGTCGAGGACCCCGATCTGACCGCCGTGCAGTTCGACGACCCAGCGGGCGATGGCCAGCCCCAGGCCGGTCCCACCGCCGGCCGCCCGGTCGCCGCGGGTGAACCGCTCGAACACCCGGGAACGCTCGGCCGTCGGAATGCCCTGCCCCTCGTCGCTCACCTCGACGTGGAGTTGGCCGGCGTGTTCCTCGGCGCTCACCCGCACGGTGCCGCCGGGTGGGCTGTGCCGCGCCGCGTTGTCCAGCAGGTTCGCGAACACCTGGTGCAGCCGCCACGGGTCCGCGCGCACGGTCAGCGGCACCGCCAACTCGCGGAGTCGGAAGTCCACGTCGAGCCCCGCTCCGGCGGCGCTGGCGGTGGCGTGCTCCACCGCCTCGTCCAGGAAGTCCCCCACGTCAATGCGGACCCGGCGCAGCGGCACCACCCCGGCGTCGAGACGGGACAGGTCGAGCAGGTCGGCGACGAGGTGGCCGAGCCGTTCGGTCTGGGACAGCGCCGCGCGCAGGGCCGCCGGCTCCGGCTCGGCCACGCCGTCCACCATGTTCTCCAGTACGCCCTGCAACGCGGTGATCGGCGTACGCAGCTCGTGGGAGACGTTGGCGATCAGCTCGCGTCGGCGCTGGTCCGCCGCGTGCAGGTCCTCGGCCATCTTGTTGAACGCCTGGGCCAGCTCACCCACCTCGTCGCGGGAGGTGGCGCGCACCCGACGGGTGTAGTCGCCGCGGGCCATCGCCCCGGCGGCCGCCGTCATCTCGCGCAGCGGCGAGGTCATCCCGTGGGCGAGCACCTGCGAGGTGACCAGCGCGATGCAGATGACGGTGATCGACGTGCCCGGCGGGAGCCAGCCGATGCCGTACCAGAAGTAGCCGATGGCCACCGCCCAGGAGGCGACCAGCAGGACGCCGAGCTTCATCTTGATCGAGCGGACCGGGTCCAGCGGGCGAGGCAGCGCCCGGTCCAGCCAGTCCACCACCCGGTGGTTGGTCACGCGGGCACCTCCAGGGCGTACCCGACGCCGTGCACGGTCCGGATGAGATCGGCGCCGAGCTTGCGCCGCAGGGCCTTGACGTGGCTGTCCACGGTGCGGGTGCCGGTGCCTTCGGCCCAGCCCCACACGTCGGCGAGCAGCCGCTCCCGGGGTAGCACGGTGCGGGGCCGACCGGCGAGGTGGATCAGGAGGTCGAACTCGGTCGGTGTGAGGTGCACGTCCGCGCCGGAGCGCCGAACCCGCCGCTCGGCCTCGTTGATTTCGATGTCGCCGAGCCGGATGGCGGGTGCCGCGGGGGTCGCGGCCCGTTCCATCCGGCGCAGCAGCACGTGTACGCGGGCGGCCAGCTCGCGCATCGAGAACGGCTTGGTGAGGTAGTCGTCCGCGCCGACCGCGAGCCCGACCAGCAAATCGGTCTCGTCGTCGCGGGCGGTGAGCATCAGCACCGGCACCGGCCGGACGGCCTGGATCCGCCGGCACACCTCCAGGCCGTCGAAGCCGGGCAGCATCACGTCGAGGACGACGAGGTCCGGCTGGCCGGTCCGGAACCGCTCGACCGCGCTGGGGCCGTCCGTGGCGATCTCCACGGCGAAACCCTCGGCGCGGAGTCGGGCGGCGACCGACTCGGCGATGGTGCGTTCGTCCTCGACGACCAGGACCCGGCGTTCCTTCATGGGGTCTGACTGTAGGGAGCCACCGTGGAGATCAGTGGGTGGCATTGTGAATAACCTGTGGAGAACGGTTCACCCCTGTGGATAACCCGAGGGTCACGACAGGTGGCCTCGGCGAACGCCCGAGCCTCGTTGTGGACGACCGAGCGAGCCGTCAGGATGGCCCGTGCGCCGGTTACTCCAGGCCGACGCGTACCGGGCGGGCCGAGGCGGAGCCGAGCCAGGTGTGCGGATTGCCGTACCAGCACCAGCCCAGCTTCGGGGCGCCCTGGCTGATCCACAGGGCGGGCACCCGCTTGTCACCGCACCGCGAGCCGACCAGCGAGAAGCACCTGTTGCTGGCCAGCGCCTCCGGATACAGCGTGATGAAGGCGAGCCCCTCGTCGATGGTGAGCGGCAGTCGATCCTGGGCGGTCATGCCCTCCATCGCCGCGGCCGGGGCGAGGTTGCGGAACTCCTCACCACGGTCGACGTCGAAGAGCAGGTACGCCGGCCCGGCGGGCACCTCCAGCTCCTTGATCGGGTCGAAGCGCGGCAGGTCGTCCTCGGCGTAGTGCCGGTCGAGGAAGCCGGGCTTGCGCTTGCCGGCCAGGGTGGTGAGTGCGAGCCGGGGCTCCACCCCGACCAGGTCCCGCGTGACGACCAGCAGGAACGGCACCCGGGCGTCGGTTGGCGCGGGCAGGCCGGCGGCGCCGTCGACCGCGCGGGCCCGCAGCGGCGCGACCAGGTCGCGAAAGGCGCTCTCGGGCATCCCGGCCAGGGCCGGATAGCCCAGTCGCACCAGGTGGTCGAGTTGGCGGTCGAACTCGGTCTCGGCGTCGAACGGAGTCTCGTGCACGGCGGCCTCCCGGTTGTCGTACTGGCTATCGTACAACGTACGGGAGGGCCGGGAGCTTTCCCGCCTCAGCGACTCCAGTCCTGCTTCGCCGCCCTGACCAGCTTGTCCTTCAGCTCCCGGGTGTGCCGCCGGCTCACCGGCAGCTCGGTGGAGTCGACCACCACCACGTACCCGGAGTTCACCAGGCGCAGCTCCGCGATCAACTTCAACTGCACCAGGTACGACCGGTGCACCCGGACGAAACCGGCGTCCGCCCACCGCTCGGCGAGCGTGGCCAGCGAGACCCGCACCAGGTGCGACCCCTCCGCGGTGTGCAGCCGGGCGTAATCGCCCTGCGCCTCCACCCACCGCACCGCCGAGCGCGGCAGCATCCGGGTGGTGCCGGCCAGCTCGATCGGGATGGTCGGGTCCTCCTCGGCCCGGGCCAGCGCCGCCGGATGCGACGGCACCACCCGCGAGCCGATCACCCGGCGCAGCGACTCGGCCAGCCGTTCGGCGCGTACCGGTTTGCGCACGTAGTCCGTGGCGCCCAGGTCGAACGCGTCCACCGCCCCGTCGTCGTACGCGGTCACGAACACGATCGCCGGCGGCCGGGCGAACCGGCGCAGCACCCGGGCCAGCTCCATGCCGTCCAGGCCGGGCATCCGGATGTCCAGGAAGACCACGTCCACGTCACCGTCGCGCAGCAGCCGCAGCGCCTCGGTGGCGTCCCCGGCGGTGTGCAGGCGGGCCACCCGGGGGTCGGCCCGCAGGTGGTACGCCAACTCGTCGAGCGCGGGCGGCTCGTCGTCCACCGCCAGCACCCGCAGGAAGCCGGTGGTCACGAGCCGGCCCGTACGCCCGGGTGGAACTTCGGCACCCGCATGCTCACCCGGGTGCCCGAGCCCAGCCCGGTCTCGACGACCAGACCGAAGCGGTCCCCGAAGACCGACCGCAGTCGCTCGTCGACGTTGGAGAGGCCGACGTGCTGACCCGGGTCGTCCCCCGGGTCGCCGGCGCTGCGGGCCAGCTCGGCGATGCCGGCGGTAAGCGTGGTCGGATCCATTCCCACCCCGTCGTCCTCCACCGTGATGTGGCATTCGGCGCCCGCGTCCCGGGCCTCGATGCTCACCATGCCCGTGCCCGGCTTGCGGGACAACCCGTGCCGGACGGCGTTCTCCACCAGCGGCTGAAGGCAGAGGAACGGGAGCGTCACCGGCAGCACCTCCGGGGCGATCTGCAACCGCACCTGCAACCGGTCCCCGAACCGGGCCCGCTCGATCGTCAGGTACCGGTCGATCGACCGCAGCTCCTCGGCCAGCGTGGTGAACTCGCCGTGCGCCCGGAACGAGTACCTGGTGAACTCCGCGAACTCCAGGATCAACTCCCGGGCCCGCTCCGGGTCGGTGCGGACGAACGAGCCGATCGCGGTCAACGCGTTGTAGATGAAGTGCGGGCTGATCTGCGCCCGCAACGCCCGGACCTCCGCTCTCGCCAGCCGCTCCCGTGACGAGTCCAGCTCGGCCAGGGCGAGCTGGTTGCCCGCCCAGTGCGCCGTCTCCAGGGTGGCCTGGACCAGTCCCGGCGCCGGCACGCCGTCGGCGATCGCCACCAGTGCGCCGACCACCCGGGCGTCCGCCCCGTGCAGGGGCGCGACCACCGCCCCGCGGATGGGGCAGTCGACCCGGTCGCACCGCAGGTCGGACTCCCCGAGCACCGTCGAGCGCCCGGTGGCCACCGAGCGCTGGGCCGCCGCGAGCAGTTGCTCACCGTGGTGTGTGCCGCGCCCGTCGAGGGCGAGCACCTCGTCGGCGTCGGTGAGCGCCAGCCCGACCGCGCCCACCAGGGCCCGCAGATGGCGTACGGCCTTCGTCGCGCCCGCCGCGCTCAGCCCCGCCCGCAGCGGCTCGGCGGCCAGCCCGGCGGTGTGCAGCACCTCGTAGGTGGCCCGTTGGGTGGCGGTGGCGATGCCGCGCCGGGCGCGCAGCCGCAGCACCGCCAGCAGGGCCGCGGTGAGCGCGGTGACCAGCGAGACGACGCCGACGACGGCGGAGAGGTTGCCACCCACGCAGCGATCCTGACGGCTCGCGGCCCTCCGCGCTAGTACGCGCCCTTGCGGGCGAGCACCACCCCGACGGTGCGCCACAGGATGCTCAGGTCGTACGCCAGCGACCAGTTGTCGACGTAGTAGAGGTCCAGCCGGACGGCCTCGTCCCAGGACAGGTCGGAGCGGCCGGAGACCTGCCAGAGACCGGTCATGCCGGGGCGGACCAGCAGGCGACGCCGCACGTCGCCCAGGAAGTCGCCGTCGTCGGCCGGCAGCGGGCGGGGCCCGACCAGCGACATCTCACCCCAGAGCACGTTGATCAACTGCGGCAGCTCGTCCAGCGACGAGGCCCGCAGGAAGCGACCCACCGGGAAGACCCGGGGATCCTGCTTCATCTTGAACAGCATGCCGTCGGTCTCGTTCTGGTCGGTGAGGCTGGCCAGCCGGTCCTCGGCGTCGACGTACATGGTCCGGAACTTCCACACCCGGAAGGTGCGCCCCTCGTGCCCCACCCGGGGCTGGCGGAAGAACACCGGCCCGGGGTCGGAGATGCGGATCGCCACGGCGATGGCGACGAAGAGGGGGATCAGCAGCAGCAGGCCCAGGCCGGCGGCGACCCGGTCCATCAGGTTCTTGGCCAGCAGCGCCGGCCCGGAGAGGGTCGGCTCCTCGACGTGCAGCAGCGGCAGACCCTCGATCGGCCGGATGTGCACCCGAGGGCCGGCGATGTCGGTCAACTGCGGCGCGACCACCAGGTCGACGCCGGAGCCCTCCAACTGCCAGGCCAGCCGGCGCAGTTCGCCCGGCTCGGCGCTGGCCGACCCGCAGACGGCGATGGTGTCCCCACCGACCTCGCGGACCAGGGCCAGGACGTCGCGGCCGGCATGCACCGGTACCGGGGTCGGCACCCCGCGGGCCGCCGCGTACCCGTCGGTGATGTGGATCGCGACCGGGACCAGCCCGGCGTTCGGGCTGCGGGTGACCGCCGCGTAGACCTCCAGGCACTCCGGCAGGGTGCCGACCAGCACCATCCGGTGTGCCGCCTGGCCGGCCCGCCGACGGATGTAGTGCAGCGCCCAGCGGGCGACGAAGCGGCCCCACAGGATCAGCAGGAGCGCCCCGAGCAGTGCCGTGCCGACCGTCCAGCGAGACAGCGCGGTCTTGGTGGCGAACGCGAGGAAGGAGACGCTGGCCGCGACCGTGACGGCGGCCCGGATGACCCGCTTGAACTCGTCCGGCCCGAGCCCCAGATAGCGCCGGTCGTACGCCCGGTTGCTCCAGAGGATGACCACCCAGCCGAGCGGCAGCAGCAGGTAGGAGACGGTGTGGAACCAGGTCGGATCCTGGTTGGTGCCGGAGAAGCCGGAGGCGGCCTGGTCGAAGAGCTGGATCGCGATCCAACTGGCGAACGCCGCCGCGCCGAAGTCGAGCAGCAGCAGGATGGCGGTGTAGGGGCGGTGCCAGCGGGAGACACGGCGTCGCGCCCTGGCCCACGCCGACCGAGGGACGCCGTTGTGTGACGGCGGCGTCGGCGGCTGGATCTCGAAGCTGTCGACGTGCCGCACGAGTCTGCTCCGGCCTTCGTTGGATACCGGGCGCTGGAGGCTTGCCGTCACCTCACCCATGTCCTCCCGCATGACACGGGCCGCTCACTCGGCGTGAGGGCCCGGGTCGCCCACCGTCCCAGTCTCCCACGCGGGCTCCGACCGGTCGTCGCCCCGAAGGAGATTGGCGACCGATGGTGCCGGCGGGATCTGGCCGGCTCCGCACCATTTCAGAAGCCGGGGACCGGGCCACTATACCGATGGATGCGCGTGTGGCGAGAACGGTGGACGGGAGCTTCGGCTCAGTCTGGCCGATTCCGCTCCGTAGTCGCCGAGTGCAATTACTCACCGTACAAGTCGGGACAACCTTCGGTCAGCGAGCGGCTTGCCGCCCGTCTGGCACGTCGCGCAGTACTGCAGGCTCGAATCGGCGAACGACACCTCGCGCACGGTGTCCCCGCAGACCGGGCAGGGCAGCCCGGTGCGGGCGTGCACCTTCAACCCGGACCGCTTCTCACCCTTCAGCTCGGCGGCACGCTGGCCGAGGGACCGCTCGACCGCGTCACCGAGCACCTGGCGGGTCGCCGCGTGCAGGGTGGCGAGTTGGGTGTCCGTGAGCCGGTCGGTGATCGCGAACGGGGACAGCTTCGCGGCGTGCAGGATCTCGTCCGAGTACGCGTTGCCCACCCCGGACAGCACCGACTGGTCGGTCAACACCCCCTTGACCTGTCCGCGCCGACTGCGCAGCCGCTCCGCGAAGGTGGGCAGGTCGGCGGCGAGCGCGTCCGGGCCCAGCTTGGCCACCCCCGGCACTGCGGCCGGGTCGGTGACCAGGTACGCGGCCAGCTTCTTCTGGGTGCCGGCCTCGGTGAGGTCGAAGCCGGAGCTGTCGTCGAGGCGGACGCGCACCGCGATCGGGCCCTTGCCGGGTCGCAGCGGCGTCGTGGCGGGAAACGCCTCCCGGTAGTGCAGCCAGCCCGCCCGGGCCAGGTGCACCACGAGGTGCAGATCACCCTCGACGACCACGTCGAGGAACTTGCCGTGCCGGCGGGCGTCGACCACCGCCCGACCAGCGACCGCGGCGGGTGCCGGGTCGTACGTCTTCAGGGCGCTGATCGCGGCGATCTCCAGCCGGTCGACACGCCGCCCCACCGCGCGCTGCCGCAGGTAACCCGCGAGCGCCTCAACCTCCGGTAGTTCGGGCACCAGCCAACGGTAGCCTTCTTTCCCGTGAGAATCGTGGTGGCGCACAACCGGTACCGGGAAGCTCAGCCCTCCGGCGAGAACACGATGGTCGACTCGGAGATCGCTCAGCTCACCGCTGCCGGCGTCGAGGTGCTGCCCTTCATCCGCAGCTCGGACGAGATCCCGTCGATGTCGAAGGCGGCCAAGGCGCTGCTGCCGATCTCGCCGATCTGGGCGCCGCGTGCTCAGCAGGACCTGAGCCGGCTGCTCACCGAGCACCGCCCGGACGTCCTGCACCTGCACAACCCGTACCCTCTGATCTCGCCGTGGGTGGTGCGGACCGCGCACCGGCACGGCGTGCCGGTGGTGCAGACGGTGCACAACTACCGGCAGGTCTGCTCGTCGGGGATCTACTTCCGCGACGGGGTGATCTGCCAGGACTGCAAGGGTCGGGCGCTGGGCGTGCCGGCGATCAAGCACCGGTGCTACCGCGACTCGACGGCGCAGAGCGCGCTGATGGCGACCACCCTGGCCGTGCACCGGGGCACCTGGCGCTCGGTGGACCGGTACATCGCGCTCACCACTGCCATCGCCGACCACCTCCGCGATTACGGCATTCCGGACGACCGGATCGTCGTGAAGCCGAATGCCGTACCCGATCCGGGCCGGCCGGCCCCGCTGGGCGACGGCTTCCTCTACATGGCCCGGCTCTCGCCCGAGAAGGGTGTCGAGCTGCTGCTGGACGCCTGGCGTCGCCATCCGGCGGGCACCCTGGGCACGCTCCGCGTGGCCGGTGACGGCGAGCTGCGCCCGCTGGTGGAGGCCGCCGCCGCCGAGCGACCCGACGTGGTCTACCTCGGTCAGCTCGACCGCGTCGGGGTACGCGCCGCCGTCGAGGCGAGCGCCGTGGTGATCGCGGCCTCGATGTGGCACGACGTGCTGCCGACCGTGATCATCGAGGCGCTGGCCAGCGGTCGGCCGGTGCTCGGCACCGCGTTGGGCGGCATTCCATACCTCGTCGGAGCGGACGCCCCGCACGAGCCCGCCGGCACCGGCCCGGCCGAGACCGCCTCGGCGGTCGCCGGGGGCGGCGGGCCGGTCATGCCGGCCGGGATCGGCCTCGGCGAGGCCGGCTGGGTGGTGGCTCCGGAGCCGGCCGCGCTGGCGGCAGCCCTGCCGGTGGCCCGGGCCGGCGCGTCCGGGCTCACCCTGGCCGCCCGCGCCCGCTACGAGCGGACCTTCCACCCGGACGTGGTCACCAAGCAGCTCATCGACATCTACGCGGGGATGGCCCACGCCGTAACGCCGTAACTCCGGAGCGCGGGAGGAGAGCACCTACTGTTCGCTCCCTTTGCTCTGCTTCAGCGGAGGAAACACCCGGTGTCCGGATATCGGACGCCACGTGTTTCCTGGGCTGAAGCAGAGCAAAGGAGGACTCGAACACCCTTGGCACCGGTCTGGGAGTGGCGCGGGCGGGAGGTCAGCGCAGGGAGGCGCGGGCCGAGAAGGCGATGCTGGCGAGCAGGAAGCCACCGTTGACGATCGTGAACGCGATGATCACCCAGAGGACCAGCGCGGGGGCCACGGCCAGCACCAGGGCGGCCACGAAGACCACCGCGCCGTAGTCGCGCACCAGCTTCACGAGGCGTACCGGCAGCGAGGTCGAGGTGACCATGCTGGCCGCGTTCGGGCCGGCCTGCATCACCGACGTCACCAGGTTGACCATCCAGGTGCCCGCGAAGGTCGCCACCAGCCAGGTCGGCGTCGACGGCTCCTGCGCCACGGCGGTGGCGGCCAGGGCGGCCACCAGGGCGATCTGCGCGGCCACGTCGCAGAGCACGTCGACGCGGGCGCCGGCCGCGCTGCCCTGGCCGGTCACCCGGGCGAGCTGCCCGTCCGCGCAGTCCAGGGAGTACGCGACCTGCCAGCCGACCAGGGCGAGCAGGCCGACCACCCAGGCCGGTACGTCCCCGTCGGCGACCGGCTCGGCGAGCGCCACCACGGTGACGGAGGTGGCCAGCCCGAGCACCAGGTTGGTGATGGTCAACGCGGTCGGGCGGAGCCCGAGGCGTTGCGCGACCAGCGCGAAGACGGCCCCCAGCCACTGGCTGATCGACTCGCTGAACAGGCCGCCACCCCGGTTCACCCGGTGGAAGTCGGCGACGGTGGGACGGGGGTCAGCCAAGCTGGTCGCGGATTGCACCGGCGTAGTCTGCCAGCCGCTCCCGCGTCTCGGTAGGCGACAGGGCCAGGTGCTCGAGGATCGTGTACCGGTCCGGTCGGGTACGCGGAGCGAACTGCACCGCCTCGATGAACTGGTCGTCGGTGAGCGTCACCTCGGCGGGGAGTCGGGGCAGGCCGTGCCGGGCGAGGCAGGCCGACATCTCCCCGAAGCGGCGCAGGTCTCCGCGCAGCCAGGTGCAGAACAGCGCACCCAGCCCGGCCAGCTCGCCGTGCGAGGCGGTGCCCGGAAAGAGCGAGTCGACCGCGTGCATGATCTCGTGGCAGCCGCCGCTGGCCGGTCGGCTGCTGCCGCAGACCGCCATCGCGAGGCCGCTGGAGATCAGCGCCTCGGCCAGCACGGTGACGAAGGCGTCGTCGGTCATGTCGCCCGGGTGGTTGAGCACCGCCTCGGCGCCCGCCCGGGCCAGCGAGGCGGCCAGCCCGTCGACCGGCTCACCGCGTACCTGCCGGGCCAGTTCCCAGTCGGCCAGGGCGCTGATGTTGCTGATCACGTCGCCGATGCCGGCCCGGTTGTGCCGGTCCGGGCCGCTCTCCACGAAGTCCAGGTCGACGATCACCGCGATGGGGATGTGCACTCCGTAGGAGCCCTTGATCCCTTCGGTGATGAGACTGGCCACCGGGGAGGCGATCCCGTCGTTGGCGAGGCTGGTCGCCACCGACACCATCGGCAGCCCTCGGCGGGTGGCCGCGTACTTGGCCACGTCGATCGTCTTGCCGCCGCCGATCCCGACCACCGCGTCGTACGACCGGGCGCGAAGTTTGCCGCCGAGGTCGTCGGCGGCGTCCAGGGTCGCCCCGGCGACCGTGAACACGTCGGCCGTCCGCAGCGACGGTCGGATCAGCTCCGCGATCTGCGCGCCCTGACCCGGGCCGACCACCACCGCGACGTCGCCCCCGGAGGAGATCCGCCCGTCGGCCAGGATCGCGCCCAGGTCGGCGACCGCCCCGCGTCGCACGTCGATGTGCAGCGGGGTGAGGACGCTCCGAGCTAGTAGCGGCACGCGATCTCCCGCGCGCGGGCCAGGTCGGCGTGGTTGTCGACCTCGACCCAGGGGACGTCGCCGATCGGCGCCGCCCGCACCTCCCCGCCCCGGTCGGCGAACTCCTGGTAGCCGTCCTCGTAGTAGAGGTTCGGGTCCCGCCGCCAGGTCGCCTCCAGCGCGTCCGCGAGCGCGTCGGCGACCTGCGGCTCGATCAGCGTCGCGCCGATGTACTCCCCGTACGCCTCGCCCGGATCCATGATCTTGGTGATCCGGGTGAGCTGGCCGGCGGCGTCGAAGGTGGTCTTCATCTCCTCCTCGGCCAGCGGCTTGAGGGTGTCCACGGCGAGCAGGATGCCCGGGCCGCGCTCGGCCAGGAGGGTCTTCTCGATGCTCACCGGGTGCACGGTGTCCCCGTTGACCAGCAGCACCCCGCGCGCGAAGTACTCCCGGGCCAGCCAGAGAGAGTAGGCGTTGTTCCACTCCTCGGCCTTGTCGTTGTGCACCAGGGTGAGCGTGACCCCGTACTTCTTCTCCAGGTCGGCCTGCCGCTCGCGGACCGCGTCCGCCGCGTAGCCGACCACGATCACGATGTCGGTGAGCCCGACCTCGGCCAGGTTGCCCAGCGCGATGTCCAGGATCGTCGTCTCGCCGTCCACCGGCACCAACGCCTTGGGCAGGGTGTCGGTGTACGGGCGCAGCCGTCGTCCCGCTCCGGCCGCGAGCACCATTCCGATCATCGCGACATCCTCCCTCGTCCTGCTCCCCGTCACCGGTGGAGGATAGCGCCGGCCGGCCGTGCCGCTCCGGCCAACCGGGTCAGCCGGGCAGCGCCGCCAGGTCGGCGAGCATGGTCAGCCGCTCCTGGGCGTCGAGCGCGGCGTACGGGCCGGCGGCCCGGCGGTCGGTCTCCAGCTCGATGGCGAGCCGCTCGGGGCCGGCGGGCAGGGCGGCGACGCTGGACGCGGTGTGTCCGGCGGCCGTCCAGGCGGCGGCGTGCGCGTCGGCCCGGTGGTAGCGCAGCGTGCCGAGCCGGTTGAGCAGCAGCACGCCGGGCGGGGTCCCGTCCGGCTCGTGCGGGGGCGCCAGCGCCGCGAACGCCGACCCGTTCCGGTCGCCGTCGGTGTCGGCCAGCACCAGGGCGTACGTCAGCAGCCGGCCGAGCGCTGCCACGAGCCGGGTGACCCGTTCGTCGTGCCCGGCCCACAGCTCCTCGGTGACCTCGGCGTGCACCTGGTACAGCTCGGTGAGGAAGGCGGTGCCCCGCTCGGTGGCGGAGAGCGCCCCGTCCGGGCGGCGGTGGAGCATGCCGTACGCCACCTGCTTGTCCACGGCCCGGCGGACCGTGACCGGGTCGGCGTAGCGGGTGATCGCCGCGAAACCCGGCCCGTCGACGGTGCCGCCCGGCGCGGCGAGCCGGGTGCGCAGGTCCACCAGGAAGCCGTTCGCCGTCGGCCCGCCGTACCGCTGGCTCAGCTCGGCGCCGCCACCGTCGCGGCCGGCCAGCATGCCGGCGCGGAACGTCCGGTCCACGGCCGGGGCGAGCAGCCCGGCGATCCGGTGCGGCGCCAGCTCGACGGTGTTCACCGATCGATCGACCGCAGGACGGCGAAGCCCTCCTCCGCGATCCGCCGGATCAGACCCCGGACCAGGAAGTCGTACTCGATGCGGGCCAGGCCGTCGTGGTCGACGATCAGCGCGCCGGCGCAGCGCAGGGGCTCGGTGGACACGCTTCGACAGTAGCGAGCGGCCCGGCATTGCGACGATGCCCGGTCTTGTCCCGGAAACATCCACCGACGACCATGTGCGTACCGAATGCCACCGTCCCAAAGGGGTGATGTGTGATGCAGGTACGGGAAGCGATGTCCAGCCAGGTCCTCGTCGTCGGTCCGGAGCACACGCTGCGTCAGGCGGCCCGGATGATGTCGGCCCGCGGTGTCGGGTCGGCGGTCGTGATCGACCCGGACTCCGAGGGCGTGGGGATCATGACCGAACGCGACGTGTTGAAGGCCATCGGCGCGGGCCTCGACTGCGACACCGAACGCACCGGCGCCCACCTGACCTGGGACGTGGTCTACGCGGGGCCGGAGTGGACGGTTGCCGAGGCCGCCGCCGCGATGGCCCGGGGCGGCTTCCGGCACCTGGTGGTGCTCGACGGCCGGGAGGTGGCCGGGGTGATCTCGGTTCGGGACATCATGCGGGTCTGGGCGGAGAGTCAGGTGGCCGCCACGACCTGACCCGCGCAGGTGTGCCAGGCCGGATCGACGGGTAAGGATCCCTCGCGGGCGCGGAGATGCCGTGGCCCGCGGGGGAGGGCCCGATGCGTGACGCGGAGCGCCTGGTCGAGCAGCAGTACGCGATGCTTCTGCGGCGGGACGTGGCCCGGCTGCCGGACCTGTACGCCCCGGAGGCGTTCTACGCCATGCCGGGTGTCACGGTCCGGCCGATCGAGCTGCCCGCGCTGCTGCGCACCTGGACGGGCGCTTTCGCCGACCTGCGGGTCGACCCGTTGGGCGTGGTGCGCACGTCCGGCGGCGCGGCCGTGGAGCTGCGCCTCACCGGCACCCACACCGGCACGCTGCACTCGCCGTACGGCACCGTCGCTCCGACCGGCCGTTCGGTGAGCTGGGAGGTTGCCGACGTGGTCCGGGCACGCCGGGGTCGGATCGTCGCATGGCGCTCCTACTTCGACTGGAGCCAGCTCCTCGACGCGCTCGGCGTGCAGTTTGAGGGCCTTTCCCGGGCGACGCAGCACGACTCGCTCGCACTTCCGGTCTGATCTGACGGCGACCGGCCGACCCGGGTCACCCGTCCCGGTGGCTCAGGATGCGGACATCGCCGTGCCGTCCGCGCGTCCCCCGCCGCCGCCCGTACGCTCAATATCCATGACCGCCGAGCAGCTGATCTCCTTTGCCCGTGGGGCGCCCTCGCTGGACATCGTCGATGTCGAGGGGCTCAAGGCCGCCGCCGTACGCGCCTTCGACGCCGACCCCGCGGGGGTCACGGCGTACGGCACCTCCGTCGGTTACCTTCCGCTGCGAAAGTGGATCGCCGAGAAGCACGGGGTGGAAGCCAACCAGGTGCTGGTCACCAACGGCTCGCTCCAGGCCGACGCCTTCCTCTTCGACCACCTGGTCCGTCCCGGCGACGCGGTGGTGGTCGAGCGTCCGACGTACGACCGCACGCTGCTCAACCTTCAGCGGATGGGCAGCGAGCTGCACGGCATCTCGGTCCAGCCGGACGGTCTGGACACCGCCGAGCTGCGCAAGCTGCTGGAGTCCGGGGTCCGCCCCCGGCTCGCGCACGTCATCCCCAACTACCAGAACCCGGCCGGCATGACCCTGTCGCTGGAGAAGCGCCGCGAACTGCTCGACCTGGCCGCCGAGTACGAGTTCACGATCTTCGAGGACGACCCGTACGCGGACATCCGCTTCCGCGGCGAGGCGCTGCCGTCGATGCTCTCGCTGGACACCCGCAACGTGGTCGTGCACGCGTCGAGCTTCACCAAGACCGTCTGCCCGGGCGTGCGGGTCGGCTATCTGGTCGGTCCGGCGGATCTGATCGCCGACATCGCCAAGAACGCGACGAGCCTCTACATCTCACCCGGCATGGTGTCGCAGGCGATCGTGCACCAGTTCTGCGTCTCCGGCGACATCGACCGCTCGATCGAGACCGTTCGGGCGGCGCTGGGCGAACGCGCCCGGGTGCTGGCCGAGTCGCTGCGCCGGCACCTGCCGCAGGCGCGGTTCGTGGAGCCCGACGGCGGCTACTTCCTGTGGGTGGAGTTCCCCGAGGACGTGCTGGTGGACCGGCTCGCCCCGGCGGCGGCCGAGCGTGGTGTCGCGGTGGTCAAGGGCAGCGACTTCGTTCTCGACGGTGGGCGGCACGCCCTGCGGCTGGCCTTCTCGGCCGTGACGGCCGACAAGATCGACGAGGGTGTCCGGCGGCTCGCGGCGGCCGTCGAGGCTGTCCGGAGCTGATTTCTGTCGGGTTCCCGACAGAACGACAATGCCGGCCGTCCCGGGACTCCCCAGCGGGCGGCCGGCGGCTCACAATGCTGCGAGCGTCACCCGTCAGGTGTAGCGGGGGTCACCCCGCCGCCACCTCGGGCACGCGTGCAGCACAACCCCCGCCCCCACGGGCGCCGGGTGGGCCGTGTCGTCCTTCACCCCCCGATGCGGCCCGGCCCGCCCGGCGCCGCACCCGCGACCGCCGTCACACCTGCCGGTGGCGACCACCGGCGTAGCCTGCAAGCCGCAGGCGAGCGCGGGGAGGTGTCGCGATGACGGATCGGGCAGAGCGGGGCCGGACGGTCCCGCTGAACACGTCCCGGGTGCTGCGACCCCGGGCCTGGCCGTCCCCGGTCCGGGCGGTGACCAGGATGCTCAACGCCGACGGATCGCCGCCCACTCCGGCCCCCACCGGCGCCGGCCGCAGCGGGGTGGTCGACTGCGCGCTCTACATCGACGGCAAGCGGCAGCCCGGCGACTGGAACTACGCGGACGCGTTGGAGGCGGCACGCCGGGAGGAGCACGGCTTCGTCTGGATCGGGCTGCACCAGCCGGAGCTGGCCGAGATGTCCGCCATCGCGGAGACGTACGGCCTGCACGAGCTGGCCGTCGAGGACGCGGTGAAGGCCGAGCAGCGGCCCAAGCTGGAGCGGTTCAACGACGTCAGCTTCCTGGCGCTGCGCACCGCCCGGTACTGCGAGCACACCGAGTTGACCGAGACCTCCGAGGTCGTGGAGACCGGTCAGGTGATGCTCTTCATCGGCCCGAACTTCCTGATCAGCGTCCGGCACGGGGACGCCTGCCGGCTCTCCCCGGTCCGCGCCGACCTGGAGACCAAGCAGGAGTTGCTGCTCCAGGGCCCGTGGGCGGTGGCGTACGGCGTGACCGACCGGGTGGTCGACCTCTATCTGGAGGTGGCCGAGCAGCTTGAGGACGACCTGGATCAGCTTGAGGCCGAGGTCTTCGACCGCAACAGCCACGGCCGGATTCAGCGGATCTACCAGATGAAGCGGGAGCTGGTGGAGTTCAAGCGGGCGGTGATCCCGTTGCAGCGGCCGCTGATGAACCTGACCTCCCAGGTCAACCGCGATGTGCCCAAGGAGATCCGGCGGTACTTCCGGGACGTGCAGGACCACCTGAGCCGCACCGTCGAGCAGGTGAACTCGTACGACGACCTGCTGAACTCGATCCTGCAGGCGCGGCTGGCCCAGGTCACCGTCGACCAGAACAACGACATGCGCAAGATCGCCGCGTGGGCGGCCATCGCCGCGGTCTGGACCTCCATCGCCGGCGTCGAGGGCATGAACTTCGACAACATGCCCGAGCTGAAGATGACGTACGGCTATCCGGTGGCCCTGGCTCTGATGCTCGCTGTCTCCCTGGCCCTCTACCGCTGGTTCCGCCGCAACGGCTGGCTCTGACCCGCGACGGCGCGGGCCGGCGCGAAAGGCTCTGAGACGCGAAAGCGCCGGCGAGCGGGGTGAACCCGCGTCGCCGGCGCTCGCTGCGCTGCTGTGTCGGGGGTCAGCGGCGGCCGTTGGTGCGGGCGGTGTCCTTGCCCAGGGCCTTGGTGAGGTCGTCGGTCGGTCGCCCGGAGACGTCCGTGGCGCCCTCGGCGACCGACGGGACCTTGCCGGTCGGGCGGACACTGGTCGGCGTGGCCGTGCCGGTGGTGCTGGCGCTGTCGCCGCCGGCCACCGCCGAGCTGCCGGCGCCGGTCATCCCGGCCATGGCGGACCCGTCGGTCCCCTTGGTCGCGCCCGGCGCGGCCGGCGTCTGCACCTCGATCGACTCGACCTCGTCGCGCATCGGCTCCAGGGTGCGGGTCGGGTCGTACTCCGCCCACTCCTGCTGCTCCCGGCGGCGACGCAGGGCGACCGCACCGGCCAGGCCGGCGATGGCGCCCGCGGCCAGCAGGCCGGTCATCATCGAGCCGCGACGGCGCGGCTGCTTCTTCTTACCGGTGATCCGCATGGTCTTCGACTTGGCCTTCCTGGTCAGCGGCCCTGCCTGCGTGGCGCCGTCCCGGGCCGCCGCCGCCAGCGGTGCCAGCGTGGTGAGTGTGGTTCCCCAGCCGGTCGACGCGCGGTCGCGCACCTTCACCGCGGCCGGCCCGACGTAGCCCCGGGCCACCTGGACCCGCGGACCGACGGTCGCGCCCGCGCCCTTGGCCGCGTGGTTGGCTGCCTGCATCAGGTGGCTGATGCTCTGGTTCAGCTCTGCCTTGGCGAGCTGGCCCTGGGACTGACGCCGCCCGAATCCAAACACGGTCCTACCTCCTGGGAGTTGTTCCTTCGTCATCCTCCACCTTCGGATGCCTCCGCACTGCCAGATCGGGCACATGGGAGGATCCGCATGGAACTGACCAACGAGTGAGGAGTACCCGTGGCCGAGGCTGTCTACGCCACCCTGCACACCAACGCTGGCCCGATCCGGCTGGAGCTCTTCGGAAACCACGCTCCGAAGACGGTCCGCAACTTCGTCGACCTGGCCGAGGGCAACCGGGAGTACACCGACCCGCGCACCGGTCAGCCGGGCAGCGGGCCGTACTACGACGGCACCATCTCGCACCGCGTGATCAGCGGTTTCATGGTCCAGATGGGCGACCCGACCGGCACCGGTCGGGGCGGGCCGGGCTACAAGTTCGCCGACGAGTTCCACCCGGAGCTGCGCTTCGACCGGCCGTACCTGCTGGCGATGGCGAACGCCGGACCGGGCACCAACGGTTCGCAGTTCTTCATCACCGTGTCCCCGACGCCGCACCTCAACAACCGGCACACCATCTTCGGCCAGGTCGCCGACGAGGAGTCGGTGAAGGTCGTCGACTCGATCGCGAACACCCCGACCGGCCCGAGCGACCGTCCGCTGCAGGACGTCGTCATCGAGCGGGTCGAGATCGAGCGGTCTGCCGCCTGACGAACCCGCGAGGTACCTTTGCTCGCATGATTGAGCGCTCCGGAGCACCGCGCCGGCCAGCGTCGGTGAGCCGCGCGGTGGCGGACGGAGGATCGGCCCGGTGAGCGAGTCCCCGCCGACCACCCCGGTGTGCTACCGGCACCCTGGTCGGGAGACCTACGTCCGGTGCACCCGCTGCGACCGGCCGATCTGTCCGGACTGCATGCGGGAGGCGTCCGTCGGGCACCAGTGCCCGGAGTGCGTCAACGAGGGACGTCGCACCGTCCGGCCGGCACGTACCGCCTTCGGTGGTGGTACGGCCGGCCGGCACGGCTACGTCACCAAGGGCATCATCGCCCTGAACGTGCTGGTCATGCTGCTGTCCATCGCCTCCGACCGGGGCGGGGACGCGGCCCTGGGCGGCTCCGGCTTCGGCGGGCTGATGGGCGGCGGCACCCCGCTGACCAACTGGGGTTCCGTGCTCGGGCTGGCGGTCTTCCCCGACGGCACGCTCGGCGGCATCGCCGAGGGCCAGTGGTATCGGCTGATCACCGCGATGTTCCTGCACTACGGCGTGATCCACCTGCTGCTCAACATGTGGGCGCTGTGGGTGCTCGGCCGGTCGCTGGAGGCCAACCTCGGGCCGCTGCGCTTCGGCGCGCTCTATCTGGTCGCGGGCCTCGGCGGCAACGTGGCCGCCTACCTGTTCAGCGCCCAGAACTCGGCGACTGCCGGCGCGTCCACGGCCGTCTTCGGCCTCTTCGCCGCGCTGATCATCATCGAGCGCAAGCTCGGTCGGGACATCTCGCAGGTGATCCCCATCCTGGTGATCAACCTGGTGTTCACGTTGACCGTGCCGGGCATCTCCATCCCCGGGCACCTCGGCGGCCTGGTGGTCGGCGGGGCGATGGCGGCGGTCCTCGCGTACGCGCCACGTGGTCGGCGCACGCTGGTGCAGGCCGTGGGCGGGGCGATCATCCTGCTGATCCTGCTCGGCCTGGTCCTGTTCCGCACCGCGCAACTGCTGAGCTGACGGCTCAGGGGTGCCGCCGGGCGGCGCGCAGCTCGGCGGCCACCTCCTCCGGGGTGGTCCCCAGGTCGTACCTGCCGAACAGGTGCAGCGACTCGCCCGCGTCGATCTCCAGGACCTCGCCGCTCACCCCCCACCGCTGCCGGCGGTCCACGGTGATCGCCTCGACCGTCGGCCAGGGCAGCAGCCGCCGGCCGGCGAAGCCGTGGATGACTGTGAGCCCCGCCGGATCGACCGCCAACCGGACCGGCGCCACCAGGTCCCGGACCGCCCAGGCGGCCAGCGCGACGGCGGCCACACCGGCCACGACCAGCCGGATCGGGTCGCCGTCGGCGAAGAGCAGGCCGAGGGCGACCAGCAGCACCGCGCCGGCCAGCTTCGCCACCGGCAGGTTCGTCGGCACCCGCCACTGCCGCGCCGGGGAGGTCTCGTCCACCCGCCCAGCATGCCAGCGGTCCGCGGCTATTGGGAGTCGCGGCAGCTCGCCCCGCGGGCGGACGAGGGGTCCACGCACGACGTAGGATCGGGGCAGCCCAAGTTACCGGGGAGTAAACATGAGTGACGCGGTCATCGTCGGCGCGGTGCGGACCCCGGTCGGGCGGCGCAAGGGCAGCCTCGCCGGCGTCCACCCGGTCGACCTGTCGGCGCACGTGCTGCGCGCTCTCGCCGAGCGCACCGGCCTGGACCCGGCGCAGGTCGACGACGTCTTCTGGGGCTGCGTGTCGCAGGTCGGCGAGCAGTCCTGGAACATCGCCCGCAACGCGGTGCTCGCCGCCGGCTGGCCCGAGACGGTGCCCGGCACCACGCTGGACCGGCAGTGCGGCTCCAGCCAGCAGGCCCTGCACTTCGCCGCCGCGACAGTCCTCTCCGGCCAGGCAGACCTGGTGGTCGCCGGCGGGGTGGAGTCGATGACCCGGGTGCCGATGGGCTCCAGTGTGGCGGGCGGCATGCCGTTCAGCGATCAGCTCCGCGCCCGCTACCGGGGCGTCGAGGGCTTCGCCGACGACGCACCGCTGCCGTTCAACCAGGGCGTCGGGGCCGAGCTGATCGCCCGCCGGTGGCGCCTCTCGCGTACGCAGCTCGACGAGTTCGCGCTCGCCAGCCATGAGAAGGCAGCCGCCGCGCAGGACGCCGGGGCGTTCGACCCGGAGCTGACCCCGGTGCCGCTCGCCGATGGTGGCAAGTTCACGGCCGACGAGGGCATCCGCCGGGACACCTCACTGGACAAGCTCGGCGAACTGCCCACCCCGTTCCGCGCCGACGGCGTGGTCACCGCCGGGTCCGCGTCCCAGATCTCCGACGGCGCCGCCGCGCTCGCGGTGACCACGTCCGAGTGGGCCAGCCGGCACGGTCTGCGCCCGCTGGCCCGCATCCACACCGCAGTGGTCGCGGCCGACGACCCGGTCACCATGCTCACCGCGCCCATCCCGGCCACCGCGAAGGCGCTGCGCCGCGCGGGGCTGGGCATCGAGGAGATCGGCGTGTACGAGGTGAACGAGGCGTTCGCCCCGGTGCCGCTGGCCTGGCTCGCGGAGACCGAGGCCGACCCGGAGCGGCTCAACCCGCGCGGTGGCGCGATCGCCCTCGGGCACCCGCTCGGCGGCTCCGGCGCCCGGATCATGACCACGATGCTTCAGCACATGCGGGACAACGGGCTCCGCTACGGCCTGCAGACCATGTGCGAGGGCGGCGGCATGGCCAACGCCACGATCGTCGAGCTGGTCTGACCTCGCCGCTCGCGGCCAGCCGAGGAGCACCTCGGGAAATGCTCTCGCCCCGCGTCGGGCACGCCGCCTAGGGTGCCATCGTGACGACGATTCCCGACGAGCGCGCCCCCGACTGGTCCAGCGTGCAGTGGCAGGAGCAGGCCCGATCCTGGGTGGACGAGCAGCTGAGTCGGGCTGGCCGGCGGGTCACCGGGCCGGTGGAGCCCCGCGTCCGGCCGTGGTCGCTGGTCTGGCGGGTGCCGACCGACGGCGGGCCGGTCTGGTTCAAGGCCAACAACCGGGGCACGACCCACGAGGCGGTCCTGATCGCGACGCTGGCCGGGCTGGCGCCCGAGCGGGTGCTGGCCCCGATCGGGGTGGACCGGGAGCGGGGCTGGGCGCTGCTTCCCGACGGCGGCGAGTCACTGCGTGACGTGCTGGGCCGAGACCCCGACCTGGCGCACTGGGAGCGGGCGCTGCCCGGGTACGCGGCACTCCAACTCGCCACCGCGCCACGCGCCGACGAACTGGTCGCCCTCGGCGTACCGGACCACCGCCCGGAGGTGCTGCCCGGACTGCTCGCCGAACTACTCGACGATCGCGAGTCCCTGCGCGTCGGCGCGGAGGGTGGGCTCGCCGTCCCGACGTACGAGCGGCTGCGGGCGGAGCTTCCGGCGTACGCGCAGCGGTGTCGCCGGCTCGCGGACATCGGCATCCCGGCCACCGTGCAGCACGACGACCTGCACGACGGAAACGTCTTCGCCGGTCCGGCCGGGTACCGCTACTTCGACTGGGGCGACGCCTCGGTGGCGCACCCGTTCGGCACGCTGCTGGTGACCCTGCGCTCCATCCGGTACGCCACCGCGTTGTCGGCGGACGACGCCAGCCTGGCCCGGCTGCGCGACGGTTACCTGGAGGCGTGGACCGATCGCTATGACCGCCGTACCCTCGTCGAGGCCGCTGACCTGGCCATGAACCTGGGCGCGGTGAGCCGGTCGCTCTCCTGGCGGCGGGCCCTGGACACCTCCGACCCGGCCCGCGCGGAGTACGCCGAGGCGGTGCCCGGATGGCTCGCCGAGCTGTTCGCCGCCATCCCACTTCAGCCCGAACACTGACCGACATCCGTCCGGGTCGGAAGTCGGACAGGCGGTGCGACGTGCCGCGTGGAACTTCCAAAATTCCGACGTGACCCACATCACCGGTGCCGGGGAGGTCGTTGGGCAGGTCATGGACGTCTTCTCCCGAACGTTCCTCCCGGCCGCCACCGAGGCCGGCCTGGCCGTACAGACCGTGAGTCGGCACATGCCGGTCTTCCGCCGCTGCGTCGGCTCGGGTGACGCCACCATCCTGGTCACCCGTTGCAGCCGCCCCGACCGCCCGGTCACCGGCGACTACCTGTTGCTGCTCACCCACCGCCGACTGGTGGTGACCCAGCAGACGAGGCTCCTGCACCGGCTGCGCCTGCACCTCAACACCGAGCTGCGCGAGCTGAGCAACGTGACCTGGAGCCCGGACCCCCGGCTGGGGTCGGTCGAGCTGGCCGCCACCGCGATCGACGGGATCCGCGAGCGGTTCCTCATCCGCACCAGCCACCCGAAGCAGGTGTGGCAGCTCGACGCGCTGCTCAACCACGCGTTCCGGACCCGTCTGCGGGCACCCCGCGAGCGGATCGTCGCCACCATCGGTGACACGCCGGCCGCCGTCCGACCCAGCGTGTTCCGCCCCGCCGTGGCGCGCTGACGCCCGGCGGGCCGGTCGCCCTTCACGTCTCCTTTACCGAACTCGAACACGTACCGATCGCGCCGAGCCGATCGGGTCGGCAATCATGGGCCGGTGACCCTCGAACCGCCGCACCGCGGGCTCGTCCTCGTGGTCGAGGACGAGCCGGCCATCGCCAACCTGGTCCGGCTCTACCTCACCCGCGACGGGTTCGGCGTGCACCTCGAACGCGACGGCGAGGCCGGCCTGAGCGCCGCCCGCCGGCTGCGCCCGGTCGCCTGCGTCCTGGACATCGCCCTGCCCGGTCTCCCCGGCACCGAGATCTGCCGCCGGTTGCGCGAGGCCGGTGACTGGACGCCTGTCATCTTCCTCACCGCCCGCGACGACGAGGTGGACCGGATCGTCGGCCTGGAGCTGGGCGCCGACGACTACGTCACGAAGCCGTTCAGCCCGCGCGAGTTGGTCGCCCGGGTACGCGCGGTGCTGCGCCGCGCCGCCGGTGGCCCCGAGGGCGCGGAACGACCGCGCATCGTCGGCCCGGTGACCCTCGACCCGGCCCGACGGACGGTCACCGCCGCCGGCGTACCGGTGCAGCTCACCTCCACCGAGTTCGACCTGCTGGCGCATCTCATGGCCCGGCCCGGCCGGGTCTTCACCCGGGAGGAGTTGCTGGCCGGCGTCTGGGGCTACGCCGCGCACGCCGGAACCCGCACGGTGGACGTGCACGTCGCCCAGGTGCGGGCGAAGCTCGGCCCGGCAAGCGTCATCCGTACCCACCGGGGCGTGGGGTACGCGGTCGATGCCTGAGCAGCCCGTGCGCTCCGAGTCGCCGACCATGGCGCTGCCGGTGGTCGGCGCCCGCCCGCCGGCCGCACCCCGGCGCAGGCGGCTCGGCCGGACGCTGACCGCCCGCGCGGTGCTGGTCACCTGCGCGGTGGCACTGGTGTCGGTGCTCGTCACGGCCATCGTCGCGGTGCCACTGGCGATCCGCGGCGCGGAGCGACGCGACCAGCAGGCGCTCGCCGCGCAGGCCCGACTCGCCGCCGAGGTGCTGCGCATCCGACTGGACCGGGGTCGCACCGCCGACGAGGAGCGGCTCATCCAGCAACTGCGCGACCAGGGCATCGACGCGTACCTGATCCGGCGCGGGACCGTCGACCGGTCGGGCCTGCCGGCCCGCGTGGTGCAGCGGATCGGGCAGGGCCGCAACGTATCGGCCCGCCGCCCGGTCAACGGCCACCGCGCCCTGGTGGAAGGCCGGGCGCTGCCCGGCGGCAACGGGGTGGTGCTGTCCCGCGCCACGTCGAACGGCCTGTGGGCGCAGGTGCTGCTCAGCCTCTGGTTGCCGCTGCTGGCCGGGTTGGCCGCCGGCGTGGTGGCCGGCCTCCTGCTGGCCCGCCGCCTGGCCCGACCGATCCGCGTCGCGGCCACCGCCGCCGCCCGACTGCGCGCCGGAGACCGTGCCGTCCGGGTGCCGGTCGAACCGCCGGACGAGGTCGCCGACCTGGCCGAGGCGCTGAACGGCCTGGCCGCGGCCCTGACCACCAGCGAGGGCCGGCAGCGGGAGTTCCTGCTCTCCGTCTCGCACGAGCTGCGGACCCCGCTGACCGCGATCCGGGGGTACGCCGAGGCGCTGGCCGACGGCGTCATCGACGCGGACGACGCCGCCGGCACCGGCCGGACCATGCTGGCCGAGGCCCAGCACCTGGACCGGCTGATCGGCGACCTGCTGGCGCTGGCCCGGCTGGAGGCCGCCGACTTTCCGCTGGAACCGGTGCCGGTCGACCTGACCCGGCTGGCCGCCGAGGCCGAGCCGACCTGGTTGGGTCGGTGCGCCGCCGTGGGTGTGTCGTTCCGCGTGGAGACGCCCGGTCAGCCGGTGTCCGCGTACACCGATCCGGGTCGGATCCGACAGGTGCTGGACGGATTGCTGGAGAACGCGCTGCGGGTCGTACCCCCGGGGGCGCCGGTGGTGCTCGCGGTCCGGCCGGTCGGTGCGGACCCGGCGGCCGGCGGTGTGCTGGAGGTCCGCGACGGCGGACCCGGCTTCACCGACGACGACCTGGCGGTGGCGTTCGAGCGGGGGGCGTTGCACGAGCGCTACCGGGGGGTGCGCAAGGTGGGCAGCGGGCTGGGGCTGGCCCTCGCCGCCGGGCTGGTCCGCCGGCTGGGCGGCGAGATCGTCGCGGGTCACGCGCCCGAGGGCGGCGCCGCCTTCACGGTCCGGCTGCCCGGTGATCCTTACCTGACCCGAACATCTGCCTGACGGTCCGCTCGTCCTCGCGGGGAAGGCTGAGGGCTCCACGGACGAGAGGGAGAGTCATGCCACGTTGGGGATTCGTCACCGGCACCACGGCGCTGCTCGCGGCGGTCGCGCTCGGCGTCAGCGGCTGCGGCGCGGCCGAGGTGGCCAGCCAGCCCGCGCGGGACGCCGCGGTCGAGGTCGCCGCCGCGATGGGTGTGGAGGGCCAGGCGCTGACCGCGATGGGCTTCGACGCCACCGACCTGGACGTGCAGACCGTCGCCGCCCCGGCCACCCCGACGCCGGGCGCCTCCCCGACGGCTCGGGACAAGGACCGGCAGAAGCGCGGCGAGGAGTGGCGCAAGCGCCACCAGGCCCGCGTGCAGCTGCGCAAGAACACCCTGCACGGCGAGGCGGTGGTGCAGACCAAGGACAACGGTACGCAGACGGTCGCCGTGCAGCGCGGCGAGGTGACCGCCATCGACGGCGACTCGATGACCGTCAAGTCCACCGACGGTTTCACGATGACCTGGACCTTCGGCGACGACCTGCGGGTCGTCGAGCGGCGCGCGACGGTGCAGCCGAGCGAGGTCAAGGTCGGCGCGAAGCTCGGCGTCGCCGGTGCGAAGGACGGCGACAAGGGAGTCGCCCGGCTCATCCTCATCCCGCGCGACAAGTGAGCGACGGGCCCCCGGGTGTACGCCCGGGGGCCCGTCACTGTCTCAGTAGACGCGGGAGCCGATGAAGTCGTCGTGACCGTAGCCGACCGGGTTGGCGAAGCTGCGCGACTCGTACGACCACTGCTGGCGGGTGCTGCTGGAGCAGGTGGCCAACCGCAACCGGGGGGTGCCCAGCCACGGGTTGTCGAACGCCACGCAGAGGTTGCTGGCGCTCGCCGGCTTGAGCTGGTTGCCGGCGAACACGAACTGCTGGGCGGCGGTGCCGTTGCAGTCGTAGACGTTGACCGCGGTGCCGGCGGTCATCGAGCTGTTGGAGACGTCCAGGCACCGGTCGTGGGACAGCTCCGAGTGCAGCGAGCGCCGGGCGGAGTCGTACCAGAAGCCCTGGTTACGACCGCCGTGACAGGTGTACGGCTGCTGGGGGGTGCCGTTGCGGGAGTCGTACCCCTTGCCGTCGACGCAGGTGCCGGTGGCGAGGTTGCGCAGTTGCTTGAACTCCAGCAGGCCCGGGTAGAGCACACCACTGCCGGTGCTGGCCGGGTCGACGCAGCTGGCCCGCTGCTGCCCGGAGTTCCAGAACTGCGTGATGCACTGGGCGAACATGCCGTGCCCGCGGGCGTTGGGGTGGAACGACTGCCGGGCGGCGTTCTCGTCCCAGATTCCCACCTCGATGTAGAGCCCGCGAACCGAGGTGTTGTCGGTGCACGCCTCGTGGCCGTGGAAGAGCCGGCTCGCGTCGAGGTAGCGGGTGCCGGTGTTCGCCGCGGCGGTTCGCAGCGCCGACTCGAACAGCGGCACCGCCTTGTTCCGGGCGAACGCGGCGTCGGCGAGGTAGAGCAGGCAACCGCCGGAGTACCAGCCGGGGAAGTTCGGGTTGTCCTCGACGTCGGGGCTGCCCGGGCTCGGGTAGGACATCAGCACCAGCTCGTAGTCCGAGCGCAGGTAGCCGGCGTTGGTCATGGTCTGCCGGATGTCGTTGAGCGCGTCGGTCACGGCCTGGCGGCTGCCGTCGGTGCGGATCGTCCACTGGTCGGTGTAGGTGGGGTAGCAGGCGCCCTGGAAGAAGACCCGGCGTATGGCGCAGTCGGTGGCGACCGGCCCGAACTGGATGGTGCCGTCGCCGTTCGCGCCGACCACCACCCAGATCAGCTTGACGTGCGTGTTGCGCGCCTTGATCCCGAGGTAGTCGCCCTGGTTCAGCTCGTTGTGCTGCGTCGGGCCACCGGCGATGAGGTTCCACGGCGTGGCGCCGGAGCAGGCGAGGTTGTACTGGGCGTCCGACGGGATGCCGGTGCGGAACACCGCCTGGTCGTATGAGCGGTCGCACCAGTTGCCGGCCTGATGGGTGCCGGGGACATAGTTGCCGACGCCCTCGCCGGAGATCTCGCTGTCGCCCATGGTGATCAGTGCGGTGCGGCGTTGCTCGATCGGGCGGATCGCGGGGCTGCCGTAGAGGGCGGTCGCCTCGGCGGCCCGGATGGCCTCCAGGTTGGCCGGGAGTGGTGCAACGGCGGGTCGGTCGGCGGCGGTGGCGGGGGCGGCCGGTCCGGCGAGCATCGGCAGGACGAGAGCGGCGACGGCGACGGCGACGGTGGTGGCCCGTCGTCGGGTCGCGCGTTTTGGCCTGGCGGGGGTGGCAGGCATCGACACACTCCTTTCGGCTCAATCGTGGGAGGTCGATTGAGTTACCAGACGGTAACGTGCGGATCAACAGATGTGAATGCGCCTCGGATCCTTGCGCGCGGGATGCAGAACCGCCCGGATCGGACGATCCGGGCGCTGAGCCGGGGCTCGGCTCGGCTCGGCCCGGCTCGGCCCGGCCCGGCCCGAGCATCCGGCGGTCAGCGGGCGGGCGGCAGGGCGTAGCCCACGTAGCCGCGGAACTCCAACCGCCAGCCGGCCGGAACCAGCTTGGCGCAGGCGGGCTGACTGCCGGTGCAGACGATCGCGTCCACCGAGGCCGGGTCGGCCGGCGGCCGTTCCGGCAGAACCGACTGCAACGACACCAGCTCCGGCGAGCCGCCGTCCGGCTGGCGCAGCAGCAGCCACCACGGGTACTCCCAGTTGTCGTTCTGCTCCACCAGCCCGATCCGCCGCGCGCCGCTGTCGCGGACCGCCGCCGCTGCCCAGCGGAACTCGTCGGCCCACTGCGGCCGGCGCAGGAACCGGGTGTCCCAGTCCGAGGTGGTGAAGACCGAGCCGGAGCCGACGAGCCGGCGCGGGAAGCCGTACGACAGCGCCAGCACCCCGGCCAGCGCCGAGGTGGCCAACACGGCGACGGTCGCCACGGTGGCCACCGACCGCCGCCCTGCCGTCACCCCGGGCTCCGGGCTCGCGTGGCGGCGCAGGAGCGCGTCCAGCCACAAACCGGCGAGCGGCACGGCGAGGACCAGGGCGTAGAGCAGCAGCCGGTTACCCCACGGCTGCCACTTGAGCATCGCGGTGTGCAGCAGCACGGTGGTCAGCACCACCACGGCGTACGAGCGCAGCGGCCCCACCTGCCCGGGATCGAGCCGGCGTGGGCGGACGAGCGCGGCCAGCGCGCCGAGCAACGCGAGTGCCCCGGCGATCGGGAACGCCACCCGGTCCTCGTCCGGATACCAGGCGGGCACCGGGAAGACCTCCCGACCGAAGGTGATCGCCCGGTCCTGAGGGTCGACACCGATCACGTCCGCGCCCTCGATGATCGCGTCCGCGCTGGCGCTGCGCAGCGGCGCCAGCGGCGTGTCGAACGCCGTGTGCCCGATCCGCAGCGCGTTGACCAGGATCGACGCCGGATCGTGCCGTTCCATCGGGATCGACTCCCGCAGCCGCGGGGGGCCCAGCGGATGCCCGAACTCGGCGGTCACCCGGGTCAGGAACGGGCCGACCACCAGCGCCGCCACCACCAGGATCAGCGCCGAGCCACCGACGACGCGGGCCACCGGAGCGACCGGCCGAACCCGACGGGCGGCCGGTGCCCGGTCGGCCAGGGCCAGCCGGAGCTGGGCCAGTCCCCACAGCACCAGCAGCGGACCCACCGCGATCAGGCCACTGGTCTTGGTCACCGCCGTCAACCCGGTGGCCGCGCCCAGGCCCAGCAGCGTCCCCCAACCGGTCCGCCGACGCAGCCCGTCCAGGACGAGGGTCGCCGCGCACGCCACCCACGCCGCGCAGACCAGGTCGGTCTGCGTACTGGTCGCCTGGAGCACCACCATCGGGGTGCTGGCCAGCACGAATGCGGTGATCAACTGAGCCCGCCGGCCGCCGCCGAGCTGCGCGGTGATCCGTGCGGCCACCAGCAGGCAGAGCACCCCGGCGGCCCACTGCACCAGGTTGTGCAGCGCGTCTCCGCCGGTGAGCAGGCGCAGGTGCAGGAGCAGGTACTCCGCGCCGGGTGGGATGGTCACCTGCCGGTGGATGGCGGTGGGCCAGAAGTCCAGGTCACCCTGGGCCACCCAGTGCTCGACCTTGGGCAGGTGGTAGGTCTGCGAGTCGAAGTTGTTCGGCTCGGCCAGCAGCGCGACCAGCAACTCCAGCAGCACCAGTCCCCCGATGCCGCCGGCGAGCAGCCGCTCGCCCCGACTCGCCGTACGCCAGATCTCGGCTGCCCTGCGCAGGCCGGCGCGTACCTCACCGGTCGGGACCGGCGTGGCGTCGCGCCCGCCGGCCGGGCCGCGGTCGGCGAGCGGGACGGACGTCTCCGGGCCGCCGCCGGCGGTCACCGCCGCGCCGACCGGCACCCGCCGGGACGTCGCGGCGGGCACCTCGGCGGCCGGCGTCTCCCGGCGCCAGCGCAGGCCCACCGCCGTCGCGGTGGCGAGCAGGAAGAGCAGCCAGGCGGCGACGAACGCCGGCCGGGTCAGCGCGTGCAGCGCGCCGAGCACCTCGACGACGAGCACCGCGTACGCCCCGGCGACCAGGGCCGCGCGCACCGCGGCGAGCCGTGACGGCGACACCGGGTCGACCCCGCGGGGCTTCGTCGCGACCGTGAGCAGGAGCACCGAGGCGGCGGGGAGCACCGCGAGCAGGGAGCCGGCAGCCGACATGGCGGGAAGTAAACACCATCGCGCTGAGCCCGCCACGCCGACTGTCCGACGGTGGCGGCCACCGTCGGGCTGACCAGCCAGGCTAGGCTAGGCCCGACGTGTTGTCGCCACCGTGGAGATTCCCGTGAAGCTCTCGATCCTCATGCCGGTCTACAACGAGGAAGAACGCATCGCGGATGCCCTCAAGCAGGCGTTGGCGGTTGACTACCCCTGCGAGATCGAGCTGGTCGTCGTCGACGACGGCAGCCGGGACGGCACCGGCGAGGTCCTCGGCCGCGCCGACGACGCCCGCCTACGGGTGATCACCCACCAGCGCAACGCGGGCAAGGGCGCGGCCATCAAGACGGCGGTCGACAGCGCCGAGGGCGAATACATGGTCATCCTCGACGCCGACCTGGAGTACGACCCGCAGGACATCCCCAAGCTGCTCGCCCCGGTGCTCGACGGGCGGGCCACGGTGGTCTACGGCAATCGCACCTTCGGCAGCCACAGCGCCTACAGCTTCTGGTACGTGATGGGCAACAAGGGCGTCACGATGGCGGCCAACGTGCTCTTCAACTCGTACATCGGCGACCTGGAGACCTGCTTCAAGCTGATGCCGGTGGAGCTCTACCGGTCGCTGGAGGTGCGCTCGCGCGGCTTCGGCATGGAGGCCGAGGTGACCGGCAAGCTGCTGCGCCGCCGGATCCGCCCGTACGAGGTGCCGATCAGCTACCGGGCGCGGGGCCGCGAAGAGGGCAAGAAGATCACCTGGAAGGACGGCGTCGAGGCGATCTGGATCCTCGGTCGCGAGCGCGCACGCCGCCGTCCCGCCGCCGCGACCCGCTGAGCGCTCATCCGTTCGGGCTAGCCTTGAGTTGAAGTCCACTTCAACTCAAGGACCCGGTGATGCAGGACTCGTTGACGATCGGCGAGCTGTCCGTCCGCTCCGGCGTCGCGCCGTCGGCGCTGCGCTACTACGAGCGGCTCGGTCTGATCCGCGCCAATCGCACCGGCGGAAACCAGCGGCGCTACGCCCGCACCGAACTGCGACGGGTCGCCTTCATCCGGATCTCCCAGCAGGTCGGCGTCTCGCTGGACGAGATCCGCGCGGCGCTGGAGTCGCTGCCGAACAGCCGCACCCCCAGCCCGCAGGACTGGGAGCGGCTCTCCGCGAGCTGGCGCGGCCGGCTGGACGAGAAGATCCGGCTGCTCACCAAACTCCGCGACGACCTGGACGGCTGCATCGGCTGCGGCTGCCTGTCCCTGCAACGCTGCACGCTCTACAACCCGGGGGACGCGCTGGCCGGCGAGGGCCCCGGCGCACGGCTCATGTTGCCCCGCGCCTCATCCGATGGTGAGTAGCACCTTCCCGACGTGGTCGTTCGACTCGACCAGCCGGTGCGCCTCGGCAGCCTCGGCCATCGGCAGCCGCCGGTCCACCACCGGGCGGACCGCGCCGGCCTCGACCAACGGCCACACCTCATCGCGTACGCCCCGGACGATCTCCGCCTTCTCGGCCAGCGGTCGGGAGCGCAGCGTGGTCGCCGCGACGCTGGCCCGCTTGGTCAGCAGCGCACCGAGATCCAGCTCGGCCTTGCGACCACCCTGCATCCCGATCACCACGAGCCGGCCGCCGGTCGCCAGCGCGGCCACGTTCCGGCCCAGGTAGGACGCGCCCATGATGTCGAGGATGACGTCCGCGCCGTGGCCGTCGGTGGCCTTGCGGACCTCCTCGACAAAATCCTGCTCCCGGTAGTCGATCGTGTCCGCCGCGCCCAGTTCGCGCAGGCGGGGGTGCTTGGCCGCGCGGGCGGTCGCCAGGACCGTGGCGCCGAGGGCCGCCCCGAACTGGATCGCGAACGTGCCGATCCCGCTGCCCCCGCCGTGCACCAGCAGCGTGTCACCCGAGCCGAGCCGGCCCACCCGCACCAGGTTCGACCAGACCGTGCAGGCCACCTCCGGCAGCGCCGCGGCGTCGACCAGGTCGACGCCGGCCGGCACCGGCAGCAGCTGCCCGGCGGGCACGGCGACGCGCTCGGCGTACCCGCCGCCGGCCAGCAGCGCACAGACCTCCTGGCCGACGGCCCAACCGGTCACTTCCGGCCCGATCGCGTCGATAACCCCGGAGCACTCCAACCCGAGGTACGGGGGCGCACCCGGCGGCGGCGGATACTGCCCCTGCCGTTGCAGCAGGTCAGCGCGGTTCACCGCGCTGGCCCGCACCGCGACGATCACCTCGCCTGGACCGGGCTCCGGGTCGGGGACCTCGGCCCAGACCAGCGCGTCGGGTCCACCGGGCTGCGGAACGGTGATGGCTCGCATGACCTCAGTCTTACCCGATGCCTCCGTGGGACGCAGGGCACACCCCGGTGCCGTGGGCGTTGCCGCGGGCATGACACCGCGTCGGCCACTGTGGACGCGGCCGCCGCTCTGGCCGGTGCATTCGGGGAGGGACGCCGAGCCGACCCGTGGGTGTCGTGGCAGACTATTCACGGCCGCACACCCGCGGGTGGCGGTCCGGGAGGGTTCGCCTAGTGGCCGATGGCGCTGGTCTTGAAAACCGGTAAGGCAGCGATGTCTTCGTGGGTTCGAATCCCACACCCTCCGCAGCGTGCCCCGCAAGGAGCACTCTGATCAGGGCGAGCGTTGGTCGAGGGCGGGTCGGCGATGGCGGATCCGCCATCGCGTCGTCGAAGGACCGGTCCGCGTAGAAAGTTTCGGCGGCGGCAGCCCTCACGGCGCTGCGCCAGCGGAGAGCTGCGCCCTTGGCCTCTCGAGTTCGGTCGGGCGGCAACGACCTGCGCATTCGAATCCCAGCCTTGCGCGTAACCGTCTGTCGCGCTCTCCAATTCCGCGCCACCTGGTCACAGATGTGAATGCCTCAGGGTGGCTCATCAATCCAGCGACACCACTCGACAGATTCGTTGGGATGCTGAATACTGCTCGGGTAGTAGGGGCGGTTACATGCCATCACGGGAGGACTACTATGCAGCGATTTTCGCGTGCGCTGATCGTGGCCGCGGCCTTTGTGGTCGTGGCCACCGGCGTCCCCACCACAGCTTCCGCAGCAGCCAGACCGGCAGCCGTTGGCGCCGAGTCGGCTGGCGCGGTCGCTTCCTCGAACTCCGATACGGGCGGTGTTCTCGTAACCACGCCGCCGGCGCCCAGTGACATGGGAATCGCCGCGACGCCCACGATCTCGCCGTCCGTCCGCACGTCGACTGTGCTGCCGGGTGGCACCTACACCTGCTCCTACGGCTACTTCTGTGCGCAGGTCTGGGCCGGTGCCGCGTGGAAGATTTTCTACCTCTACGACTGCAAGATCTACGACGTCTACAACTGGACGGGTACGGGCTACTGGCGTAACAACCAGTCCAGCGGTGCCCCTAGCCCGTACCTCCTCGGCTCCGAGGGCATCCCGATCCGGGTCCTCGCGAAGAGCCCGTCCACTGGTTCTGCCGACTGGGACCCTGTCTACTCCGTCTCGCCTTGCTACTGATCTGAACAAGGCAGGGGCGCGAATTCGGCCGAAGGCGGCATCGTCAATTCGCGCCCCTGTCCATAATGGCGTATCCGTTAATTATCCCCTCCGGTAAGAGCGGATAGGTGGCGGTTCTTTTGTGGGTTTGAATCCCACACCCTTATTCTTGTGGACAGCGGCGGCGGTATCCGCGGAGTTGACCGCGGCACGGGCGGCCCGAGCCGCCCAGGCGGATCGAGCGGTCAGCGCGGTGAGCAGGCCGAGAGCGTTGCCTCTCCGAGCCACCGGCAAGCCCGGTAACCCCGGCGTCACTCCGGCGGCTTGGTGGCCCGTCGGTTGTCCCGGATGGTCTCCGCGGCCAAGCGTTCGACGGCGCGTCGGCGCTCCTCAGCGACCTTCCGCTCGTCGGGTCGCCGGAACGCGGTGATCGCAGCGACCAGGAAGTCGCGCCAGATGCGTGCCAAGAAGTCCCCCCGCGCCACGGTGCCGGTCGATAACGATAGCGGCGGGCAGTTCGTCCCCCGGCACCCCGGTACTTCCCGAGTCCGGCCGACCCGGAGGGGGTAAGAAGGGCGGAGGAATCTTGCGAACACCCGGAAGGACGCGTCCCGATGACCCTCGAACGACCGATTGCCCCGGACCCGTACGAGCTGCTGCCGACCGTGCCCTCGTTCACCCTGACGAGTGACGACGTGCAGAACGGCGAGCCGATGGACGCCCGACACGGGCACGGCAGCACCGGTGGTGAGAACGTCTCGCCGCACCTGACCTGGTCGGACTTCCCCGCCGAGACCAAGAGCTTCGCCGTGACCTGCTACGACCCCGACGCACCGACCGGCAGTGGCTTTTGGCACTGGGTGCTCGTGAACGTGCCGGCCGACGTCACGCAGTTGCCCACCGGCGCGGGGAGCGCGGCGGGCACCGACCTCGGTGGGGCCTTCTCGGTCCGCAACGACTACGGCGAGCAGGGCTTCGGCGGGGCGGCGCCGCCGACCGGTGACCGCCCGCACCGGTACGTCTTCGCGGTGCACGCCCTGGACGTCGACCGCCTGGACCTCACCCCGGACGCGAGCCCGGCCTACGTCGGCTTCAACCTGACCTTCCACACCATCGCGCGGGCGGTGATCCGGCCGACCTATCAGATCAAGGAGTGACCCCGACCCGGGCGGCCAGCGAGGCAGCCGGGCGGTTGATCCACTGCACGTCGCCGACGTGGGGGTGTCCGGGCGTCTGGATGCCCCCACGTCGGCGATATGGAGTGGATCAGTGTCGGACGAGGCAGGCAGGCACCCACGTATCGCCCGCATCGCTGCCTTTGCTCTGCTTCAACCCACGCAACAGTGTGCGTCCGATCCGGGCACCCCGGGTGTTGCGTAGGTTGAAGCAGAGCAAAGGGCGACCCGAACGCCCTGCCACCGCAGGGTGCCCAGGGGCGCCCAATGATCAAGCTCTTACCTCGCCGGCCGCCGCCCTGTGGCAACGGCGTTGAGGCGGGGTGGGGGTGAGGTCAGGCCGGGACGCGGGCCACGGCGAAGACGGACTGGCCGAACGGGGGTCGGACGACCTGTTCGGCGGCCTTCGTGGCGGGGAGGACGAGGGTGTCGTACACCTTGACCATCGGCCCCTCCTTCGGCATCAGCCGGAAGACCTTCGTGGCCATGAAGTAGCCGATCAACCCGAGCGCGTTGGCGTAGTGGATCTTCTCCACCGTCAGGCCGGCCTCGGTCATCGCCGCACCGAGCGTCTTCTTGGTGTACCGGCGGACGTGGCCGGTGGCGATGTCCGCCGGGCTCATGGCGAACTGGAACGCCGGCACGATGATGATCACCGCGCCGCCGGGGCGGACGAGGTCGCGCATGCTGCGCAGCGCGCCCACGTGGTCCTCGATGTGCTCCAGGACGTTGTACGAGACCGCGGCGCTGTAGTCCCCCCGGTCGTTGTGCGGGAGCAGCATCTGCCGGACGTCGATGCCGGGCTGGGCGGCGAGGCGCTCCTTGAGCTGCACCAGCCGGTCGGGGTCGGCCTCCGTGGCGGTGAACCGGGGCAGCCGCTGCGACCATTCCAGCGCGTAGTCACCGAGGCCGCTGCCGATCTCGATCGGGTCGTCACCGAGGTACGGCACCGCCAGCTCGACGAACCAGCGGCGGTGGTTGACGGCCGTTGCCAGGCCCTCCAGCACCTCGGACTGGACGCGCTGATCCCCAGTGATTTCTGCCATGCGTCGATTCCTCACGATATGAACTCGACCCGTGCCTGGACCGACAGAGTGAATCATCCGCTTGGATGGCAGAAGAATCGGGGGAGCGGTTGGCCGAATTGCGGTCGGGGGGTGGGCACGTGATCGGCGGTCGGCGAACCCGGCACATAGTACGGCAGTACCCCGAAACATGTCACGGCACCGCCATACGCTGACTACCCTATGAATTGTCATGACTACTCCCGAACCGGACGCGCCCGGCGACGGCCCGGCCACCGCGTCGCCGGTGGAGGAGGCCGGCGGCGGCGATCGGTTGCGCCGTAACGGGAAGTGGGCCGATCTGGCCGCCGTGCTGAGCTTCGTGGTGCTCGGCTTCTGGGTCACCGGGCGTCTCTGGTGGGACCCGGGCAGCGGAGTGCGAGACAACCGCTCCGACCAGTCACAGTTCGAATGGATGATGGCGCACGGTGCGCGAGTGGTCACGCATTTTGCGTACCCGTTCCATTCGGATCAGATGAACGTGCCGGACGGCGTCAACCTCATGGCAAATACGTCCGTATTATCCATTTCATTGCCAATGACGCCGGTCACCCTGCTGTTCGGGCCACGTGCGGCATTCCTGCTCTTTCTCACCCTTGGAATGATCGCCACCGCCACCGCCTGGTACTTCCTGCTCTCCCGCGTCCTGGTCGGAGCACGGGGGCCGGCCTGGCTGGGCGCGGGCTTCTGCGCGTTCGCGCCGGCCATGGTGTCGCACGGCAACGGGCACCCGAACATCGTGTCGCAGTTCGTCGTCCCATTGATCATCTGGCGTACGTTGCGGCTCGCCGAATCCGGCCGCTGGCTGCGCGACGGGGTGCTGCTCGCTCTGGTGATCGTCTGGCAGGCGTTTCTCAACCTGGAGATCCTGCTGATGACCGCGATCGGGCTCGGCGTGATCGTCGGCGCGCTGGCCCTCGGCCGCCCCGCCCTGCGGTCACGCGCCCGGTCCTTCCTCGCGGGCCTGGCCGTCGCCGCCGTGGTCGCGGGCCTGCTGCTGGCGTACCCGCTGTACGTGCAGTTCTTCGGACCCGGCGCCTACTCCGGGCTGTCCAGCCTGATCCGCGGCTACTCCAGTGACCTGGCCTCGTTCGTCGCGTACTCCCGGGAATCGCTGGCCGGCAGCCCGCGCACCGCCGCCGGGCTGGCCAAGAACCCGACCGAGGAGAACAGCTTCTTCGGCTGGTCGCTGCTCGTGCTGGTGGTCGCCCTGGTCTGGTGGCTGCGGCGGTCGGTGGTGGTGCTCGCGCTGGCCGGGCTCGGGCTGCTCTTCGCGGTGCTCTCGCTCGGGCGGGAGATCCGCTTCGCCGGTCACGGCACCGGCGTGCCGGGGCCCTGGGCCGCGCTGGAGAATCTGCCGATCCTGCACTCGGTGGTGCCGACCCGGTGGGCGCTGGCGATCACCCCGATCGTCGGGGTGCTGCTCGCCTACGGCGCCGAGCGCGCCCGCGAGCTGGCCCGTACGCATCCGGCCGCTCGGCCGCAGATCCGCTTCGCCACCGCGACCGTGCTGACGATGGCCCTGCTGCCGATCCTGCCCACCCCGCTGCCCGTGGTGAAGCTGGACCCGGTCCCCACCTTCGTGACCAGCGGGGCGTGGCGGCCCTACGTGGCTGGTGGGCGCAGCGTGGTGACGTTGCCGCTGCCGGACACGAACTACGCGGAGCCGCTGCGCTGGTCCGCCGCGACCCGGCTGGACATGCCGCTGGCCCGGGGCTACTTCCTCGGACCGGACACCCGCCCGAGCGCGGAGCCGCCGAAGGTCGCGCTGTTCACCGCGCCGCCCCGGCCGACCAGCAGTTTCTTCGCCACCATCCGACGGACCGGCGCGGTGCCGCCGATCACCCCGCAGGATCGGGTCAAGGCGGTCGACGACCTGCGCTACTGGCGGGCCGGCGTGGTGATCCTCGGGCCGCACGAGCACGAGATGGAACTGCGTCGCGGAATGACCGAGCTGACCGGGATCCAACCGGTCTTCACCGGCGGCGTCTGGGTGTGGGACGTCCGGCCGCTGACCGACTGAGCGGGCCGGCCCGGGAGTTGGACTCGCGGGATCAGCCCTGCCGGACGCAGCAGCCCTGGCAGACCTTCGGGCTGGGCAGCGTGAAGGCCAGGCAGCAGGTGCGTCGCTGCACGCTCGGCTCACCGGTCGGGCCGGGCACCAGCTCGACCAGGTCAGCCAGGTCGAGCGCGCCGAGCAGGGTGTCGATGCTCTGCACCGTCGAGCCCGGCAGCGCGTCCGCGGCCCGGAGGATGCCGTGCGCGATGCCGGAGGCGACCGAGCCGAGCAGCGTCCGGGTGCCCACCCGCACCTCCGCCTGGATCGCGGCGATCAGCGGCGCCAGGTGGGCGTCGAGCAGGGAGGCACGCAGCTCGGCCAGCAACTCGGCCTCGCCGGCGACGACGCGTACCTCCGGCAGGCCGGAGAGCGCCAGCGGGTCGCTCGGCAGCACGGCCACGGTGGTGCCGTGGCGCAGGCCCAGCGTGAGCAGGGGCCGGTGGTCCTCGAAGTGGATCAGCACGTCGGACGGGTCGAGCAGCGGCACCCGGCGGGCCGAGGCCCAGCCGAGCACGACCGGCAGCGCCGTCCAGTAGCTGTACGACTTCCAGGCCAGCGCGGCGCAGGCGTGCGGGGTGCCACCCCAGCGGACGCTGGCCGAGTGCAGCAGCTCCGGCAGGCGGGTGCCGTCGATCAGGGTGGTGGCGGGCGTCCAACCGAACTCGTCGTCGACCAGCAGGCCCCGGGCGAGACCGGGAAGGTCGTCGGTGCCGAACATGGCCCGCAGCGCCGCGGTGACGGGGGCGAGCGGCGTGGCGGTCACGTCCCGCCTCGGCATCACCGCTGTCACCGTGTCATCCCCCGTCCGCGTGACCGGGAGCGTGCCCCGGCGGACGAGCAGCGTCGTCCTGAGCTAAGGCTAGCCTAACCACGCCTGCCGGTCTAAGGGAAGCCTTGCCTCGGTCGGATCGGGAGGTCCGGGTCACTTCGGCTCCCGGCGAGAGCAGCGCTCCGCGCCCCGGCGTACTACCCGCGCCCGGCCTCCGAAAACGCCGCCGCAGGATCGATCACCGTCGGTGGATTGTCAAGCGTTGTGTCGACAAGGTGGCAGATGCGTGTGCGCTTCGCCACGGAACGTGAAACTAATACTCCCGGCCACGAGGAAGCCGATGACGACGTCACCCCTCGAACGGGCTGCCGACTCCTTCGCGGCCGAGCTTGCCCGCCATCGTGCCGGGCGAGGCCTGTCCAAGAAGCAACTGGCCATCCTGATGGGGTTCGACCCGTCCTACGTCAGCCACGTCGAGGGGCGCCGACACCGCCCGACCGAGGACTTCGCCCGCCGTGCCGAGGCCGTCCTGGAGGCCAGCGGCGCGATCTGGCAGCGCTTCCGGGAGTACGACGACCTCCGGCACTCCCGGTCCGGCCAACCGCACCGCAAACCCCCGCTGCCCGGCCAGTGGCTGCCCCCCGGCACCGGCCTCGTCGTGGAGCGGGAACTGGCCACCCTCACCCACACCGACGACGCCTACCGGTGCGTCATCCGCCGCGAGCTCTACAACGCCGGCACCGAGCCGGTCACCCGCTACCTCGTCCGCGTCGCGGTGGACCGCTACCCGAACGACCCCGGTCGCTCCAACCGGCACCACCGGGAACACCCGCTCACCTTCGCCGAGCTGCAACTGCAGGCCCGCCGCGACGACGGCGCCGGCGACCCGGAGCCGATGCACTGGCGGGCGAAACACGACCGGGACGCGTTCAAGGAGATCTGGCTGCTCTTCGAGAACGGCGAACGGCGTTTCCCGCTCTACCCCGGCGACCGGGCCATCATCGAGTACGCGTACAGCGTCGGGCACGAGAAGTGGGGCCCCTGGTTCCAGCGGGCCGTCCGGCTGCCCACGCGGCACCTCGCCGTACGCCTGGATCTGCCGGTGGCCCTCGACCCGCAGGTCTGGGGCGTGGAAACCTCGCTCTCCGCGGAGGAGGGCCCGCTGCGGACGGCGCCGCAGCGTCGCGACGAGGGCGACCGGGCGATCTACGACTGGCAGACCGACGCCCCGCCGCTCAACGCCCGCTACCGGATGCAGTGGCGCTTCCGGGCTCGGCCGGACGCCGACCCGGACGTCGGTCCCGGCGGCACCCGGGTCCGCCCCAGCGAGCGGATGCGCGGGATCGGCATCGTCCAGCGTGGGGCCGACCTCCTCCGCCAGCAGGTCCGGCAGTTCGACCTGCCCGGCGAGGAACCTGTGGCCCGGGACGTCGTGGACCGACTCACCATGGCGCTGTCCCGGCTCGACGAGCTGCACCCGTTCAACAAGGGAGTGGGCATCGCCGCACCGCAGCTCGGCGTCGGCCGCGCCGCCGCCGTGGTCCGACCCCCCGACCGGACGGCGGAACCGGTCGTCCTGCTCAACCCGCGGGTGGTCGACGCCGACCCGGAGACCGACGAGCAGTACGAGGGGTGCCTCTCCTTCTTCGACCACCGCGGTCTGGTGCCCCGACCGCTGCGACTCGACGTGGAACACGCCCAGTACGACGGCAGCCGGATCATCACCTCGTTCGAGTTCGGCATGGCCCGGCTCGTCGCGCACGAGATCGACCACCTGGAGGGGCGGCTCTACGTCGACCGGATGGCGCCCGGCGTGCCGCTGGTGCCGGTGGAGGAATACCGGGAGACGGGGCAACCCTGGCGCTACTGAGCAGGGCGGGGACCGGGGCGCGTGCCCCAGGGGGCAGGGGCACGCGCCCCGGTGTGGGGGGAGGAACGTCTAGAGATCGCCGAACGTGTCGTAGCGGATGTTCGGCGGCGGCACCTCGTCCGCGGCCAGCACCCGCAGCGTCGACCGGACCATCTGCGCCGACCCGGAGACGTAGCAGTCGTGCGTCGTCCACGGGCCGTACCGGGCCACCACGTCCGGGATGTCGCCCAACTCGCCGTCGAAGTCGGGGTCGTCGCTGCACGCTGCGGTGACCGACAACCACGGGTGCGCGGCCACCAACTCCTGCAGGCCAGCCAGCCCGTACAGGTCCGTCGCGTGCCGGGCGCCGTAGAAGACATGCACCCAGCGCGTCCGGTTGTAGCTGGCCAGCTCCTCCACCAGCGCCTTGATCGGCGCCAGCCCCACGCCGCCGGCCACGCAGAGGATGTCCCGCTCCGAGGAGCGGTCCAGGGTCATCGACCCCATCGGCGCCGCCAGGCGCAGCAGGTGCCCGGGCTGTACGCGGCGGACCAGCGCCCCGGACACCCACCCCGCGCCGGGGCTCCGCACGTGGAACTCCAGCACGTTGTCGTCGTTCGGGGCGTTCGCCACCGAGTAGTTCCGCCACACCCGCGGGTGGAAGCGGGGCAGCTCCAGGCTGACGTACTGGCCCGCCCGCCAGGACAGCGGATGTTGCAGGGCCCGGCAGGTCAGCACGGCGACGTCCGAGCCGTGCCGCTCGTGGGTCAGCACCTCGGCGTGCCAGAACGGCGGGTTGTCGTCGTCGGCAGCCCCGGCCACCATCTTCGCCGCGATCGCCGCGTACGCGTCCCGCCATGCCTGGTCGTACTCCAGGTTCCAGCCGTCGCCGGCGGTGCTGCGCAGCGCATCGAGCAGCGCGACGCCCATCGTGGCGTAGTGCCGGTCGTCGACGTGGTACTTGCGGTGGTCCCGGCCCAGCGCTCGCAGGAACTCGTCGAAGCTCTCCGGGTCGTCCACGGTGTGGATCGCCGTGATGATCGCTTCCAGCAGGCGGTCACCCTGGCCGGTCATCTGCACCGGGAAGAGCTGCCGCAGGGCGGGGTCGAGCAGGAACAGTCGGGCGTAGAAGTGCCCGCTCAGCCGCTCCCGGTCCTCCTCGACGAGGGTCCAGCTCTCCTTCAGCAACCGTGCGACGTTGTCCACCGGTGCTCCTTCTCCAGACGGCAGCGGATCGGGCGCTCATAGAATCTCCACGGAGCGTGCTCACCGGTCGCACAGAATGTGCGATCGGTTCACGCCGGCCGATCGGCCGTGCCCGCGGTGCCGTCCGTCGGGCAGAGTGGTGCGGTGACCGTTGAGCTGACCCGCCCGGTGTCCCGCCGAGTACTGGGGACCGAGACGCTGCTGGTCCTCGGCCTCTCCCTCGGCCAGTCCGCGGTCTACGCGGTGGTATCGATCATCGCGAAGCTGACCGCCGAGGGGCCGCTCTCCAAGCAGACCGCGTCACTGAACACCTCGGCGTCGGCCCGACCCTGGCTGGACCTGACGTACCAGCTCCTCGGCATCGTCTTCGCGCTGCTGCCCGTGCTGCTCGCCGTACACCTGCTCAGCCGTGACCCCGGCGACCCGGTGGGGACCCTCGGCCTGGACGCGCGGCGGCCCGGCCAGGACCTGGCCCGGGGTGCCGGCCTGGCCGCGCTGATCGGCCTGCCCGGCCTGGCCCTGTTCTGGGCGGCAGCACAGCTCGGCATCAACGCCACGCTGGTGCCGGCGGCCCTGCCGCACGTCTGGTGGGCGGTTCCGGTGCTGATCCTCTCCGCCGTGCAGAACGCCTTGCTGGAGGAGGTGATCGTGGTCGGCTACCTGGTCACCCGGCTACGCCAGCTCCAGTGGCGGCTCGCCGCGATCATCGCGGCCAGTGCGCTGCTGCGCGGGAGCTACCACCTCTACCAGGGCTTCGGCGCGTTCGTCGGCAACGCGATCATGGGCGTCGTGTTCAGCCTCTTCTACCTGCGAACCCGCCGGGTGCTGCCGCTGATCATCGCGCACACCCTGCTCGACGTGGTCGCCTTCGTCGGCTACGCGCTGCTGCCCCGCGACTGGTTCACCTGGCTCTGACCCTCAGCGCCGGCCCGGCCGGTAGGCCGCCACCGCACGGGCGGCCAACCGATCGGCCGCCGCCGCGTCACCCAACGTGGCGGCGACCACCGCCGCACCCGGCAACAGGCGGGACGCCAACCGCAACGCCACCCACCCGCCCGCCTGGGCGGTGAGCGGCGCCGCCAGCCGCCACGCGGCCTCCGCCGCCCTCGGCCAGGCGCCCTCGACCGGATCGCCAGTCGTCTGTGCCGCGAGCAGGGCCTCCTGCGCGCTCGTCGCGTCCGGATGCACCAGGGTGAGCACCAGCAGGTCGGCGGCCCGGTCAGGGTGCGTCGGATCCTTGCCGTACACCGCAGCCAGTCGCAACACCAGGTTCGACTGGGTCCAGAGCACCGAGGCCAGCTCGGCGAGCGGCGCGAAGAGCCCAGCCAGCGCGGCCGCCGCCCCTCCCGCGCCCGCCGCCCGCACGTACCGCCGGGTCGCCAGCCGCGCCAGGCCGTCCGCCGGCGCGTCCGGATACCGGGCCCGCAGCCGCTGCGCCCACTCGGCGGCGCCCGGACCGAGCGCCCGGACCGCCTCCAGCGCCAGCAACTCCGGCGCGAAGCCCGGGTGGTCGCGCAGGCGGGCGATCACCGCCCGCACATCCGATTCCGGGGTACGCCCCGAAGCCGGCACCGGGTCGTGCTCTGCTCCGGCCATGGCGGTCGAGGGCTGCGGCGCCGAGGTGGCTTGCGCGGGCGTGGCGTTGCGCTTGATCGCCGGGGCGGCCTTCCTGGCTCGGGTGACCTTCCTGGCTGGGGTGATCTCGTCGGCCGGGGCGGTTTGCCTGGCTGGGGTGGCCCGCTGGGTGGGGGTGGCTTTCTTGGCCGGGAGGGCCTTCTCGGCTGAGGTGGCCTTCTTGCTGGGGGTGGCCTTGGGGGTCGCCCGCTTGTTGCCCGGCTGGTCCATTTCCGCTGCCGGGGTGCCGTCGGAGGGGCTGGCCTGGTCGGTGGCTGGGGCGGTCGCCGGCAGGCTGGCCTGCTCATCGGCCGGGGTGTTCACCGACGGGCCGGCCTGGTCGCGGGCTGGGGTGTTATTCGGTGGGCCGGCCTGGCCCGCCGGTGAGGCGTCAGGTGGCGGGCCGGCCTGGTCGGCGGCGGGTGGGACGCTCGATGCCGGAGACGAGCGGCGCGGCTGGCGGGGCAGGGGGCGCTCGGGGTCCGGTGGCTGGAACAGCACGGCCGGGGCAGCCTTGGCCCGTCGAGGACGCGGGCTCGCCGGAGCGGCTGCCGGCGGCGCAGTCGTCTCGTCGGGCTGCTCGGCGGCGGTCGGCGGCGTGAAGGTGGGCCGCGGAGAGCGTCGACGCGCTCTTTCAGCAGGCTCTCGACGGGTCGGCTCGCTCGGCGGCTGCTCCTGCATATCGATGGAGCGTAGTCCCGATCACGCCGCCGCACAGGGGTGAAACACGGGGACCGGGCCGTACCCCGGAAGTCGTTTTGCTCCCGGTGGGTGGCGACCTGTATCCTCGGGCGCGGTGGTCTGCGGATCACCAGGGAGACTTCGCCTAGTCTGGTCTATGGCGCCGCACTGCTAATGCGGTTGGGGTCTTAAAGCCCCTCCCGGGTTCGAATCCCGGAGTCTCCGCGCGAAAGCCGGGTGTGTAGACTGGCTGAGCACAAGCGCCCGTAGCTCAATGGATAGAGCATCTGACTACGGATCAGAAGGTTAGGGGTTCGAGTCCCTTCGGGCGCACATACAGCCCCCTAGCAGGCCCAACGGCCGCTAGGGGGCTTCTTCTTGTCTAGCCAGGACTGTGAAGACCTTCTTACTCTCCGCGCATGGCCAAGATCAACTTGCTCCACCTCAACGCCGACGAGCGTGACCGTGGCGACCTGTTCGCCGTTGACGCGTTCCCCGGGGATCGGGCCACCGCCCGGGGGTGCCACGTCAAGCGGACCCTGACTGCGGACGGCGGCGTGGGCGAGCCGTCTTCGGACGGCTCGCCCACGCTTTCGGTTCGTCAGGGGGTCACCCGGGTAGCCGGGCTGTCGCCCGGCAGGCCCGACATGTCGGCCTCGACCGGCGGCACCGGAGTGGCTCCGAGGACGCTGCCGTCCGTGGAGTACGCGGTGAGGGTGGCCGGCTGGTCCGGCGGTATCCGGGTGATGCCGGCGTTCGACGCGTCGAGGGTGACCGTGGCGGGGGGTGCGCCGCCGATCGTGACCGTGACGCGGGCCGCGTCCGGCGGGGCGATCACCCGCACCTGGTCCGTCGGCGGACGGGTGCCGTCGTCGGCCCGGATCCGCCAGCCGATTGGTCGCTGGTCGGCGCCCTCGGCCGGCAGCAGCAGCCGCAGGTCGGTCCACCAGCCGGTTCGGTCGTCGCCGTGTCTGGCGTACGCGATCACCCCGCCGCCGGCAGGCTGCACGGTGAGCAGCGTGGCGGCTTGGCCGTGCCCGCTGCCCGACCAACGCACCCGCACTGTCGTCCCGGCAGCCGGGAGACGACTGTCGAGGAGTGCCGATTGGACGAAGTCGCGCAGGCTGGCATCGTCCACCGGCGTACCTCGGGCACCCCGTCGGGCGGCGGCGAGCAGGACGTCCATCTCCGGTCCGGTCGGGTCGATCGCGTCGTACGGGCCGCCGCCCAGGCCCCCCTGGTAGAGCAGCTGGTCGCCACGGCTGACCCGGACGACGGGTTCGTTCCGAAGCGGCGCGGGGGGCAGGACGGCGAACCCGACCCCGCTGCCGTCCGCCCTGGCGAGGTCCTGGTACTCCAGGGTTCCCCTCGGTGTGTACCGAGGGTCGCCACTGATCATCACGGTGGACTCGGCCGGCCCGACGACGACCGCGAATCCGCCCCGGTCGGGACCGGCCTGCATCAGGGTCATCACCGGGTCGTCGACGCCCTCGCTGTGGCCGGCGTAGCGCATCTGTTCGGCACCGGCCCCGGCCGGACCCACGTACCAGACCAGCGCCTGCTTGCTCAGTAGGCCGAGGCGGAGCGGCACCGCGACCAGCGCGACCCGCTGGCCCGGCTGGTCACTGCCGTAAAGCAAACGAATCCGGTCACGATCGCCGACCTTCCAGATGCCGTCCGGGCTCCATCCACCCAACGGGCTGTCGGTGCTGATCCGCGCCCGCAGCGAGCCCAGCCAGGCCTGATCGCCGGCCAGCGCGCCCCGGGGCGGCGCGTCGAGCAGCGCTGTCGGGGCGGCAGCGACCGCGATGCCAGGCGCCCATCCGGGCAGGGGCACCACGTTGGTCTGGACCCCCACGAGCGCGACTCCGACCGCAGCGGCCACCACCGCCCGCATCAGCCGCGTCCGCCGGTGCCGTCGCTCGCGCCGGGCGAACCCCGGCCACGGGTCCTCAGCTACGTTGACGCCGTGCGCGGCCTGCCATAGCGCAGGACTGAGCGTCGAATCTGCGAAGCTCTCGGTCATGCCAGTTCCTCCTCGAGCCGTACCGGGGACTGGGAGGCGGGTGGGGCGAACTCCACCCGCATTCGGGCCAACCCGCGCGACGCCTGGCTCTTCACCGAGCCGATGGAACAGCCGAGAACCTTGGCGGTGTCCGCCTCGCTGAGGTCCTCGAAGTAGCGCAGCACCAGAACCGCCTGGGTCCTGGGGGGCAACCGCCGCAGCGCGGTGAGGAGCAGTTGCCGCTCCTCCACCTGCGCGTACGCGTCCGGCGTCGGCGCGCTGTCGGAGGTCAGCAGCGGCACCTCCAGCGGCCGCCGCCGACGCCGCCAGGAGATCGCCGTGTTGACCATCACCCGGCGTACGTAGACCTCGGGGGCGTCCCTGCGCAGTACCCGCCCCCAGCGCCGATGAGTCTTCTCCAACGCCGACTGCGCCAGGTCCTCCGCTGTTCCCCGGTCGCCGGTCAGCAGGTAGGCCGTTCGGAGCAACGGCCCCCACTGTCGTTGTACGAACAGCCGGAACTGTTCGTCGTCCTCGTACCGACTCACGCCACCTCCAGGTCATATCCGCCTCGCGATCACGAGCGGATGCAGAGAGAGACGCGACCGGAGGCGTCCGGGGTTGAGTGGGTCGTCGACGAGGCTACGGACGTGTCGCAGCCGCCTGACCGGTCCCGCCCTGGGCTTCTGCCTTCTGGTGCGCCGATGGTCCCTTCGCGGGACCAGCTCCTGACGGGTCCGAGTCGAGCGGTGGAGCGAGGTCGGTCAGGGCGCGGGCGATGCCAGATCAGCATGAACACCGCCAGTTCCGTCTTCGACCGCATGCCGAATCCCTGTCAGGGTCGAGCCTTGTCCGACCGGCGCCGCCCGCGCCGGACCTCACGACACCGACAAGGAGCGATCATGGTGTTTTCGACAGACGGTTTGGTAACCGCGCTGGCAGTGGTGTCACTGGCCGCCTGCGGCCCCGCCGATGCCGCCGAGCAGCCGACGCCGGACCGTGCGGCAACGGTGAACCCGTCCACCGCCGCTGACCGGGACCACGAGTTCCGGCAACTGGAGGAGAGGTTCGACGCTCGGCTCGGGGTCTACGCGATCGACACCGGCACTGGCCGGACCGTGCAGTACCGGGACGACGAGCGGTTCGCGTACAGCTCGACGTACAAGGCGTTGGCCGCCGCCGAGGTCCTCGACGAGACCACCGACGTCGAGCTGGACCGGGTGGTGCGGTACTCGGCGGACGACCTGGTGACCTACTCGCCGATCACGGAGCGGCACGTCGCCGAGGGCATGACGCTGCGCGCGATCGCTGACGCGGCCGTGCGCTACAGCGACAACACCGCCGGTAACCTGCTGTTGCGTCAGCTCGGCGGACCACAGAAGTTCGAGAAGGAACTGCGCGAGGTCGGAGACAAGGTCACCGATCCGGCGCGCTACGAGACCGAGCTCAACGAGGCGAGGCCAGGTGACCGGCGGGACACCAGCACCGCGAGGGCCCTGACCCAGGATCTGCGGGCGTACGCCGTCGGCCACGCCCTCGAACCGGCGGACCGCGACATCCTCAATGGTTGGCTGCGGGGCAACACCACCGGCGGCGAGCTGATCCGCGCCGGTGTTCCCGATGGCTGGGTCGTCGGGGACAAGACCGGTGCCGGTGGCTACGGCACCCGCAACGACATCGCGGTGATCTGGCCGCCGGACCGGGCGCCGATCGTCCTCGCGGTGCTGTCCAGCCGCGACGAGAAGGACGCCAGCTACGACAACGCCCTCATCGCCGGGGCAACGGAGGTCGTGGTCGCCGCGTTGTGACGGAGTGCCGTGCCGCCGAGCGTGCGCCCGGGCCACCAGCTGACTAACTCCACCAGGGCAGGGTGCCCGTGCGGAGGTGGCCGTGCAGTGTCCGGGCGACGTGTGCCATCGTCGCCTCGCTGCCGGGCTGCGCGACGGCGGGCACCCGGGATGCGGTGAGCGCGGCGACCGCGTACGACTGACCGTCGGCGTGGTCCACCACCCCTACCTCGTGGCGTAGGTGCAGCAGGGTGCCGGTCTTGGACGACCAGCGGGACGCGTCGGAGGTGAAGTCCGGCGCGAGCCGCTGGCGGTGCAGGTTGTCGCCCATCAGGGCGCGTACCCGCGCGGCGGTGGTCTCGTGGATCGTCGACGGGCGCCAGAGGGCGTGCAGCAGGTCGACGTAGGCCCGGGCCGATCCGGTGTTGGCGCGGGTGACGTCGAGTTGGGCGACCGGGTGGCCCTGGCCGGGGGTTCCGGCGCCGATGGCGAGGGCGTGGGCCAGGTGTACGTCGTCGGGGCCGAGACGTTCCGCCGGGGTCTCGGCGAGGTCGCCGACCCGGTGTCGCACGGCGATGCCCTCGATCCGCAGTCGCCGCAGCTCGGCGGCGACCTCGGTGGGCCCGACGAGGTCGAACAGGGCGTCGGCTGCGACTCCGTCGCTGACGGAGGTGCTCAGGTAGAGCAGGTCGTCCACGGCGATCCGCGCCGGATGGCGGAAGCGGCTCAACCCGGTCGGGCCGGGTGTGGTGATTCGACCGGGCAGGACGTCAACGGGTGCCGCCGGGTCGAGTTCCCCGCGCGCGATCCGTTCGAGCACGGCGACCGCCAGCGGCACCTTCACCAGCGACGCCGTCGGGTACGGGGTGTCCGCGTCGAAGCCGAGCTCCTCGCCGGTGTCGAGGTTGCGGACCAGGAACGCGCCGTGCAACCCGGCCTCGTCGAGCAGGTCCTGGGCGTTGCGGACGACGGCGGTGGCGCTCACGCAGGATCTCCCGTCGTGCGGTCACCGCGTGTGCGACCCCTGGCCGGCCCCGGGTCGCCATCGGTCGCGCCCAGGCATCGTGCGATGTCCGCGTCGAGGACCGTGCTGAGCTGATTGAGGTCCTCGCGTACGCCGGCGGCGACCTCGTAGCCTCGCAGGAGCCGGGGGTCGGCGAGGGGGCACCAGTGCAGTCCGAAGTCCTCGGCCTGTTGACGGGAGCAGAGCAGCAGGTCGGGGGAGCCGAGGGCCGCTGCCGCGGCGTCGACGAGGGACGGCGCGACCGCCACCTGGGCCGGCCCCAGGCCGGCCGACTGGCTGGCACGGGTCAGGGGGTCCCGCAGGTGCGCGACGTCGTCCTCGGGTTGGATCAGGATCCGCCGGCGTGCCTGCGTGCGGGCCCGGCCGCTGCGCAGCGTCTCCAGGAACACCGTCGGCGCCGGGAAGGGGGTCCGGGCGGCCAGTCCGAGCGGCACCCGCCAAGACGCCGCCGCCTCCGGAACCGCCACGATCCCGGCAGCGACCTCCAGGGTTCGACAGAGCCGTTCACGCTCGGCCGGGCCGGCCGGCCGTACCTCCAGGTGGATCTGCTGCCGCCGCGCCGCGACCACCAGAGCGGCGAGGTGGTGTGGCGAGCAGATCTCGGGTACGGCGACGCGCAGCGGGCGCAACCGTGCCCGCTGGGCGTCGTCGCCAATGGCATCGGCGAGGTCGACCAGGCGCCGGGCCGATGGCAGCATGTCCTGGCCGAACGACGTCAGCCGCACCGCGCGGGACGACCGGTCGAACAGCCGCGCCCCGAAGTGCTCCTCCAGGGCGGCGATGCGGCGACTGGCGACCGACTGGGGGATGCCCGCAGCGGCGGCGCCGGAGGTGAAGCTGCCGTGGCCACTGACGGCGACGAAGGCCCGGCAGGCGGCGACCACATCCACCCATCGAACCTATACCCGGATCGCATAGGGCTTGACAGGCCGGATGCTTCGCACATCTAATTCATGTCGCGACATGTATGTCGCGACATCTAAGGAGTTCGCGATGACACCGATCAAGCAGGTCACGGTTGTCAGCACCGGCACCGTCCGGATCCGCCCCGAGCATCGCGAGACGAACGGCACCCCGCTGATGTGGTGGCTCAACACGTCTCGCCGCTGGACCGAGCCCCTCCCGATCAACGTCTACGTCATCGAGCACGACAGCGGGTTGGTGCTGTTCGACACCGGCCAGGACCGCCGCTCGGTCACCGACCCGGGTTACTTCCCCGGCGGCCCGGCCGGACACATCTACCGCCGCCTCGCCACGTTCGACGTTCCGGCGGGCGCGACCCTGACCGACCGGCTCCGCGAGGTGGGCTACGACATCGCCGACGTACGGGTGGCCGTCCTCTCCCACCTGCACCAGGACCACATCGGCGGCCTGCGGGAGCTGCCGAGATCGGCGCGGGTCCTGGTCGACGCCGCCGAACTCGCGGAGGTCGACAAAAGGTTCGCGGCGTTCGCGGGTCTGTTGCGCGAACACATCCACATCCCCGGCGTCACCTTCACGGCTGTCACCCCGCAGCGCGTCGAAGACCCCGCCATCGCGCCGTTCACGCACGCGTACGACGTCATGGGTGACGGCTCGCTGTTGCTGCTGCCCACCCCCGGGCACACGCCCGGCTCGATGTCGCTGCTGCTGCGCAGTGCGGGGCTGCCGCCCATGCTGCTGGTCGGCGACGTCACCTACGACGTGCGGCGGCTCGCGGCCGACCGCATCCCCGGAGTCGGCGACGCCACCGGTCTGCACGAAACCACCCGGCGCGTCAACGCGTTGGCTGCCCGCTACCCGAGCATGCCGATTCTCGCCGCGCACGACCCCGCGGCGGCCGGGCTCCTGGCCACGGCGCTGCGTGAACACGGCACGATGCGGGTGTGAGAACAGCCGAACAGCTTCGCTACCTCATTCTCGCGGCACAACGAGAGGGCAACCGCCAGCTCACGGTGCTGCTGTCCGAGATCGGTGTCACGCCCGCGCAATCGGAGGCACTGCGCATCATCGGCGACCACGGACCGCTCGCCCTCCGGGAACTCGGCGACATGCTCGTTTGCGACACCGGCACCAGCCCGAGTCGCATCGTCGACCGACTCGTCGCCGCGGGTCTCGTGCAGAGAACCACCAGCGAACACGACCGGCGGCAGGTCCGGCTCACGCTCACCGGGCCGGGCCGGGACACGGCCCGCCGTGTCGCGGAGATCGAGAATCAGCTGTACGACCTGCTCGACCAGGCGAGTGCGGGAACGGACATCGACGCGTTCATCGGTTTCCTGCACGGCTTCACCCGACAATCACCCGCCGGCCTCGCCCTCGCGAACCGCCTCGCTGCCGAGAAGAGGCAGAAGGACTGACCGCGTGGTCGGGGTGCGGCACGCACACAGGGGACACCATGACCTTTCACCTCGACCTGGACATCGCGGCCCCAGCCGGGCGGGTGTTCGATTTCGTCGCCGACTTCACCACCATGCCGCGGTGGTATTCGGCAGTGCGACGCGTGGAGCGCGTCGGAGGCGCCGGTGGCCTGGGAACCCGGTACGAGGTGTATCGAGACCTGCCCGGCGGGCCGCCCGCAACGAAGTGTCGATCACCGCATACGTGGAGGGCGAGGAGGTCACCTTCACCTCGCTGACCGGGCCCACCCCGTTCACCTACCGCTACCTCGTCCGGCCGTCGGGCGGCACCACGAGACTCATCCTGGAGGGCACGATCAGCGCGGCCGGTCTCACCGGCCCGGCCGCACTCCTCGGACCGCTTGCCGAGAGGCTCTTCAAGGGCGGGATGCGGGACAACCTCGGCACGCTGAAACAACTCCTGGAGTAGTTGGCCGCCCTTCGTCCTCACCGCGATGGGCCGCCTTCGTCGAGCAGCAGCGCGGCGACCGCCTCGGGGGCCTCGTGCATGGCGTCGTGGCCGGTGGGGAGGTCGTGGACCTGCCACGCGGGGTCGGCGTCGAGCCGGGCGCGGAGCGCGGCGAACGGCGTCCGGTCCTCCCATCCCGAGCAGTAGACGAATTCGCGTCGTGGGACCTGGGCAACGGCGCCGGTGAGCCGGATCGTCTGCAGGAACGACGCGAGTGGATGGGGACGGCGGCGGGGATCGCCGCCCTCCGGCGGCCGGACGGCGTAGCCGGTGCCCGCGGCGCCGGCGGCGAACACCGCCCGAAAGTGCTCGTTCGTCGCCGACCAGCACGACTCGCCATCGCGCGGCACGTAGGCGTCGAGATGCACGAGTCGCGAGATCCGACCGCCGGCGCGATCCGCGGCGGCGGCGATCACCATCCCGGCGTAACTGTGGCCGACCAGCGTCGCGCTCGTGAGGTGGGCGCGATCGAGGAGCCGCACCACGTCGTCGGCATGCGTGTCGAGGTTGGCGGTCGCCACGGTCGCGTCGTCGTCGTCCGGCCGCAGACCGGTCAGGGTCAGCGCGTGCACCGTATGGCCAGCGCGTTCCAGCAGCGGAACCACCGCTTCGAACGACCAGGAACCCTTCCAGGCGCCGGGCACAAGGACGTACGTCGTCATGCGTTTTTCCTTTCTTGAGCCTCGGCGTCGGGGCACGCCGCTCGATGGCGGGCGGTTGGCTCTGTGCGGCCGCAGATCACCGCCCGGAGGTAGTGTCGCCAGGTCAGGGAGTGGCTTACTACCGACAGGAAGCCAGCGGATGCCCGTTCGCCGCCAATCTCATCCGGCCGCCGGAGTGAGGTCGCACCTCTGGCCCTCGGGCGGCCGCCACCTCTGGCCCTCGGGCGGGACAAGCGCCGCGCAGACGCACGGTCGAGGGCACCTGGTGTACGCGGCCAGCGGCATCCTGGCCGTGCACACCGAGCGCGGCACGTCGATCGTTCCCGCCAACCGGGTTTCCTGGACCCCTGCGGAGTGCACGCACGACCACCGAGCGCACGGCGACACCGACATGCGGATCGTGTTCCTTACGCCATCCCTCGCCGGGCGCTTACCGGATCACCCCGCCGTGTTCGTTGCCTCGGGCCTCGCCCGCGAGGTCCTGCTCGCCCTGACCGGCCCGGGCAACTACGACGACGTGACGCCTGGCTACAGCCGCTCCGCGCGCTCTCGCCTGCTTCGAGTGCTCGTCGATGAACTCCGCGCGGCGCACGAACAGCCACTGCACCTGCCGGAGCCGCGCGACGACCGCCTGCAAGCCCTCGCCCGGATGCTGTACGAGACGCCGGCTGACAACGCCACGCTGGCCGAACTCGGGAAGACGATCGGCGTGAGCCCTCGTACCCTCAGCCGACTGTTCCGCGACGAACTCGGCATGACCTTCTACGAGTGGCGGACGCAGCTGCGGGTCTACCACGCACTCGTGCTGCTGGCCGACGGCTGGGACACCACCCGGACCGCCTACGCCTGCGGATGGGCCAACCCCAGCAGTTTCATCGCGGCGTTCCGCGCGATCATCGGAACGACGCCGGGTCGCTACCGAGCCGGCCGCGCGGCTCCACTCGCGCGGGTCGTCACGTCCGCGGAGTGAAGCCGGCGTCGGGACGGCTGTCGAGGCCGCCAGGGAACCCGCGCTCGTCAGGCCGGCACGTGACCGGCCGCCCAGCATGCCGAGTGGCTGTGGCAGGCGACGTACGACGTGAGGGCATCGTGCAGCGCGGCCTGTCGCGTGGCCGAAAGGCCGGCCGCGATGTTGTCGAGCTGGTGCGGGTCGACGGTCCTGTCGTAGTACTCCCGTTCGCCGTTGGAGTACTCGACGTAGGTGTAGGTCGCGGTCCGCAGAGCCTCGTAGGTGATCGGGCTGCCGTTGCGGCGGTCCTGGGCGTCGGGATCGTCGGCGGCCTGGTTGGGGCCGTGGTGCTCGATCAGCGCCCCGGTACGCCAGTTCGGCGCCGCCTCGCCCTGCGCGAGGGGAAGCAGGTTGCGCCCGTCGACGTGCGTGCCGACGTCGGCGGCGCCGATGCGCTGGAAGGTCGGTGCCAGGTCGATGTTCTGCACGATCTCGGCGCGCTGCGATCCGGGAACGACGCCCGGCCCGGCGACGACGAGCGGGACCCGCACATCGGTGTCGAAGGCGGTCTGCTTGCCGCCGGTCAACCGGTACTCGCCCATGTGGAAGCCGTTGTCGGAGCTGAACACGACATAGGTGTTGTCGGCGATGCCGCTGGTCGTGAGCTGGGCGCGCAGGTTGCCGATCAGCCGATCGACCGCCTGCACGGACTGGGCACGCTTGCGGAAGTTCGTGTCCAGGGTGCTCTTCTCCTGCGCGGTGAGCGGTCCGTTGTCGGCCAGCCAGGAGGGCGGGTTGGTGGGCAGCCGGTCGTACGCCGCGGTGCGGGGGGCGGTGAGCCACTGGCTGAGCCCGTCCAGCGGCGCACACTTGAGGGGTGAATCGACAGGAGCTGGCCCTCTTCCTGCGCAGCCGGCGCGAGCGGCTCACCCCCGCCGAGGTGGGCCTGCCGGCCGGCACCAGGCGCCGCACGCCCGGGCTGCGACGCGAGGAGGTGTCCCGGCTGGCGTTCATCTCCATCGAGTACTACACCCGGCTCGAACAGGCCCGCGCCCCGCACCCCTCGCCCGAGGTGCTGGCCGGCCTGGCCCGCGCGCTGCGCCTCTCCGACGCCGAGCGCGACCACCTGCACCATCTGGCCGGCAGGCCGCCGGCCCCGCCGGCCGGGCCGCCGCACGAGGTGCGGCAGAGCATCCTCGACCTGATCGAGCGGTTGCCCCAGGCGGCCGCCCACGTGACGTCGGCCAGCTACGAGGTGATCGCCTGGAACGATCTCGCGGCGGCGTTGATGGAGGACTTCTCGGCGCTGCCCCGACGTGACCGCAACCTGGTTCGCCGCGCCTTCCTCGGCCCGCACCCGGACGGCCGGGTGCTGTACGGGGTGTCCGACGTCGAGGAGTTCACCCGCAGTTCGGCCCGGCGACTACGCGCCACCGCCGCCCGCTACCCCGACGACCCCGAGGTGGCGGCGCTGGTCCGCGACCTGCTCGCGGGCAGCCAACGGTTCCGCGAACTGTGGGAGTCGCACGACGTCGACGACGAGCGCACCCTGATCAAGACCTTTCAGCACCCGCTGGTCGGCCCGGTGACCGTGAACTGCGACGTCCTCGACATCGCCGACCGTGACCAGCGGCTCGTCATCCACACCGCGGTGCCGGGCTCACCTTCCGCGGAGGCGCTGCGCCTGCTCTCGGTGCTCGGCACCCAGCGCATGACGGTCAGTGCCACCGAGCGCTGACCGTCCCGACGCCCGTAGAACGACTGCGGGCGCCGTCGACGGGACGGCGTCAGCGGTTGCGCCGGTGGTGGACGATCAGCGCCGCCGCGCAGAGCACCGCGACCAGGCCGAACACCGAGCCGATCCACGGGCTGTCCACAACGCTCGAGAGCACCGCGTTGATCGCCGCGCTGACGAAGAGCACCAGCCACAGCAGCGGACGTAGCAGGCCGCCGGGCCGTTCCGGTGCGGCGGCCGGGGCCTCGATGATGCGGTACGGGTCGGTCATGACTGTCTCCCTCGGTGACGTTCGACGACACCATCGACGCTAGGCGGGCGACCCCGACGGGGACGATCCCGCCAGCTCGACGAGCGGCGGTACAGCAGGCTGTACTTTCCGCCGCGGACGCTGCCGGCCGTGCTCGCGGTGGCCTATGTTGGCGCGGGAGGTGGGCGGCGATGGCGTACGTGCGGGGCCGGGTGCGCGCCTCGGTCGACGCCCTCGAACACCTCGTCGGCGGGCTGGGCACCGCGCTGCTGGCGTTGGGCGCGCTGTGCTGGGCGCTGGTCGTGGCACTGGCCTGCCTGGTCGGGGTGGGTCTGCGGCTGGCGCCCGGCGCGTTGCGGACGGTGCGCTCGGTGGCCGATCGGGAGCGCGCTCGGCTGTCCCGTCTGGGCACGACGATCCCGGCTCCCGGGCCGGTGCCGGAGGAGCTGCGGGAGGCGGTGCGCGACCCGTTCGTCCGCCGGGAGCTCGGCTGGGTCACGCTCCACTCGATCACCGGCCTGGTGTCCGGCCTGGTCGGCCTCGCCCTGCCGCTCTACGCCCTTCAGGACATCACGTTCCCGCTGTGGTACCGACTGGTCCCGCCCGAGGCCGGCGCACCGGGGATCGGTTGGTGGCGCATCGACGGGCTGTCCGAGGCGCTCGTGGTCGGGGTGCTCGGGGTGGGCTGGCTGGTCGCCGCGGTCGGGTTCGGTCCGGCGCTGGTCCGCTTCCAGTCCTGGCCCGGCCGGTGGCTGCTGCCCCCGCCGCCGGGGGTCGACCTGTCGCTGCGGGTCGCCGCGCTGACCGCCACCCGGGCCGCGGCGCTGGACGCCCACGCCCTGGAGCTGCGCCGCATCGAGCGGTCGCTGCACGACGGCACGCAGAATCGGCTGGTAGCGGTCAACGTGCTGCTGGGCGCCGCGCGCCGGGCGGTACGGCGCGACCCGGACCGGGCCGACGAGATCCTCGGGCAGGCGCAGGACGCGGCGGAACAGGCGCTCGGCGAACTGCGGACGGTGGTGCGCGGCATCCTGCCGCCCGTACTGGACGACCGGGGCCTCGCCGGGGCGCTGGCGGGCCTGGCCGGCAGTTGCGCGGTTCCGTGCCGGCTCGCGGTGGACGTGGCCGTCCGCTGCGCGGCGTCGGTCGAGGCCACCGCGTACTTCGTGGTGGCCGAGGCGCTGACGAACGTGGTCCGGCACAGCGGGGCGAGCCAGGTGGACGTCGCCGTACGCCGCGAGCACGGCCGGCTGCTGGTCACCATCGAGGACGACGGGCGCGGCGACGCCGACGAGGCACGCGGCTCCGGGCTCACCGGCATCCGCCGGCGGGTCGAGGCGTACGACGGGCGAATGACGCTGACCAGCCCATCGGGAGGGCCGACGAGGATGCACGTGGAGCTGCCATGCGGATCGTGATCGCCGAGGACGACCCGCTGTTGCGGGAGGGTTTGGCGCTGCTGTTGCGGGCGGAGGAGCTGGACGTGGTCGCCACGGCGGGCACCCCGGGAGAGTTCCTGGTCGCGGTCGACGAGCACGCGCCGGACGTGGCGATCGTTGACGTACGGATGCCGCCGACCCACACCGACGAGGGCATCGTGGCCGCGGTGGAGGCCCGCCGCCGCAGACCCGGCCTCGCGGTGCTGGTCCTGTCGGCGTACGTGGAGCAGGCGTTCGCCACCGAACTGTTCTCGGTCGGCGCCGCCGGGCTCGGTTATCTGTTGAAGGAACGGGTGGGCCGGGTCGAGGAGTTCCTCACCGCGCTGCGTCGCGTCGCGGACGGCGGCAGCGTGATCGACCCGGAGGTGGTGGCGCAGTTGCTCGCCCGCAACCGCCGGCCGGACACCGCGCTGGGCGAGCTGTCGCCGCGCGAGCGTGAGGTGTTGGGGCTGATGGCCGAGGGGCTCGGCAACACGGCGATCGCGGAGCGGCTGTTCGTCACCGACGGCGCGGTGCACAAGCACATCCGGAGCATCTTCGCGAAACTCCAGCTCCCGCCGGACGACCGGGCCGACCGCCGGGTCACCGCGGTGCTGCGCTACCTGGACGGCGACCAGCGGTAGCGCCGGCATGCCTGGACCCGCCCCAAACGTCGCGGCGGCCGAGGGACGTACGACCCGGGGCGGGTTCGGCGTGGTGCCGAACCCGCCCCGGGTCGTGGAGTGGCGGAGCGTCAGCGCCGCAGGGTGAGCAGGCCGGGGCGGTAGGGCAGGAGGCCGTAGTCGCCGCCGGAGTTGGGGGAGCGGCCTTGGTAGAGGAGTTGGAGGTTGCAGGGGTCGATGGTGAAGGTTTGGTCGGCGGTGGTGCGGATCAGTTCGCCGTGGCTGATGTCGTTGGT
>NZ_JBEXHJ010000001.1:1001583-1014967 GCF_040607775.1 Micromonospora sp. NPDC005237 | reverse complement strand
GTTGAACGCCTTCGCCATCACCTTCAGCGACCGCTTCCCACCTGCTGAAACCTACTAACCAAGATCGCCGAAAACACCCTTAGCGAGACAGCCCCGAGTGTGTCGATTTCCGTGTTTGGGCCTGTGGTGTGATCGAGATTGTTAGATGGTGATCCGGTCGCCGTAGGCCAGGACCAAGGCGTTGAGGGCCTTGGCCCAACCGTAGACCCGGCCGGTGATGCTCCCGCCGCCCTTGCGTTTCTGTTGGACGACGAGGTAGAGGACCTTCATCGCGGCCTGCTCGGTGGGGAAGTGCCCGCGCCGGCGGGCGGCCTGCCGGAACCGGGCGTTGAGGGACTCGATGATGTTGGTGGTGTAGAGAACCTTGCGGACCTCGTGGTCGTAGTCCAGGAACGGCACGAACTGCGGCCAGGAGGTGCGCCAGAGCCGGATCACGGCCGGATACTGGTCGCCGAACTCAGCGGCGAACACCTCGAACCGGGCCTCTGCCGCGGCGACGGTCGGAGCCGTGTAGATGTCCCGCAGGGCGGGGGTGATCTTCTGCCAGTCCTTCCGGTTCGTATAGCGCAGGCTGGCCCGCACGAGGTGCACGACGCACTGCTGGTGCACCGCCTGCGGCCAGACCTGCTCGATCGCGTCGGTCATGCCCTTGAGGCCGTCGGAGCAGACCATGAACACGTCCTCGACACCCCGGTTACGCAGCTCGGTCAGGTAACCGGCCCACTGCTTGGCGCCCTCACCGCCGGTCCCGGCCCACATGCCCAGCACGTCGCGTTCCCCGTCGAGACTGATCCCGACCACCACGTAGACAGGCCGGTTCGCGACCTGCCCCTGCCGGATCTTCATCACCAGCGCGTCGATGAACACCACCGGATAAACCCTGTCGAGCGGCCGCTGCCGCCAAGCCTCCATCTCCTCCACCACGCTGTCGGTGACCCGGCTGATCAACTCCCGAGACACGTCGGCGTCATACACATCCGCCAGATGCGCGCAGATCTCACCGGTCGTCAAGCCTTTGGCATACAGCGACAGGATCGCCTCGTTGAACCCGTCCAACCGGCGGACGTGCTTCGGCACGATCCGCGGCGCGAACGAACCCGCCCGGTCCCGAGGAACCTGAATCCGCACCGGCCCGACCTCGGTCTGCACCGTCTTTGCCCCGTGCCCGTTGCGAACGTTGGTCCGCCGGCCGGTCGCCTCGTCGACGCCGACCTCGTCGAGGTGGGCATCCAGTTCAGCGTCGAGCGCTGATTCAAGGACCGTGCGGGTGATCCCCGCGAGGAGCCCACCCGGGCCGACCAACGAGACGCCGTCGGCCTTGGCCCGCTCGACCAGCTGCTGCGCGAACTCCACCTCAGCCGCCGTCGGTTCAGGAAGCTGAACCGCCTTCTTCTTGTCTGCCATGACGTGGTCCTTCCCAGACAGGATCAACGTCCTGTCCAACGGACCACACCCAGGTCAAACACGGAAATCTACGCAGTCCCCAGCTTGTCGGCTTACGGTTCCGGCGACGCATGTCTGATGCTCACGATGAGTAACCGGTGGACGTGGGTGTCGCCCGAATCGCGGCAGAAGAGGATGCGCGACGAGTACGGGGCTAGCGTGATTGAATCGTGCGCTGCATCGGCGCGAGTAAGAGGAACTCGGTGGCCCATGATGGACGAGTTGGATGAGACGTGGAGGTGGTCCGTGTTGGACGATCTCGCCGTCATCTGGAACCGTGCCTGCGACTATGGGGCTGACGGTGAAGCGCCTAAAGGAACTCCGCTAGGGATTGCGCACCTTTCCTTCCTGCTACGTGTCTACAACTCGGCCATGGGCGGCGGCTTGGGCTTCGCCGTGGAAGTCAACGAACCTTTCCGCCTGAGACGGGCGATCGACGCGATGCGCTACTTCCGCCTGTCCGAGCTTGCTGACCTCCTGACTGAGGTCTTGAACCATGAGTCGGATGTCGAATACGCTGGATCGCGGGAACGTCAGTTTTATGACCTTCTCGGCCCAGCGGATGAGAATCTGGATAAGGCGTTCAGAGCCAAAGCGGCCGAGGCTCCAAGCGACTTCGGTCTTCGATAAAGTCCGCCGGGCTCGGGCCGAGTGTTATGTGATCTGTGCACTCATGTCAGCAGATCCGGACGCCGCCGGGTCGACCAACATGACTGGCTGTAGTTGATCGTTGCAGAGCAAGCTCGGCCGTGAGCCGCAGCCGCACTCATAGATGTCGATAACTGCCGTGCGCTCGGTGGCGATCCGGCGCCTGATCCGACGGAGCTGTTCACCCGGTTTCTGGCGTGGACCGCCCAGCCATCCCCGTGAGGCAGGGCCGGTCAGGCGCTCTCGCGCTTGGCGCGGCTGGGCTGCACGCGCTTGGGTTCGCCGGGCATCTTGGGGTGGTCCGGCGGGTACGGCAGGTCGCCCTGGCCGGCTGCGGCGTCGCGCTCGGCCCACTCCAGCAGGGGCGTGATGTCCCACGGGGCGTCGTCGATGCCGGCGTGCGGGTCGCCCTGCTCGGCGAGGCGGGTCGGGACGCTGCGCAGGTCGAAGTCGTCCGGGTCGACGTCGGGCAGCTCGTCCCAGGTCACCGGGGTGGAGACGGTGGCCCGCGGGTTGGCCCGCAACGAGTACGCGCAGGCGATCGTCCGGTCCCGGGCCATCTGGTTGTAGTCGACGAAGACCCGGGTGCCGCGCTCCTCCTTCCACCAGGCGGTGGTCACCAGGTCGGGGTTGCGGCGCTCCACCTCCCGGGCCAGCGCGATGGTGGCGCGACGCACCTCGGTGAACGTCCAGCGGGGCTGGATGCGCAGGTAGACGTGCACGCCGCGACCCCCGGAGGTCTTCGGCCAGCCGGTCGCGCCGAGCTCGTCGAGGAGCGCGCGGACCTCCCCGGCGGCCCGCGCCGCGTCGGCGAAGTCGGTGCCGGGCTGCGGGTCGAGGTCGATGCGCAGCTCGTCGGGGCGATCCACGTCGGCGGCGCGCACCGGCCACGGGTGGAAGACGATCGTGCCCATCTGTGCCGCCCAGGCCACGTGCGCCAGGTCGGCCGGGCAGAGTTCGCCCGCGCTGCGACCGCTCGGGAAGGTGATCTGGGCGGTGGTCACCCAGGGCGGCACGCCCCGCGTGGGCACCCGCTTCTGAAAGAACGCCTCACCCTCGATGCCCTCGGGGAAGCGTTGCAGCGTGGTGGGCCGGTCCCGCAGGGCGCGCATGATCCCGTCGCCGACCGCCAGGTAGTAGTGGAAGACGTCCGCCTTGGTGAACCCCCGCTGCGGGAAGATCACCCGGTCCGGACTGCTCAGCCGTACGCTGCGCCCGGCCACCTCGACCTCGGCGACCGCTGCCTTGGTGCCACCCATCCCGCGACCATATGCCACGCCCCCGACGTTCGACGTACCGTTGACGGGTGAGTCTTGACGACAACAACCTGCCCAAGACCGAGGACGAGTGGCGTGTCCGCCTGAGCCCCGAGGAGTTCCACGTCCTGCGGGAGGCCGGCACCGAACGCCCGTGGACCGGCGAGTACGTGGACACCAAGACCCAGGGCGTCTACCACTGTCGGGCCTGCGGTCTGGAACTCTTCTCCAGCGACACGAAGTTCGACTCGCACTGCGGATGGCCGAGCTTCGACGACGCCATCCCGGGCCGGGTCAAGGAGATCGAGGACCGCAGCCTCGGCATGGCGCGTACGGAGATCCGCTGCGCCCGCTGCGACAGCCACCTCGGGCACGTGTTCCACGGCGAGGGCTTCACCCCCAAGGACACCCGGCACTGCGTCAACTCGATCTCGGTCCGGCTGGAACCGCGCTGACGGGCACGCTCAGGGCGTACCCCTGAGCAGCTCGACCTCGGCGCTGCGGGACTGGTCGATCCGCCGGGCCAGGTCGCGGACCCGCTCGTTGCGGCCGACGCCGACCTGGGCCCGGGCCAGGTCGGCGGCGGCCCGCTGGTGGTCGGCGAGGACCTCGCGCAGCACCCGGTCGACGTCGGCGTCCGACGCGGCCCGCAGCCGGTCGAGCGCGGTGTCGTCGCCGTGCCCGGCGTGGTCGTGCCCGGCCGCGCTGACGCCCGGCCCGCTCGTGGGCAGCCAACCGCGCATGGCCGACAGCTCGTCGGCCTCGGTCGCCTCGATGGCGGCGGCCAGAGTGCGCAGCGCGTCGTCGCGCAGCCGGTCCCGGGCGAGCCGGACGATCTGCACCGTGCGTTCGCTGTGCCCGATCATCGTGTTCAGGAACACCACGTCGATGCCGCTCATCTCGGCTCCGGCCGGCGGCGCTCCGGCCGCCGCGGGCCCGGCCGCCGCCGACGCGGCCGGGGACGCGGGGGCCGGCGAGCCCTCCGACGGCCCGGCGCAGGCGGTGAGCAGCGACGCGGCGAGCAGGCACGTCAGCAGGGTTGCGCGGGGCATGCCGGGGGCTCCGATCATCCGGGGACGGCGACACGGGTGCGGCCGGGGCCGCACCCGTGCGGGTCAGACCTGTTGCCAGAGCGCCGGCACGTTCGGCGGCTCCCAGCCGGGGATCGCCGTGTGGGCCTGCCGGCAGCGGTACGTCAGTCCGCCGTAGGTGACCTGGTCGCCGACCTGGTACGCCCGGCCGGCGGTCCAGGTGCCACCCGTCGGGGGCGGGGTCGTCGGCGCCGTGGTCGGGCTGGTGGTCGGCCGCGGCGTGGGTGAGGTGGTCGGCGTGGGGGTGGGCGTCGACCCGCCGCCGCCGATCTGCACGTCGATGCAGGAGTAGAACGCGTTCGCGGTGTCGGCGATGTTCCACACGGCGAGGATCTTCTGGCGGCCGGAGAAGCCACCCAGGTTGACGGTGTGCGAGACCGTCGCGCCCGGCTGCTGCCCGTTGCCGTTGACCACGCCGACGCGGGTGTTGCCGATCCAGTACTCCCAGTTGCTGGTGGCGTGCCGGGCGGTGTTGACCCAGGTGAAGGTCAGTGAGCTACCGACCGACGTGGCCGGCCAGCCCCGACTGTCGTCGTTGAGGACGGCGAACTGGGCGATGCCGGCGTTGCAGCTCTTCAGACCCTTGGGCCCTTCGACGCTCTGCGGCTCGTACTTGATCTGCCCGCAGTCGGGCACCCGGCCCTGCGCGCAGAGCGCCTGCCGGCTCGGTGGGGCGGAGACGTAGCCGTGCGCCTGGGCGGGCCCAGCGACGGTGAGGGTGGCGGCGACAGCGCCCGCCGCCACCAGCGGGACGGTGATTCTTCGACGCATGGGGGCAGCTCCTTCTCCAGGTGCGGTGAGGTGCCCCCAAGGTAATTTAAACTTTATTAACAGTAAAGGGTGTGGTCGATAAATACATCGATGGTGACGACTTCGCTCCTCAGAGTCGCAGCAGGCTGCCGCGGTCGTCGACCACGTCGGCCGTCTCGTCGTCGAGCCAGACCCCGCCGCTGGCGAGATAGCGGAACCGGTACTCCCCCGGGCTGAGCTTCACGGTCACCGTCCGGGTGCCGTCGCGGCGGGCCACCAACTCGTGCCGGCCGGGCTCCCAGTCGTTGAAGGAGCCCACGACGCTCACCGGGCCGGGCGGGGCGTCCCGTGGGAGGCAGAACGTCACCCGGGTCTGGCTGCCGAAGAGCTTGTTGCGTTTGATCATGGCGATCCTCCGGGGGTCACGGCGGTTCATCGGGCCTAACGGACGACACGCCGGAGCCGACACGCCGCCCGGCCCGACCAGCTGGCGGTAATTCGCCCGCCGCCACCCTGCCCTGAGGCACTCTGGTGGCACATGTCCTGATACGGGGGGTTTTTCGGTGGCAACCTGCGAGGTCTGCGGCAACGACTACTGGATGGCGTTCGAGGTGCACACCGTCAGCGGTGACGTGCACACCTTCGACTCGTTCGAGTGCGCGATCCACCGCATGGCACCCATCTGCGAACACTGCCAGATCAAGATCGTCGGGCACGGCGTGGAGGTCAACGGCCGGTTCTTCTGCTGCGGGCACTGCGCCCGCGCGGTCGAGGGCACCGAGGGCGCCGAGATCCGCGACGCCGTCGGCGCCCGCCCCGCCTGACCGCGCGCCCTGCGGTACGGTCGCCCGATGCGGCCACTGCTGGGCGTCCTGCCCCCGCCGCGCTCCTGAGCGGAGCGCCGCGCGCCACACCGACCGGGTGACCGACCCGGGCCGGCCAGTTCGCCGTACGCGCTCCGTCGACGTCGTCCCCGTCAACGTCACCCCACCGGAGCGCACCCGTGTCCACGTCCCGTACCGCGCCGCCGGCCGCCCCGGCCCCGGCCGCCCTGAAGGCCCGCACCGGCCTGATCCAGATCACCGTCACCGGAGTCCTGTGGGGCACCACCGGCGTGGCGGTGCAACTGCTGCGCGAGGGCACCGGGCTCAGCCCGGTGAGCATCGGCTTTTTCCGCCTCGCGATCGCCGCGCTCGTCCTGCTGGCGTGCACCGCCGGCCGGCTCCGCACGCTTCCGGCCGCCCTGCGCGCGGCACCCGTACCGCTGCTGCTCACCGGCGTCGGCCTCGGCCTCTACCAGGCGCTCTACTTCGCCGCCGTGGCGCTCGCCGGGGTCAGCGTGGCCACCGTGGTGAGCCTGGGCCTGGCGCCGGTGCTCGCCGCGACCTGGGAGTCGCTGCGGGCCCGCCGGCTCCCCGGCCCGGTACGCCTCGGCACCCTGGTCACCGCCGTGGCCGGGCTCGCCCTGATCACCGGGGCCACCGCCGAGCCCACCACGGCCGCGCCGGCCCCGCTGCTGGGCCTGCTCGCGGCCGCCGGGTCCGGCCTCGGGTACGCGGTGACGACCCTGATCAGCCGCCAGATGTCGCAGCACACCGCACCGATGACACTGACTACCATCTCCACTGTGGTCGGCGCGCTGACCCTGGCGCCGATGGCACTGGTCGCCGGCGTCGCCGTCGACGTACGCCTCGACACCCTGGCGCTGCTGCTGCACCTCGGCGTCGTCACCACCGCCGTGGCGTACGCGCTGTTCTACGCCGGGCTGCGCACGACCGCGGGCAGCGTCGCGGCCGTGCTGACCCTGCTCGAACCGCTGACGGCGGCGGCGCTGGCCGTGGCGCTGCTGCACGAGCCGCTCCCACTGCCGGTGCTCCTCGGCGGCGCGCTGCTGCTCGCCGCCGTGGCCGCCACCTACCTCGCACCGACCCGTGGGGACGCCGCGTGAGCCGGCCCGGCCTACCATCGGTGGGTGTCCCAGCAGACCACCGAGATCCGGGTGGCGTCCTTCGCCGACCTGGACGCCCGCACCTTCCACGACCTGCTCAAGCTGCGCATCGACGTGTTCGTGGTGGAGCAGAACTGCCCCTACCCCGAGCTCGACGGGCGGGACGTGGAGCCGGGCACCCGCCACCTCTGGTTGACCGACGGCGGGGCGCCGCTGGCGTACCTGCGGATCCTCGCCGACCCCGACGGCGCCGCCCGGATCGGTCGGGTGGTGGTGGCCCCGCAGGCGCGCGGCGGCGGGCAGGCGGGCCGGCTGATGACGGCGGCGCTGGATCTGGTCGGCAACCGGCCCTGCGTGCTGGAGGCCCAGTCGCACCTGGTCGATTTCTACGCCCGGCACGGCTTCGCGGTGAGCGGCCCGGAGTACGTCGAGGACGGCATCCCGCACACCCCGATGCGCCGCAAGGTCATTGACGTCTGACGATCGACCTGGCATCGTGCCGGGTAGAGCCATCGCGGGAGCAACGCAGTAGGCACGGGAGCGGGCAACTCCCGGCTGTCCGGGTGTCGTCGTCCGACCTCATCCCCCCGGGGGCTCCATGTCCACTCTCGCCCGATCACCACGCGTGCTCCGGCCACTCGCCATCGCGGCGGCCGCCACGCTCCTGCTGACCACCGCGCTGAGCGTCGCGCTGGTCCAGCCCGCCTCCGCGCACGGCTCGGTCGTCGACCCGGCCTCGCGCAACTACAGCTGCTGGCAACGCTGGGGCAGCGACTTCCAGAATCCCCGGATGGCCACCGAGGACCCGATGTGCTGGCAGGCCTGGCAGGCCGACCCGCAGGCCATGTGGAACTGGAACGGGCTGTTCCGCGAGGGTGTGGCCGGCAACCACCAGGCCGCCGTCCCCAACGGTCAACTGTGCAGCGGCGGACGCACACAGAACGGTCGCTACAACGCCCTGGACACCGTCGGCGCGTGGAAGGCCACCCCGGTGTCGAACAACTTCCGGCTGCGCTTCTTCGACCAGGCCAGCCACGGCGCCGACTACATCCGGGTGTACGTGACCAAGCAGGGCTTCAACTCGTCGACCGAGGCGCTCGGCTGGGACGACCTCGAGCTGGCCGGCCAGATCGGCAACACCCCGGCGTCGCAGTGGAACCCGGACACCGGTGGCGTCTCCATCCAGATCCCGGTCAGCGCGCCGGGCCGCACCGGGCGGCACATCGTCTACACCGTCTGGCAGGCCAGCCACCTGGACCAGTCGTACTACCTGTGCAGTGACGTGGACTTCTCCGGCGGCACGAGCACCCCGCCGCCCACCACGCCGCCGCCGACGACCCCGCCGCCCACCACGCCACCGCCCACCACCCCGCCCCCGAGCACGCCGCCCCCGAGCACGCCGCCGCCGAGCACTCCCGCGCCGGCCGGCGCCTGCTACGCGACGTACACGATCACCGGTCAGTGGGCCGGCGGCTTCCAGGCCGAGGTGAAGGTGACCGCGGGGGTCAACTCGCCGACGCAGAGCTGGTCGGTGAGCTGGAACTTCAACAACGGTCAGAAGGTCGCGTCCGCGTGGAACGCCAACGTCACCACCAACGGCACACTGGTGACCGCGCGCAACGTGAACTACAACGGCGTCCTGGCCGGCGGAGCGAGCACCACGTTCGGCTTCCTCGGCTCGTGGACCGGCAGCAACCCCGTTCCCCTGGTCTCCTGTACGAAGACCAGTTGATCCCCGTCCGGCGCCGCACCCGGGCGGGGGTGCGGCGCCGGCCGGCGGGGATCAGACCAGGCAGTTGACGATCTCGGCGACCGACCGGCGGCGGCCCGTGTAGAACGGGACCTCCTCGCGGACGTGCCGGCGGGCCCCGGAGGCGCGCAGGTCCCGCATCAGGTCGACGATCCGGTGCAGCTCGTCGGCCTCGAACGCGAGCATCCACTCGTAGTCGCCCAGCGCGAACGAGGCGACCGTGTTGGCGCGTACGTCCGGGTAGCCGCGGGCCATCTTGCCGTGCTCGGCCAGCATCTCGCGCCGCTCGGCGTCGGGCAGCAGGTACCACCCGTACGAGCGCACGAACGGGTAGACGCACAGGTAGGGGCGGGCCTCCTCGCCGGCGAGGAACGCCGGGATGTGGCTCTTGTTGAACTCCGCCGGCCGGTGCAGCGCCATCTGCGACCAGACCGGGGTCAGCGCCCGGCCCAGCGTGGTGCGGCGGAACCGCAGGTACGCGTCCTGCAGCGCGTCGCTCGACGCGGAGTGCCACCAGATCATCACGTCCGCGTCGGCGCGCAGCCCGGAGACGTCGTACACGCCCCGGATCACCACGTCCTTGCCGGCCAGCTCGTCGAAGAGGGACTCGACCTCACCGGTGACGTTGTCCCGCAGGGACGGCAGTGGGGCGCTGGCCCGGAACACCGACCACATCGTGTAACGGATGCTGTCGTTCAGCTCCCGCAACCGGGCCGCGTTGGTCTGCTCGGTCATCTCGCCGATCCTCCCAGTGCTGTGATGATCTCGTCGGCCGCCGTCTCGCCGGAGCGGACGCAGACCGGTATGCCGACACCGTCGTAGCCGGCGCCGGCCAGGGCCAGGGTGGGATGCGCGGCCCGCAGCGCCGTCCGCGCGGCGGTCACCCGGTCGGCGTGCCCCGGGGTGTACTGGGGCAGCGCGCCGCCCCACCGCTGCACGTGCCCGTCGACCGGGGCGGGCAGCGGGGCGCCGAGCACCGCCGACAGCTCCCGGTGCACGGTCGCGGCCAGGTCCGCGTCCGGGCGTTGGAGCTGCGCCTCCTCGCCGTAGCGGCCCACCGAGGCGCGCACCAGCGCCAGCCCGTCCGGCCGCCGCAGGTGCCCCCACTTCGTGGTGAAGAACGTGGCCGCCTTGATCAGCAGCCCTTCAATGCTCGGCACCAGGAAGCCGGACAGCTCGGGCAGCAGCGGCTGCGGCAACGCCAGGGTGACCAGCGCGACGCTCGCGTAGTCCAGCTCGCCCACGGCCGAGGCGGCCACCGGGGCCGGGCCGGCGAGCAGCCGGGCCGCCGGCCGGGCCGGCACAGCCAGCACCACGGCGTCCACGTCGACCAGCTCCGGATCGCGGGTCGGGCCGACGGTGAGCCGCCAACCCGTGCCGGTGGGCGTGAGCTCACGCACCGCGGCGTCCCGTCGTAACGTCGCGCCGCTGGCCGTCACCGCCGCCTCGACCAGGGTGCTGAGCCCACCCGCCAGGGTGCCGAAGACCGGGGCGCCCGGCGCGCGCGGCGCGGCGGCCTGCGCCGCCCGGACCGCGCCGACCAGGGTGTGCTCCACCCGCGCGGCACGGGCCAGCGCCGGCATCGTGGTGACCAGCGACAGGTCGTCCGCGCGGCCCGCGTACACGCCACCCAGCATGGGGTCGACCAGCCGGTCGACCACCTCGTCGCCGAAACGGGACCGGACCAGCGCGCCCACCGAGACGTCCGCGTCCGGCCCGACCAGCGGCCGGCCGCCGTCGGTGTCGGCGTCCGCGGCCGGGCGCGCGACCGTGGCCACCCGCTCCAGATCCCCGGGTACGCCCACCAGCGTCCCGCCCGGGATGGGGCGCAGCCCTCCGTCGACGACAAGCGCGGCCTGCCCGACGCTGGGGTGCACGATCTTCTCGGCCAGCCCGAGCCGGCGAGCCAACGCCACCGCCGCGCTCTCGGCCCCGGTCGGGTCGCGCATCAGGAACGACTCGGCGCCGAACTCCACCGGCGCGCCGGCCAACGTCCCGGTGCGCAGCTTGCCGCCCACCGCGCCGGACTGCTCGTACACAGTGATCTCGGTGCCCTCCGGCGCGCGGTCGCGCAGCCGGACCGCGGCGGCCAGTCCGGCGATCCCGCCGCCGACCACCGCCACCCGCCAGGGCTGCCGCATCGCCGTGTCAGCCCTGGTCGGCCCGGCGGCTGGAGACCTCGTGCACCAGCGCGACCACCCGGGTCAGCACGTCCGGGTCGGTCTCCGGCAGCACACCGTGGCCGAGGTTGAACACGTGCCCGGGGGCCGCCCGCCCCTGCGCCAGGATCCGGCGCACCTCGGCCTCCACCACCGGCCACGGCGCGAGCAGCACGGTCGGGTCCAGGTTGCCCTGCACCGCCTTGTCCGGGCCGATCCGGTGCGTGGCCACGTCCAGCGGAGTACGCCAGTCGACGCCGACCACGTCCGCGCCGGCCTCGCCCATCGCGCCGAGCAGCTCGGCGGTGCCGACCCCGAAGTGGATGCGCGGCACGCCCGCGTGCGCCAGCCCGCTCAGCACGGCCGTCGAGTGCGGCAGCACGTAACGGCGGTAGTCGGCCTCGGAGAGCGCGCCCGCCCACGAGTCGAACAGCTGCACGGCGGACACGCCGGCCTCGATCTGCACCCGCAGGAAGGCCAGCGTCACCTCGGCCAACCGGCCGCAGAGCGCGTGCCACAGCTCGGGATCGCCGTACATCAGCGCCTTGGTCTTCGCGTGGGTCCGCGACGGGCCGCCCTCGACCAGGTAGCTGGCCAGGGTGAACGGCGCGCCGGCGAAGCCGATCAGCGGGGTGTCGCCCAGCTCGACCACCAGTTGGCGGACGGCCTCGTCCACGTACGGGACGTCGTCGCGGCCGATCGGGCGGATCCGCTCGATGTCGGCGGCGGTACGGATCGGCTCGGCCACCACCGGGCCGGTGCCCGGCACGATGTCCAGGTCGATCCCGGCCGCGGCGACCGGCACCACGATGTCGCTGAACAGGATGGCCGCGTCGACCCCGTGCCGGCGCACCGGCTGGAGGGTGATCTCGGTGACCAGCTCCGGGCGACGGCAGGACTCCAGCATCGGCACGGTGGCCCGGATCTCCCGGTACTCCGGCAGTGAGCGGCCAGCCTGGCGCATGAACCAGACCGGGGTGTGCGGGCCGGGCCGACGCCGACAGGCCCGGATGAAGGGCGAGTCGGCCGGGCCGCCGGGGCGCGGGTGTCCGTCTCGGGCGGCAGTGCCCGTGGTGTCCGTGGTCATCGCCGCAATCGTGCCACGCCGCCCGACCCCAGCCCGCCGCGGGTGAACGGAAGGGGACGCACCTAACGTCCGTCGCGCGGCCGGGCGGTCGGGGTACGTGTCGGCGCGCCGTCGAAGCGGGTGGGCCGACGGCGGCATAGGCTGCCGACATGGCCCCCCCGATCGCGCTCCCGGAGACCTTCGCCCGCGCGGTCGCCGGGCTGCGGTCGCCGGCACCCCGACCGGAGATCACCCTCGAGGAGGTCGGCGCCCCCCAGCGGCTCGCGCCGTTCACGTTCGCGCTCTCCGCGACGGTGCTGCGCGACGACGACGAGGTGGCCACCGGCCGGCTGATCCTCCTGCACGACCCGGCCGGGCACGAGGCCTGGCAGGGCACGCTGCGACTGGTCACCTACGTGACGGCGGAGTTGGAGGTCGACCTCGCCGCCGACCCGCTGCTCCCCGGGGTCGGCTGGACGTGGCTGACCGACGCCCTCGACACCCAGGACGCGGGTCACCGGGCGATCGGCGGGACGGTCACCCAGACCATGTCGACCCGGTTCGGCGACCTCGCCGGGCCACCGACGGCCGGCGACATCGAGATCCGCGCCTCCTGGACGCCCGTCGACGACGACCTCGCCCCCCACCTGCTCGGCTGGTGCGCCCTGCTCGCCTCGACGGCCGGCCTGCCCCCACCCGGGGTCACCGCCCTGGCCGACCGCCGTCCGGCCGCCACCGCCTGAAACCCCGGCGGCGGCCGGCACAGCGGATCAGAGGTAGTTCTCCGCCTCGTCGCACACCTTGTCGAGGCCCTTCATCGCCGCGTCGTACGCGCCCTTGTTCCCCGCCGCCGCCGCACCCAGCGCGGTGGTCAGCTTGTCCAGGCAGCTCGCGATGACCTTCTTCTGCCGGGCCTGCTCGTCGCGGTCGTTGCGGGTGCCGGTCAGGTCCTGCTCGGTGTTGTCGAGCTTGTCCTGCATGGCCTGCAGATCGGTCTTGAGCTTCCCGATCTCGGTGGTGTTGGCCGCGATCGTCCCGTCGCGCTGGCTGACCTGACCGGTGAGGCGCTTCTCGGTCCGGTTCAGCTCGTTGTTCTTGGTCACGAACAGCCCGGTCATCACCCCGCTGAGCACGAAGAGCAGCGCGGCCACCAGGGCCAGCACCAGCACCGCGCGACCCCGCCGCGGAGCCGCGGCAGCGCCGTACGGCACCATCCCGGGCGGGCCCGACATGGGCTGCCCGTACGCCGGGCCGGAGACCGGCGGCGCGGACA